>JAFLBB010000002.1 GCA_017304135.1 Acidobacteriota bacterium | reverse complement strand
ACCTTCAAAGTCGAAGCGGAGTTCCTAGGCGCGGGCGGGCCGTTCGTGAACCCCTCACCGCACCCCGCATCCCGCCGCAAAGAAGCCGTCGTATTTGACAGCCCCGAGTAATTCATCAACTCCACCCGCACCATCGGCCCGCACGATGCGCACCTTGGCCGCCGTCGCGCTCATGGCGATGCTCCCGCTCACATCGGGCGTGGGCAGGTCCACTGTCCCGCCCGCTCCCGCCGCCTGTGCAATCAGGTAATACCCGTTGGCCGGGATCGTCCCCACCAGCGCCGTCGATTGCGTGAACTCCCCCGTCGCGCTCGCATACTCAAACTTCCAGCCCTCCAGCGCCACAGGCGCATCCGTGCGATTGAACAGCTCCACGAAGTCGTTCTTCAGCGTCGCTCCCGCGTTCCCCCCGCCCCCATAGATCTGGCTGAACACCACACCCGCCGTTTGCCCCAGCGCCACCTGCGCCGCCATCAGCCAACCAAGCCAGACCAGTCGCCTCATGCCGCTACAATAGCAATTTGTATAAAGACCTCCGCATCACCGTCATCATTCCCTGTCTGAATGAAGAGCAGGGCATCGAAAAGGTGCTGCGCCGCATGCCGCAGTTCGTCGATCAGGTGATTGTCGTCGATAACGGCTCCACTGACCGCACCTCCGACGTAGCCCGCTCGCTCGGCGCCGAGGTCATCCGCGAAGACGTGCGTGGTTACGGCCGCGCCTACAAGACCGGCTTCTCCCAGGCCACCGGCGACATCATCGTCACCCTCGACGGCGACCACTCCTATCCACCCGACGCCATCAGTTACTTGATCGAAGCCTTCCTCCACCTTGAGGTCGATTTCCTGAACGCCTCCCGCTTTCCCGTGCGCGACAAACACGCGATGAGCTTCAAGCACAAGTTCGGCAACTTTGTCCTTTCGCTGGCCACGTCCCTGCTCTTCTTCCGCTGGGTCGCCGACTCGCAAAGCGGCATGTGGGTCTTCCGCCGCGCCATCCTCAAAGAGATGAAGCTCGAAAGCGACGGCATGGCCTTCAGCGAAGAGATCAAGATCGAGGCCCTGCGAAGCTCCCGGATCCGCTTTGAGGAGATCCCCGTGCAGTATTCCAGCCGTCTCGGCGAAATCAAGCTCAACCCCTGGCGCGACGGCTTCCACAACCTCTGGTTCCTTCTGAAGAAGCGGTTTGCACGATGAGTGAGGTGGTCCTCGTCATTCCCAACTGGAACGGCGAGGCCCATTTGCGCCGCCTCTTCCCCTCGCTTGCCGCGCAAACGCTCATTCCCGCGCGCATTCTCGTCGTCGACAACGGCTCCACCGACGGTTCGGCGGACTTCGCGCGCTCACAGGGCGCAGAGGTGATCGCGCTGGAACGCAACTTCGGTTTTGCCGCCGCCGTCAATCGAGGCATCGCCGCCACTACGGAGCCGCTCATCGGGATTCTCAACAACGACGTCACGCTTGCTCCCAACTACCTTGACAGGCTCGCGGTATCCCTCCAAGGTGGGGCAGCCTTTGCTTCCGGTAAAATCTACCAGCCCGGCGGGCACAATGTGCTGGATGCAGCCTGGGATCTGGTGACCCGCGCCGCCCTGCCGCTGCGCTGCGGCCACGGTCAGCCCGACGCTCCGCCGTTCGACAAGCCCCGCGCCGTCGACCTTGTTCCTTTCACCGCCGCCCTCTTCCAGCGCCGCGCCTTTGATCAGATCGGCGGCCTCGACGAACGCTTCGAGTCCTACCTGGAAGACGTTGATTTCGGCCTCCGCTGCGCCCTTTCCGGCCTCAACGGCCGCTACGTCCCGGCCGCGTCCGCCGAGCACTGGGGTAGTGCAACCCTCGGCGTGTGGCACCCGGAAACGGTCCGCCGCATGGCGCGCAACCAGATTTATCTCGTGGCCAAGCACTACCCCCGCCATTGGCCGCTCTCGCTCGGCTGGCCGGTTCTGGTGGGTCAATTGCTCTGGGGAGTGGCGGCCCTGAAACATGGCCGGGGTGTCCCCTGGCTCAAAGGAAAACTGGAAGGGCTGCGCAACTACGCGCAACTGCGCGGCGCTGGACCGGTCGCCACCCAGGGCGAGATGGCCGCGCTTTTTGATCGCTTCGAACGGGAACTGATTGAGCTGCAAATGAAAACTGGCCCTGACCGTTTCTGGTCGTGCTATTTTCGGTGGACAAGGTGATGAGCGCGTCCATCGGTGTCGTCATCGTCAGCTACCACTCGGCCGAGTGTGTGGCTGCTTGCGTGCGCTCAGTCCTCCTTCATTTTGATGAAGTTGTAGTGGTTGACAACGGCTCTACAGACGCCTCGGCGGGGCAGGCCCGGTCGGTGCCGGTCCCACCCGGCAAGCAGGTCGATGTGTGGGAAGCCGGTCGCAATCTCGGCTTCGCGGGGGGCGTCAACGCCGGCGTACGGCGACTCACCACCCCGAACATCCTTGTTTTGAACCCGGATGTCGAGTTGCCGCCGGACACCCCCATCCGCCGCGCCCTCGAAGAGGCTCTGGCTCTGGATGGCGTGGGCGCCGCTGCCGGAGTCCTGCGCGAGTCCGGCCTCGGGCCGCAAGCGGGCTTCACAGTCCGCATGCTCCCCCGCACCCGCGATCTCGTCCTGGAGGCCCTCGGCATCAACGCCCTCTGGCCGTCAAACCCGGCCAACGTCCGCTACCGCTGCCTGGATCTCGACCTGCACCAGGCGCAAGACGTGGAACAGCCCGCTGGGGCCCTCGTCGCCTTCCGCCGCGAGGCCTGGGAACAGGTGGGCGGCTGGGATGAGCAGTTCTACCCTGTCTGGTTCGAGGACGTTGATTTCTGCTGCCGGCTGCTCGCCAACGGCTGGAAAATCCGCCTCGCGCCTGAGGCCCGGGCGCTTCATAAGGGGGGCCACTCGGTGGGAAAACTCCTCTCGGCGACGCGCGCAAGTTATTGGTATGGTAGCCTACTAAGGTATTCAGCCAAGCACTTCGGGCCGTGGCGTACACGGGTTGTGGCGGCCGCAGTGCTGTTGGGAACCACCGGAAGAATGTTTGTTCATAGTCTTCATCGGCGGCGCGAAGCCGGAGGCGTATTTACCGCTTCAGCGGGGATCGCGGCGCGCTGCCTGATGACGGGCCGGGCGCCCAGCGCTCCCGCAGGCGGCTCACCGCGAGCGAATCAGGGATTCACCACTCGTCACCTTCATGGCTTATAACGATCTCGTCTCGGTCACTGTCGTCACCTATAACAGCGGGCGTTTCATCCGCCGGTGCCTGGAATCGGTTCTGGCGCAGGACTACCCGAACCTTGAGATCGTGGTCATCGACAACGCCTCCTCCGACGGCACCACCGACATCCTGGAACAGTTCGAAGAGCGCTGCGAAATCGTCTACAACCAGGAAAATATCGGCTTCGCGGCGGCTCAGAACCAGGCCATCGCGCTGTCCAGCGGCGAATGGGTGCTCACGCTGAACCCGGATGTACTGCTCGAAACCGATTTCGTTTCCATGCTTGTTCAGGCCGGGCAGATGGACAAGAAGGCCGGCACCATCTGCGGCAAACTCCTCTCGCTCACCTCGAACTTTGATCTCCCCGAACAGGCCCTGGTCGACTCCACCGGCATCTACTTCACCCCCATGCTGCGCCACCTGGATCGCGGCAGCCAGGAGATCGACCGCGGCCACTATGTGAAGCACGAATATGTCTTCGGCGCCACCGCCGCCGCCGCGCTGTACCGCCGCAAGATGATCCTCGATATCGCCATAGAAGGCGAGTTCTTCGACACCGATTTTTTCGTTTATCGCGAAGACGCCGACGTTGCCTGGCGCGCCCAGTTGCTGGGCTGGAAATGCCTGTACTCGCCGCTGGCGCGCGGCTACCATGTGCGCAGCGTGCTGCCCGGCAACCGCCGCGCCCTGCCCTCGGCCATCAATATGCACTCAGTGAAGAACCGCTTCCTGATGCGCATCAAGAACATCACGCCTTCGCTCTACTGGCGCAACGTGCTCTCCATCACCTTGCGCGACGCTGTCGTGCTGGGCTGCTGCCTGCTGCGCGAACACTCTTCGCTCAAAGCCTTCACCTACGTGCTCGGCAATTGGAAGCGCGTGCTCGCCAAGCGACGCGAGATTATGCGCCGCAAGCGCGTCAGCGACGAGTACATCGCCTCCTGGTTCAGCTATGAACCGGTGAGTTTCCCGGCCAAAGCTTCCAGCGCGAGCAAGGCCGCCGCCGCCAAGCCCGCCGCCCGCGCCGCCACGCGCACCCGTACGGCGGGCCGTTAGCGGCCCCACGCTTTCATGCGCATCGCCATCGTCGGCACGCGCGGCATCCCGGCCCGCTACGGCGGCTTTGAAACCTTCGCTGAAGAGCTCGGCCGCCGCCTCGCCGCGCGCGGGCACGACGTCCTGATCTACTGCCGCCAGCGCCACGCCTCCACCCACTACCTCGGCTGCCGCCTCGTTTACCTGCCTACGCTGCGCCACAAGTACCTCGACACGGTTGCCCACACCTGGCTCTCCACGCTCGATCTCCTCTTCCGGCGCGCTGACGTGGCCCTCTACTGCAACGCCGCCAACGCCATCTTCACCTGGCTTCCGCGCTTCACGGGCATCCCCGTCGCGCTCAACGTCGATGGCCTGGAACGCAATCGCAAAAAGTGGAACCGCCTCGGCCAGCTCTGGTATGAGATGAGCGAACGCTGGTCCACCTGGTTCCCCAGCCGGGTCGTCAGCGATGCCGAGCAGATCAAGGCCTACTATCGTGAGACCTATCGCACCGACTCCGATTTCATCCCCTATGGCGCCGACCAGGAGGTGCTCGCCTCGCACGATGTCGTCGACGGTCTTGGGCTGCGCCGTGGCCAGTACTTCCTCTACGTTTCGCGCATGGAGCCGGAGAACAACGGCCTGCTCGTGCGCGAAGCCTTTGAGCAGGTAGCCACCGATCATCAACTTGCCCTCATCGGCGACGCCCCCTACGCGGCCGAGTACATCGCCCGTGTGCGCGACACGAAGGACCCCCGCATTGTCATCCCCGGCGCTGTGTACGGCGAAGGCTACAAGCAGTTGGGCTCACACTGCTTCGCCTACATCCAGGCCACCGAGGTGGGCGGCACGCATCCGGCGCTGATCGAAAACATGGGCCGCGGCGCGCTTACGCTGTATCTCGACACGCCGGAGAACGCCGAAGTCGCCGGCGGCGCGGCCATACCGTTTACACATGACACGCTGGCTGACCGGCTGCGCGACGTGCTGGCCATGAGCGAAGCCGAGCGCGATTCGTGGCGCGAAAAGGCCCGCCGCCGTGTCGAGGAGCGATACAGTTGGGAAGCCGTGACCGACGCCTACGAAGATCTCTTCCGGAGGCTGCGCGCATGAGCCTGCCGCGCCGTTCGTGGGTCGAGGTTTCGCTCGGGGCCGTGGCCGCGAACTTCCGTGCCGTGCGCGATGTGGTGGGTGAAGGCGTCACCGTGGCCGCCGTCGTCAAGGCCGATGCCTACCGGCACGGCGCTGTAGAAGTCGCCCGCGTTCTCGAACAGGAAGGGGCGCATTGGTTCGCCGTCTCCAACGCCGAGGAAGGGCTGGAACTGCGCGAAGCCGGCATCAAGGCGCGCATCCTTGTGATGGCCGATGGCCCGCACGTGGCGCGGCTTGGACTCACGCCTGTCATCCACTCGCTCGATGCCCTGCGCGAGCTACCAGCCGGCGCGGCTTACCATCTGAAGCTCGACACCGGCATGGGGCGTCTTGGCACGCGCGAACCCGTGGCCACCATCGTGGAAGCAGTCCGTGAATGCCCGGCGCGGTTGGAAGGTCTTATGACGCACTTCGCCTCGAGCGCCGACTACATCGGCACGCAGACCGACGAGCAACTGGCCGCCTTCGACGCCGCCGCTACCGCGCTCCATGCCGCCGGACTTGCGCCGCGCTTCCGCCACGCCTGCTCCACCATTCCCATCGCCTATGGCCGCCGCGCCGCCTGGCACAACATGGTCCGGCCCGGCATGGCGCTCTACGGCTATGTTTCGCCCGCCCGCGGAGATGCGCCGCCGTGCGGACTCAGCCTCCAGCCCGCGCTCACGTGGAAGGCCTCCATCCTGGAAGTGAAGGATGTCCCCAAGGGCGCACACATCGGCTACGGTGCGGGTTTTACCACGCCTCGCCCGATGCGCATCGGCATCCTTGCGCTTGGCTATGCCGACGGCCTACCCCACCGCCTTTCCGGCCGTGGCAGGGTGATCGCCGCCAACCAGTGGGCCTCTATCCTCGGCGCCGTCTCGATGGACCTCACCACCATCGACCTCACCGCCGCGCCGCACCTGCAAGTTGGCGATTCCGTTACGATTCTCGGCCGCGAGGGGGATCTCACCCAGGACGCCCAGGCTTTGGCCCGCTCCGCCGGGACGATCAGCTATTCCCTGCTCTGCGGCATCCATGAACGCGTGCGGAGAGTGTATCTTCCGTAACCCCAGGGCCATGCCGTCACGTCGTTCTCTGTCATGCGACGCAGAACCTTTCTTCCCCTCCTGGCCGCGCCCGCGTTAACGGGGCAGGCGCGCCAGGACCATTGGCCTCACTGGCGCGGGCCGCAGCAGACGGGCGTGGCGGCCACCGGCGCGCCGCTGAAATGGTCGGCCACTGACAAGGTGGCCTGGAAGTTGGACATCCCTGGGCGCGGTTTCTCGACGCCGGTCACCTGGGGCGAGAAGCTGTTCCTCACCACGGCCGTTCCGCAGGGCGCGCCTCCGGCGGCGGCTCCTGAGCCTGGCGGCGGCGGACGCCGCGCCGGCGGTGGAGCAGGGCCGATGGTGGAGCACAAGTTCCAAGTGATGTGCCTGGACCGCCGCAGCGGCAAGCTGCTCTGGGAGCAGACCGCCAAGACCGCCAAGCCGCACGAAGGCTACCACCAGACCTACGGCAGCTTCGCCTCCAACTCGCCCACTACCGACGGCAAGCGCCTCTATGCGAGCTTCGGTTCGCGCGGCCTCTTCTGCTACGACCTCAACGGCAAGCTCCTCTGGCAGAAGGACGGCGTCGCGATGCGTATGCGCAACGCGTTCGGCGAGGGTGCACCGACGGCGCTCGACTCAGGAATCCTTCTCGTCAAGTTCGACCAGGAGTCCGGTTCGTTTTTGCTTGCGCTCGACGCCACCACGGGCGAGCAGATCTGGAAGCACGAGCGTGACGAGATCTCCTCCTGGAGCGGCCCGCTTGTAATTACCCATGGCGGCGTTCGCCAGGCCATCGTCAGCGCCACGCGGCGAACGGTCAGCTACGAACTGAAGACCGGTAAAGTGCTGTGGGAGGTGGGCGGCCTGGGGCCCAACGTGATCCCGCAACCGCTCGTCATTGATGACATCGCGCTGGTCATGAGCGGCTTCCGCGACCCCAACCTCATGGCCATCAAGCTCGGCCGCACGGGCGACCTCACCGGCACCGACGCAGTCCTGTGGCAGAACCAGCGCGGCAACAGTTACACCGCCGCGCCGGTGATGCACGACGGGCTCTACTACTTCATCACCGACACCGGCATGGTGAGCTGCTTCGACCCCAAGACCGGCACGCCGCACTATCATCAACAGCGCCTGCCCAAGGCCGTCAGCTTCAAGGCCTCGCCCGTGATGGCCGGCGGCAAGCTCTACCTGGCAAGCGAGGAAGAGGATGTGTTCGTGCTAAACGCCGGACCGAAGTTTGAGGTGGTGGAAACCAATACCATGGCCGGCCAGAGTTTCATCTCCTCGCCTATCGTTGTCGACAACACGCTCTACCTGCGCTCGCGCACGACGATGTTTTGCATCAAGGGGTAGAGGCGGAGGGTGAGCCAGGTGAGGGCGAACGAGACCAACCAGCCCAACAGATGGTGTCCCGCGAAGAACTGTCGATCATCTTCGGAAGATACCCACATGGGCGATGAGGCAACGGCGCACCCTGCCAGCCACGCTACGATGGCGCAAGCTTGGTCCCCGGGTCTGGCTCGTGCCCCTTCAGTTCCGGTGGCGGCATAGACGCCGCATGCAACTCCCATGAGCGGTGCAAACGGGATCGAGATATAGATCATCCAGGAGAGAGTGTCCCAAAACGATCGATGACTGGCAGAAGCAGTACGAGTAGTGCCGCCGTCACCGTTGTTCCAGCTACGATCCCACCCCTCCGCACGAGAGCATGTGTCACGACGTTCGCAGCCAGTCGTGAAGCCGTCAGCAGTGTGAAGGTGAGCAAAAGCAGTTTCACCCAGCCCAGCTTGTTGAAGCGGGCGCCGGCGTAGTGTGAATAGAGGGGAATCTTTCGAAACCCGTTTTCGAGCACAGACGCACCGGCCATTGTGGACAACGCGGCCCAGACAGCGAACAAGAACGGAATGGCCACTCCCCACATCAAGACCTTGCGAATGGTTCTGCGATCCGCAAGCACGGTTCGAATGAGTGGGCTGCAGGCCACAAGCGGTGGGACCACCCAAAAAAGGAGGGCCGGTTCCAAGGAAGGCGCTGATCCCTCCCATTCACGAATTCTCTCAATCGCCTCCGGCACGTAGCGTGCGGTGGACAGAGCAAGTCCGAAAATCAGGACAACCGACACCTTCACGACGAAAAGCGACGATTGTGCCAACCGCACCAGCGAGCCTGATGCGGCAGGGGCAATCAGTAGCAGCCAGATGATCGACAGGAGCACCCGCCAATTGGGCCAGTGTGCCGCTCCAGTCCGCGCTGTTAGCAGCGCGGTGTCCAGCGTCGAGGTGGCAAAGGAAGCCAGCGTCACGAACCACACACTTGCCCAGATGGGGATAAGGAGATTGCGCACCGCCCACGCCATCCCATTGCCCAGGGCAAAGGCGATTCCCTCGTCGACGCCCCCGTTGAACCGCTCTCCCAGCTGCAACGGGAAGTAGATGACGCCGAAGCAAAGGAAAGCTGCATACAGAGTCAACCTGAGCGCCAGAAGCCACACATATTCAAAGTTGGTGTAGAACGTCGCGACGAAATCGAGAAACAACGCATTCAGAAACACCCCCGCCAGAAGCGCCGCCGCACTCCACGGGCTCGCCGGTTCGGGTTCGCTGGGCGCGCTCATCCCAGTCTTGGACACCACCGTGGCGCGGGTTGTTCCTTAGTAGGTCCGGATGCGGACGTTCTTGAACATCACGACACTGTTCGGGTCGTGCAGTTGCAAGCCGATCGGTCCGCGCTTGGGTCGCGCCGGGTCGCCGGGGTGTTCACAGACCTTCTCGCCGTTGAGGAACGTACGCATGATCTCGTTGCGCGACTCCAGGCGGAGGCGGTTCCAATCGCCCGGCTTCTGAGAGCCCGTCTTCGCTTTGGCGAAGAGGTAGATGCTGCCCGTTGGATAGGGGTCGTTGGCGTAGCCGTTGGAGATCTGCACCTCGTAGCCGTTGTGCGAGGGCGTGCGCTCGCGGTCGTGGTTGGGGTAGACGGCGTACTTGGCGCGCGTGTGGTCGCGGAGGGTGATGCCGGAGTTGCCGCCGAGCCGCGTCCAGAAGTCGAGCTCGAGGTCGAACTCGCCGAACTCCTCCTTCGTGTAGACCCAGGCTTGGTCGTGCGATTCCTTCGGCTTGCGGTCGCCGAGCAGTGTGCCGTCGCTCATCACGCTCCAGACGCCGTCGCCGATCTGTTCCCAGCCATCGAGGTTCTTGCCATTGAAGAGCGGCCGCCACGCCGAGGGCGGTGCGGCCGCGGTGAGCAGAGGCGAGGCCAATCCAGCGAGCAGTGTCCGGCGATCAAGAACGAGCATGGGGTGTATTGTACCGCCTGGATGGGGGCCGCAAACAGGAAACGGCCGCCGGGTGGTAAGGCCGGCGGCCGGACTGCGGCAGGGCTCTGGTGGGAATTAAGCGGCTTTGTCGAGGCGGGTCGTTACCGGGAAGGAAAGCGTGTTGCGCCGGGGGTCGTTGGCGAGCTCCAGCATGCGGGGTTGGGTTTCGCGGCGCGAGAGCGTGTTGAAGTACTCGTCGAGCGGAAACAGGCCGTAGGGCTTGGTCTCGCGAAAGGCACGCCCCAGCTTCTGCTGGATGCGGTAGACAGCGTGGAAGAAGTTGCCGCGCTCCATGTTCAAACGCCGGCAGCAGAGTTTCCAATCCGCGCCGAGTAAGAAATGGAATTTGAATATCTGATATTCCGCCTCATCCAGGTGGCGCTTGGACATGAGCGTGAAATCGGCGATGTACTCTTCATCCTTGCGGCCCCAACTGCGGCGCTGGTTCTTGCCGCCCATCAGATGGAGGGTCACGTGGCTCAGGTGCTTCTCCTTTTCCACGCAGCGGCGGAACCGCGCGTAACAGGCGCGGAAGACCGAGCGCAAGACGCAATTGCAGGGAGACCAGTGCGATTTGCGTCCGAGCAGAAGGCCAAGCCCATGACAGTGAGCGCACTGCTGATGGGCGAGTGCAAGTGTTTCCGATCGTGTCCATTCCATAGTGAGTAGTCCGTATTTCTCTCTCGAATGTTCGCCGACTTGTCTGGACGGCGTGACCAACAGTAGTGATGGTATAGGATCGAGATAAATCGTCAATATCATGGAGAATTGGGGGAGGCAGAATACCCCCACTTGTGGGGAGAGAAGGATCAATCCGCATTGAATACAAAAGCGATACTAGATTCGCTTGATATTATTAAAGTATGTCAATGTGTGAGAATTTCTTATCGAAACGGAACTTATTTCGCGCTATATTTCAATTAGCTATTGAAACGGAGGAGGTGCCGGCCTTGTTGATGCAGGACCTGCTGGTGGCTTTGAAATCCAATCTGAACGGGCGCATCCGAAACGGAGAGCTGACGGAGCGCAATCTGGCCAAGCGCATCGGCATGTCTCAAGCTCATGTCCACAACGTGCTGAAGGGCGCCCGCATCCTCACGGCTGAAGTCGCCGATCTATTGATGCTCGAGCTCAATCTCACGGTCGGCGACCTGGTTTCGGGCGAAGATTTGGCGGCGAGGCGGAGGCCCCCGGGAAGGGAACTGCGGCCGATCCAGCTTCAGCGCCTGCCTGCGGCGCCCAAGGCGGCTACTTCGCGATAGGTTTCCAGGACTTCGCGCGCGGTTTGATCCCACGAGAACCGGTTAATGCGCACCTTCCCCTTTTCGATGAGCGAGGAGCGCAGCGCGTCGTCGAGGAGGATTTCCTTGAGCCCGCGGGCGATTTCGAACACGTTCTCCGGGTTCACGGTGAGCGCGGCGTCGCCCACCACCTCGGGCAGGGAACTGACGTTGGATGTCAGCACCGGAGTGCCGCACGCCATGGCTTCCAGCGGCGGCAAGCCGAAGCCTTCGTACAGTGAGGGGAACGCGAACAGCTCAGCCGACTCATAGAAGGCTTGCAGCATATCCTGAGGGACGAAGCCGAGGAAGCGGACGGCGCCGCCGATGCGCATCTGGTGGACGGCGCGGCGGACGCTCGGGTGTTGGACGATGTCGTCGCCGATGATGATGAGCCTGATGTCGTTGTAGACGGGGTGGGAGACGAGTTCGCCACGGAGGACGGCGAAGGCTTCGATGAGCCGGGGGATGTTTTTCTGCGGTTTGATGTTTCCGGCGTACAGGACGTAAGGGTAATCCACCTGGTAGCGTTTCAGGGCGCGTTTGCGCTCGGCGCGTCCGGCGTCGTCGGCGGCCAGGGCGAGGAAGCGAGGGTCGAGGGCGTTGGGGATGGTGCGCAACAGATGGGGAGGCACGCGGAACACCTCCTCGACGTCGCGGCGCGTCGCTGTGGAGACCGAAATCACACGGCTGGCGCGGAGCAGTCCATGGCGGCTTTTCCACATGCTCACCTGGCGATGGAAGCGCGAATCGGTGGAATAGAGATGGCGGCTCATGTCGTGGACTGTGACGACATAGGGGCGCAGCATCCAGTAGGGCACGCGGTTCAACGGGATGTGGTGTACCTGGGCGCGGAAGCGTCTGAGGAAAAGGGGGAAGGCGGCGTTGTCCTGAATGGCGCGGTCGCTTTGGGCGTAGGGGACGACGTGGAAGTTGGCGGGCAACCCGGCGAAGTCGGCCTCGTTGGTGGTGGAGCAGATCAGGTAAAACTCGTCGTCCCGCTCGATGTGGGCCAGCGTGTGGACGAGGTTTCGGATGTAGGTGCCGATGCCGAAGTCGCGGATGTGCCGGGCGTCAAGAACGATGCGCACGTGATGGACTCCCGGATCGGCTCGTCATGAGTTAAGCCGGTGAATGGGCGAACTTCCAGGAGTAGAGCGGGAAGCGCTCGGTGAGCGTGCCGACCTTGCGGCGGACCGCGGCTTCGGCCTCGGCGAGCTTGGTTTCGCCCTGCGGAATGGCGGTGAGGACCTCGGCAATGAAGGCGGCCACCTGTTTCATCTCATCCTCGCCAAATCCGCGCGAGGTGACGGCCGGGCTTCCCAGGCGGATGCCGCTCGGGTTCATCGGCGGGTTGGTGTCGAAGGGAATGGCGTTTTTGTTGGCGGTGATGAAGGCGCGGTCGAGCGAGTGCTCGGCTTCCTTCCCGCGAACGCCCTGTGAAAAGACATCGACGAGCATGAGGTGGGTGTCGGTGCCACCGGAAACGACCTTGAATCCGGCGTCGATCATACCCTGTGCCAGGACGGCGGCGTTGGCCTTCACGCGCTTTTGGTATTCGACGAATTCGGGCTGTAAGGCCTCGAGGAAGCAAACCGCCTTGGCGGCGATGACGTGGACGAGCGGCCCGCCCTGGTGGCCTGGGAAGACATTCTTATCGATGGCCGGGCCGAGGGACTCGCGGCACAGGATGAGGCCGGAGCGCGGACCGCGCAGTGTTTTGTGGGTGGTCGAGGTGACGATGTCGGCGTATTCACAGGGATTGGGGTGAACCCCGGCGGCGACGAGACCCGAGAAATGGGCCATGTCCACCATCAGCAGCGCGCCCACGGAATCGGCCACCTGGCGGAATCGTGCGAAGTCGATGATCCGCGGGTAGGCGCTGCCGCCGGCGACGATCAGCTTCGGTTTGTGCTGGGCGGCCAGTTCGGCCAGCTTGTCGTAATCAATGCGGTGGTCGTCGGGGCGGACGCCGTAGCCCACGATGTTATAGAGCTTGCCGGAGAAGTTGAGCTTGTGGCCGTGGGTGAGATGGCCGCCGTGGGCCAGGTCCATGCCGAGGATTGTGTCGCCCGGGTTGAGCACGGCCGAGTAAGCGGCGGCATTGGCCTGCGAGCCGGAGTGGGGCTGGACGTTGGCGTATTCGGCCTTGAACAACTGCTTGGCGCGGTCGCGGGCGAGGTTCTCGACGACATCGGCATACTCGCAGCCGCCGTAATAGCGCTTGCCGGGATAGCCTTCCGCGTACTTGTTGGTGAAAACGCTGGCGGTGGCCTCCAGCACGGCTTCCGAAGTGAAGTTCTCGCTGGCAATCAGTTCCAGACGTGAGTTCTGGCGGTCGAGCTCCTGCTGGATCGCCTCATACACGGCGGGATCAACTTGAGCGAGGGTGCGGGCCATCCGCTGCTGTTCTTGAGAGTTGGTGCTGGACATGGTGCTATCGGAATCTCCTGGGGCCGGCGGAGGCGCGCCTTACGGCTTGCTCTCCAGTTGCATGATCTTGCCGACGCGGCGGGCGTGCCGTCCGCCATCAAACGGGGTGCTGAGAAAGACGTCGACCATCGCCTGCGCCTCGGGCTCTGGGGTGAAGGTGGCGCCGAGGGTGAGGACATTGGCGTCGTTGTGGCCGCGCACGAGGGCGACCTCATCGGTGTGCGTGCCCATGGCGGCGCGGACGCCGTGGATCTTGTTGGCGGCAATCGACATGCCGACGCCGGAGGAGCACACGAGAATGCCCCGCTCAGCCTCGCCGGAAGCGACCTGGCGGCCGACAGCGGCGGCGAAGTCGGGGTAGTCGGTGGACTCCGTTGAGGTGGTGCCGAGGTCAGTCACCTCGTGGCCCGCCGACCGCAGATGTTCGCGCAGCTTTTCCTTCAACAAGAAGCCGGCATGATCGGCGGCGAGAGCGATTTTCATGGGGGTTTGCTCTAATTTTACCATGCTAAAATCGGGGTTTCCCGAATTCCGGCCCCCGCCGCGCAGCAGCCACGCACCGCGCGAACGAGGCAGGCCGGAACCGGACACCCCACGAAACGGACTTTTTCACGGACACCCATCATGCTCTGGAGCAAGCTCTTTATCCCCACGTTGCGCGAAGATCCGGCTGACGCAGAGGTGGCCAGCCACCGGCTGATGGTGCGCGCCGGCTATGTGCGGCAGCTTTCGGCCGGCATCTACAACTACCTGTTTCTCGCGCAGCGGTCGATTCTGAAGATCACCAAGATCGTGCGCGAGGAGATGGACGCCATGGGGGCGCAGGAGTTCTTCCTGCCGGCGCTCAATCCGGCCGAGGTGTGGCAGGAATCGGGCCGCTGGGATGTGATGGGCGACAACATGTTCCGCCTGCGCGACCGCTTCGGGCGTCCGCTTTGCCTGGGCATGACGCACGAGGAGGTTATGACGGCGGTGGCGCGCGGCGAGTTGCGCAGCTACAAGCAACTGCCGCAGATCTGGTATCAGATTCAGACGAAGTTCCGTGATGAGCCGAGGCCGAAGAGCGGGTTGCTGCGCACGCGGCAGTTCACGATGAAAGATAGCTACTCGTTTGACGTCGATGCGGCGGGCCTGGACCGTTCCTTCGACGCGCACCACGCAACCTACTGCCGCATCTTTGACCGCTGCGGCTTGCAGTATTTCGACGTGCAGGCGGATTCGGGTTCGATGGGCGGCTCGCAGTCCAACGAATTCATGGTGGTGACCGACGCTGGCGAGGACCTTGTGGTCCATGCGCCGGCCTCGAAGTATGCGGCCAACATGGAGAAGGCCGTGAGCGTGCCGGTGGCGCCGGGTGTGGCCGATCCCGAGGGCGATCTGGCGCCCGAAGAGTTTCACACGCCTGGGCAGAAGACGATCGCCGAGGTGAGCGCGTTCACCAAACTGCCGGAGACGTCGCAAATGAAGAGCCTGGTGATGGCCGCCGACGGCAAGTTGGTACTCGTTGTGTTGCGTGGCGACCATTCGTTGAACGAAACCAAGTTCAGCTCGTACCTGAAAGCTCAGGAGGTGCGTCCGGCGCATCCGGAAGAGATGCGCGAGGCGCTCGGCGCCGATGCCGGCTCGCTCGGTCCGGTGGGTATCGACACGAAGAAGATCCGCCTGATCGCCGACATGGCGCTGAAGGGCCGCAAGAATATGATCTGCGGCGCCAACAAGGATGACTACCATCTGAGGAACGTTACGCCTGAAGAGGACTTCAAACCCGAGTGGGCCGACCTGCGGCAGGTGAACGCCGGCGATACCTGCGCGGGCACGGGCGAGGCGCTGCGCATCGACAAGGCGATGGAGGTGGGCCACATCTTCAAGCTTGGCTACCGCTACTCGGAGTCGATGGGCCTGCGCGTGTTGGGCGAGGACGGCAAGGAATTCACGCCCATCATGGGCAGCTACGGCATCGGCGTGGAGCGCATTTTGTGCGGAGCCATAGAGCTCTATCACGACAAGGACGGCATCGTGTTGCCGGTGTCGATTGCCCCGTTCACTGTGGTGGTGACACCGGTGAACATGAGCGATGAAGGGCAGCGCATGGCGGCCGAATCGCTCTATGCCGAATGTAAGGCCCTGGGGCTGGACGCGGTGCTCGACGACCGCGATGAACGGCCCGGTGTGAAGTTCAAGGACGCCGAGTTGATCGGCGTTCCCTATCGCATCACGGTGGGCAAGAAGCTGAGCGAGGGCAAAGTGGAAATCGCGGTGCGCGCAGGCAAAACGATGATGGAAGCGGCCGTCGGCGAGGCTGCTGCCAAGGTGGCTGCGCTGGTGGCCGAGGCGATGCCGAAGGCGAAGGCGTAATGCGATGAGCGTCGATTGGGGAGCCGTGCGCGCGGAGTTTCCGGCGCTGCGGGAGTGGACTTTCCTCAATACGGCGACCTTCGGCCAGATGCCGGTGCGGACGGTGGCGGCGATGAACCGCCATTTCCAGCACCGCGATGAGCTGGCCTGCTGGGACTTCCTCAATTGGTTCGACGACGTCGACCGCCTGCGCGGTACGGTGGCGCAATTGATCCATGCCCAAAGCGACGACATCGCCTTCCTGCCGCATGCGGCCTCGGCGCTGTCGCTGCTGATGGGCGGCATGGAGTGGCGCGCGGGTGACCGCGTGGTGACCTTCGAGAACGAGTTTCCCAACAACATCTATGTCCCCTCGACGCTGGCCGAGCGAGGCGTGGAGTTGGTCGAGACGGATTGGGACGGGCTTCCCAAGGCGCTCACCGGGAGCACGCGGCTGGTGGTGGCCAGCACGGTGAACTACACCAACGGATTCCGGCCGCCGCTGGAGGAGTTGTCGCGGATGGCGCGCGAGCGCGGGGCGCTGCTTTTCCTGGATGGCACGCAGAGCCTGGGGGCGTTGGCGTTCGACGTGCGCGCGGTGCAGCCGTCCGTGCTGGCCGTGCATGGCTACAAGTGGCTGCTCTCGCCGACCGGGGCGGCCTTCGCCTATGTCGCGCCAGAGGTGCGCCAGTGGCTGCGGCCCGACGTGGTAGGCTGGCGCAGCGACTACGACTGGCGCAACGTGAACCACCTGCATCACGGGGCTCCCCGCTTCTCAGACAAGGCCGAGAAGTATGAGGGGGCGATGCTCGCCTTTCCGCTGCTCTACGCCATGGAGGCGAGCGTCGGCTTGATGCTGGAACTCGGCCCGGCCGTGATTGAGGCGCGTGTGCGGGAACTGGCGGCCGATTGCCGCCGCATTGTGCGCGGGCTGGGCGGCACGCTGCTGTTTGACGAGAAGCCGCACTTTGATTCGGGCATTATCGCGGTCCGGTTTGACGGCCGGGAGGCGGGCGAACTGGCGCGACGATTGAAGGAACAGGGCGTGCTGGTGTCGGCGCGCCACGGCAATCTGCGAATCAGTGTACACTTTTACAATAGTCAAAAGGATATGGATCGGTTGGGGAACGAGCTTGGAAAACTCGTATAGAACCTGATCCACCGTGAATACAAGCGACGTAGAAGAGCAATTACAGAGAATCCACTCGAGCCGGCAGTTCCGGGCCAGTAAGCGCATGAGGCGCTTTCTGGAGTTTACTGTCAGGCAGACGCTGGAGGGCAAGGCCGGGGAGATCAAAGAGGCGCTGGTTGGCGTCGAGGTGTTCGATCGCCCGGCCGATTACGATCCCAGAGTTGACCCCATTGTTCGTGTGGAAGCACGCCGGCTGCGGCAAAAGATTGAGGAATACTACGCCTCGGATGGCGCCGGAGATCCCGTGCGCATCACCTATGCCAAGGGCGGCTATGCGCCGCGGATTGAGGCGCTGAACACCGCAGCGGGTAAGCGTAGCGGAGCCCTCCGGGCAGACGCGGTGCGCGCGGTGCTGGTGCTGCCATTTGAAACGCTGGGGGCGGGGGAAGAGCAGGAATACTTTGGCGACGGCCTCACGCAGGAGCTGATCCACGCTTTCACGCGGGTGAGCGGGCTGCGCGTGGTGGCCTGGGGTACGGCGTCGCGGCTGCGCGGCCTGCCGGCGCGGGGGGCCGAGGTGAATGAGCGAGCAGGCGCCGATGTGATCGTGGAAGGCAGCGTGCGTCGGCACGGGGAGCGAGTGCGCGTGCACGTGCAGATCGTGGAAACCGCGTCCGGCTACTACCTGTGGACGGACACCTTCGAGCGGACGCTGGGCGACCTGTTCGCGCTGCAGGAAGAGATTGCGCGGTCCATCGCGTCGGTGCTGCGCATTCAGTTGACCATGCCGGCCGCGCCGCGGCCGAACTACAGCGTCGAGGCGCACGATTTCTATCTGCGGGGACGCCACGAGTGGTTCCAGCGGACTGAGCGTGGCATGCGCAACAGCATCGTGCTGTTTGAGCGGGCCATCGAAGTGGACCGGCGGTGCGCGCCGGCGTGGGCCGGGCTGGCCGATGCGTATAGCCTGCTCGCCGATTACGGATTCGAATCGACGGCGGCGGCGATGGAGCGGGGGCGTCCGGCGGCGCTGCGGGCACTGGAGCTGGACCCCAGCCTGGCCGAGGCGCACACCTCGTTGGGCTTCATTCAGAGCTTCTGCGACTGGGACTGGAGCGGGGCCGAGCGGTCGTACCGGACGGCCATCGGGCTGAACCCCGGATACGCGACAGCGCACCTGTGGTACGGGTTGGACCTGTTGGCCTTGCAGGGCCGGTTCGCCGAAGCGCAGGTCGAGTTGGAGCTGGCCGAACGGCTTGACCCGTTGGAGCCAATCATTGCCGAGGGCTGCGCCTACATGTCGCTGCTGAGCCGCGAGTTTGAACGGGCCGAGGCCTGTTACCGGCGCCTGATGGCCGCCTCCCCGCACTACGCCAAGGCCCTGACCGGGTGCGGGCGGGCGCTGTGGGGTATGCGGCGCTACGCCGAAGCCTTGGAGATGCTGGAAGCCGGGAGGCGGCTGGCGGGCGATTTGCCTAGTGTGCTCGGCGCCCTGGGTCAGGTGCACGCCATGGCCGGGAACCGCGAGGTTGCCCAAGGCTTTCTCAGACAGCTGTATGAGATGGCGAACGCGCGGCATGTGCCGGCGAGTTGCCTGGCCCTGGTCCACACTGGCCTGGGTGAGCACGACGCGGCGCTGACGCATCTGGAGCGGGGCGTTGAGCGGCGCGAGATGCCGCTGGTGCAAATGAAGGTCCACCCCGGCTACGATGCGCTGCGCGGGCAGCCGCGCTTTGAGGGGCTGCTGCGCCGGATGAACCTGCTGGGATAGCGGCGGCGCGAAGCTCCGGGCCCATCACCGCCGCCGGCTGAAACTCGCCAGGCCGGATTTTGTCACGCCGCATCGAACGCCGCATCTGCATGGTTGGAGAGCGATGGAGAGCATATGGAAGTAAACGTTCGATACACATCGGGAGCGGCATTTGTGGCGTCGGCGCGCGGGCATGAAGTAGCCTGTGACCAGCCAAGGGAGAACGCAGGGCAGGATACCGGAATGACTCCTCCGGAATTCATGCTGGCATCGTTGGGCACCTGTGCTGGCTATTACGCGTTGCAGTACCTGAAGGCGCGAAAACTACCTGAGGACGGGCTCTCCGTGCGTGTCGAGGCTGAGAAGGCGACTGGTCCGGCGAGGCTGGGACGGTTCTTGATTGAAGTGAGGGTAGGCAACCTTGAGGCGAGGCACGAAGAAGGCCTGATGCGCGCCGTGAAGGCATGTTTGATCCACAACACGCTGCATATGTCGCCGGAAGTGAAGACCGTCATCCAAATGGCGGGCGCTGAGGTGGAGGACGCTACACTGAAGGCGTGAGCACTGCTACGCCAAACGCGCAACGCGCTATTGAAATTGAGCTTGCGCGCGACTTGCTGGCGGGCAAGCCTGAAGCGTTTGATCGGTTTGTTGAGATTTTTCGCAGCAAGCTGTTCCAATACACCTATCTCGTCTGCGGCCAGCGCGAGGACGCCGAAGAGGTGGCGCAGGAGACGCTGCTCAAAGCGTTCGAGCGATTCCAGCAACTGCGGGAGCCGGAGCACATCCGCTCGTGGATGTTCACCATCGCCCGCAACGAATGCATGATGAAGCGTCGCAAAAGCCTGTTTGCGCCCGATCATGAGGTGTCCATCGACGACACAGGGCTCGATCAGGTGGTGCCGGACCGGGGCCAAGGTCCGGACGAGGAGTTGCTTCGGGCCGAACTGAGAGAGGTTCTGCACGAAGCGGTTTCCTCGCTGCCGGAAAACTACAGGCCCGTACTGTTGCTGCGCGACGTGGAGGAGCTGTCGACGGCGGAAACGGCCAACGTCCTGGGCCTGAGCGAAGATGTGATCAAACAGCGCCTGCACCGGGCCCGCATCATGCTGCGGGAGCGGCTGGAGACGCGCATGTTCCGGCGTGGCGCGCCGTCCGGTGTTCCGGAGGTCGCTCCCGAGCTGCGCGAGGAGTTGCGGAAGGCCTTCTTTAAGGGGTGTTGCTGAGGGCCCGCTTGCCGGCGGAGTGTTTCACCAGTTGCTCGGCATGCTTCAGGGCTTCGGGAGTCATCCGCTGCCCGCTCAACATGCGTGCGATTTCGCGGGTGCGCGCTTCCCCGGTCACCTCTTCCAACTCGGCCAGCGTGCGGCCCTTCACTTCGCGCTTCTCCACCACATAGTGCTGGTCAGCGAAACTGGCGATTTGAGCCAGGTGGGTGACGCACAGCAGTTGGTCGGTCGAGGCAAGCCGCTTCAGGCGGCGGCCAACGGACTCCGCGGTGGCCCCGCCGATGCCGGCGTCGACTTCATCAAAGACCAGTGTGCGGGACGCGCTCTGCGCGGAGGTCCCATTGGCGGTGCAGGTTTTCAGCGCCAGGGCAAGGCGCGATAGCTCGCCGCCCGAGGCGATGCGGTCCAGCGGCTTGGGTTCCTCGCCCGCATTGGGAGCGATGAGAAACGTGATGCGGTCGATGCCGGACTCGCTCCACTCCTGCTCGGAAAACGCAACGCTGAACCGCGTGCGCTCCATGGCCAGTTCGGCCAGCTCGGCCTGCACCTTGTGCTCCAGTTTGCCGGCGGCGGCACGGCGTTCCTGGGAGAGTTGCGCGGCGGCGGCGGCATACTCGACGCCGAGGGCCTCTCGTTTGCGGTGGAGGGCGGCGCGGAGTTCGTCGGAGTTTTCGAGGTTGGAGAGCTTAGTCTTGACGTCTTCACCAAAGTGGATGACGTCATCAAGCGTGGGGCCGTATTTGCGCTTCAACCGCTCCAGGGCGGCAAGGCGCGATTCGATCTCGTCGAGGCGGGCCGGGTCGTCTTCCAGTTTGCCTAGGTAAGCGCGAAGGGTGTGCGCGGCATCGTCGAGCGCGGCCTCAGTGGGCGCGAGGGTCTCGGCCAGGTGGCCCAAGGTGGCGTCGACGCGGATCAGGTCGTCGATGTGGCGGCGGGCTTTCCCCAGGAGAGAAAGCGCCGAGGGCTCGCCCTCGTACAACTCGTCGTACGCTGCTTGCGCGTGCTCGTGGAGCCGCGAGACGTTCATGAGGACGCGCCGCTCGGACTCCAGCCGGGCGTCTTCGCCGGGCACGGGTGCGGTGGATTCAATCTCACGATTCTGGAAGGTCCAGAGGTCCTTCAGGCGCAGGGTTTCGGCATTGGAGCGCTCCAGATCCTCGAGTTCGCGGGCCACATCGCGCCACTGATGATAGAGGGAGGAAATGCGGTCAAGCGCCGGCCTGTTGGAAGCGAACACATCAAGAGTGTCGAGCTGGGCGGCGGGTTCGAAGAGCTTTTGCTGATCGTGCTGGCCGTGGATGTCGCCGAGGTACGGGGCGAGTTCACGCAGCAGTGAGGCGGTGACCGGACGCCCACCGGCGAAGGCGCGCGACTTGCCGTTGGGCAGGATCTCGCGCTCGATTAGAAGCTCACCCTCCTCCAATTCGAGAGAGTGCTCCTCTAGTAAGGTGCGCAGGGGGCGCGTCAGCGGGACCTCGAAGATGCCGGAGACGCGGGCCCGCGGGGCGCCTGTGCGGATCATGTCCGAGGAGGCACGCCCGCCGAACAGCAGTCCGAGCGAGTCGACGACGATGGACTTTCCCGATCCGGTTTCACCGGTGAGCAGGTTCACTCCCGCGCCAAAGCGGACGCGGACGCGCTCGACGACGGCATAGTTCTCGACGATCAGTTCGACGAGCATCGAATTCGAGGATACCAAGGCGGCTCCGCCGGTCGGCCGCAACCCTGGCGCGAGCGGGCAGGGCGCGGCCATGGGGGGCGGCCGGCCAAAACGAAAATGCAAGAAAATGTTTTCACACTAGGTGGTGTTGCAGCGGTTCGGGTGCATAATGAACATTGGCAACTTTCCATTCTGAAAGGAGCGCGCCCTGTTGCCTGCGTCTCTGATTTTTCTAGCTCAGATGAATACGTGGGAGCTCGTCAAGGAAGCCAAGCCCGTCCCGATGGCGGTGATGGTGATGCTCCTGCTGATCTCCATTTTGTCGTGGGGCATTATCTTCTCGAAGTTCTCGGTATTTCGCTCGGCGCGTTCGGGGAATCACAGTTTTCTGCGCGCGTTCCGGCGGGCGGCGGGCATGGAAGCGGTCGCCCTGGCGGCCGAGCAGTTTAAGGCGGCTCCCCTGGTGGCGGTGTTTGACTTCGGCTATGAGGAGATCGAACGGCAGGTGAAATCGAAGGGCACGCTGTCGAACAAGCTGGCCATTGAGCGCGCGTTGCAGCTCGGCATCAGTGAGGAGTTGGCGCACCTGGAGAACAACATGAACTGGCTCGCCACGACGGCCGCCATTTCGCCGTTCATCGGGCTGTTCGGCACGGTGTGGGGCATCATCGACGCCTTCACGGCGCTGGGTCAGGCGGGGTCGGCGAGTCTGCGCGCGGTGGCGCCGGGCATCTCCGAGGCGCTCTTCGCGACGGCGCTGGGGCTTGCCGCGGCCATTCCGGCAGCGGTCGCCTACAACTATTTTTCCCATATGCTGAAAGAGCAGGGAGCGCGCATGGACGACTTCTCTCTGGAGTTCCTCAACCTGGCCGAGAGGCAGTTTGAGGACTAGTGGCGGGGCGCGGATGAGGCACAGGAGCTAGGCATGGGCATTTCGCTGGGCTCGAGCATGGGCAACGGGCGGCGCGGGCGGCGCGGCGCGGCGTCGGCGCTGGCCGAGATCAACATCATTCCGCTGGTCGACGTGGTGCTCGTGCTGCTGATCATCTTCATGCTCACGGCGCACGTCATGGAGTTCGGCCTGGAAGTGGACGTGCCGAAGGTGAAGCAGGTGAAAAACTCGGCAAAGGAGTTGCCGGTGGTCACCGTCACCAAGGAAGGCGAGATCCAACTGAACGAGAAGCAGGTGAACCTGAACCTGCTGGGCGACGAGGTGCGGCAGCGGTTCCCCAACGAAACGGGCGTGTATGTACGGGCCGACAAGGGAGCGGTGTGGGAGGTGCTGGCGCAGGTGGTGAGTGAGCTGGGCGAAAAGAAATTGCAGGTGCAGATGGTGACCCAACCGGTGGACGAGGCGGCGCGGCGATAGGAGCAACAAGATGTCAGCGCGGCGCGACATTTTGGATGAACGGGAGCCGATGAAGCGGCCGTTCGCGGGGTCGCTGGCGTTGCACGTGGGTGTCTTTCTCGGCATGGCGGCCTATACGTGGCTGGAGGGCCGGCCTCGCGATACTTTCGGCGATCCGAACGCTCTTGGGGGCATGTCGACGGTGATCACGCCGGTGTCGAAGATCCCGCTGCCTCCACGCAGCGGCATGATCAACCCGGTGGCCAACGACACGGAGTCGATGGCGCCGACGCCGCCGAAGCCGGAACGCAAGACGGTTCAGGAAGACCGCGATGCAATTGAGCTGGCGACGCGGAAGAAGGCCGAGACAGCAAAGAAGAAACAGCAGGCGTGGCAGAAGAGCTATCAGGATCCGCTCGCGAACAGGCAGAACCAGGTTTACTCAGAACAGGGGCGGGCAGCGGTTTCGCCGAGTTTCGATACCCGCAGTAGTGGTTCCGGCGTGGGCATTGGAGCAGGCAATCCGTTCGGGAACCGGTTTGGGTATTACGCCAACATCATCCGCGAGCGCGTTGCGCAGTCATGGAAGCCGGGGCCGCCTGACCCTCGCGTACGGAATGCGCCGATGGTGATTGTGGCATTCGCGATTTACCGCGATGGGCGGGCGGGCGATGTGAGGGTGATTCAGAGTTCGGGAAACCCGACGCTGGATTATTCCGCGCAGCGGGCGATCCTCTCGGCGAGCCCGTTCCCGCCCCTGCCGCAGGGCTTTGAGCGAAACTCTGCGACGATTGAATTTCAGTTCCAAGTGAAGCAATGAACAAGAAAACGATACTACTCACGATTGCATCATTCTGCGCGGCGGCGATTGCGCTAGTGGGCCAGGCGGACATGATCGGGCGCATCACGAAATCCTACGAACTGGCGGTGATCGCCGTGCCGGATTTCCGGGCCTCCGGCGAAGCGCAGCCTTACATGGGCGTGTTTAATTCCACGCTGTTCCAGGACCTGCAGGATTCCGGGTATCTCCGCATGGCGCCGAAGTCGATGTACCCGCTCCAGGTGCCTCAGCGGCCGCAGGATTGGAAGCCGCCGGTGGGCACGCCGCCCCGAAGTCAGGGCCCGTGGCTGACCGATTGGAGCAATCCGCCCGTAGGAGCGACCTACCTGCCCATTGGCTACGCGGGCGTGCAGAACGGCCAGATGGTGCTGTTCGGCTGGTTCTACAACGTGGGCCAGCAGGACCTGGCCAACGCGCAGGTGTTCAACAAGCTCTACATCGGCACGTTGAACGAAGAGGGCGCGCGGAAGTTGGCGCATGAGTTCGCCGCCGACATTTTGTCGAAGCTGGGCGTGCAGACGCTGGCCGGGTCGAAGATCATCTTCACCTCGACGCGCGGCGGCGGCAAAGAGATCTGGTCGATGGACCACGATGGCGCCAACCAGAAGCAGATCACGCGGCTGGGTTCGACGACGAGCTTCGCGGCTGTGTCGCCGGATGCGACGCGGCTGGCGTTCACCACGTTTGCGCGCGGCAACCCGTCCGTCATGGTCTATTCGCTCGAAACGATGCGGCAGTTGCCGTTCTATAATCAGCGCGCTTCGCTCAACGCCACGCCCGCGTTCACACCGGATGGAAAACAGATCATTTTCTCCTCAACCGCGGCGGGTGGCGCGGCGCAGCTTTACATGTGTAACGTAGATGGGAGTGGGTTGAAGCGGGTGACGTATTCCAATGCGATCGATATCGAGCCGAAGTTCAATCCGAAGAACCAGCGTGAACTGGTGTTCGTCTCCGGGCGCGGTGGCCCGCCGCAGATTTACAAGATGAACGTGGACGGCACCGACGTGGTGCGGTTGACCTCGGGCGAGGGCGACGCCGTGAATCCGGCCTGGCATCCGGATGGACAATTCATTGCCTTTAGCTGGACGAGAGGGTTCGCCCCCGGCAACTATAACCTGTTTATAATGGACGTGGCTACGAAGGAAATCACGCAGTTGACGCACGGCGCGGGGCGGAATGAGAACCCGAGTTGGGCGCCCGATGGTCGGCACCTGGTGTTCTCGTCCAACCGTAGTGGCTCGACGCAGATTTGGACGATGCTGGCCAACGGCACCAAGACGCGCCAGCTCACAACACAGGGGCGCAATGAGAACCCTGTGTGGAGCAAATAGATTTTTGCAGTGACGCGTTCCGTCCGGGCGGTGGTTGCGCCCGGCCGATGTAGCGCTACAGATGAAGAGAAGAATTCGGAACTCGATTCCGGGAGGGATTGCTCATAATGTTACGGACGAAGAAGCTCACATGGTTGATCCTGGCGTGCTTGCTGGTTGCGTTTGCGGCGGGCTGTAAGAAAAAGGTGCCGCCGGCGCCGCCACCGCCGCCTCCTCCGCCGCCCACCAGCCAGCCGGCGCCTCCGGCGAAGCCTGTCGTGGGGACGTTCTCGGCCGAGCCCAGCTCGATTCAGCGCGGCCAAAGCTCGACACTTCGTTGGAACGTGTCCGGCGCCGATTCGGTTTCCATCGATAACGGCATTGGCGTTGTCTCGGCCAGTGGCACGCGCTCGGTTTCGCCCTCCAGCTCGACCACCTATACGTTGACGGCGCGCAGCGCCGGTGGTTCGGTGACGTCGACAGCCCGTGTGACGGTGAGCGAACCGCCGCCGCCGCCGCCCCCTCCGGTTGTGAAACCGCCGACGGCCTCGCTCGATGACCGGTTGCGTAACGAAGTGGGCGACATCTACTTCGACTACGACAAGTACGATGTGCGCGAGGATGCGCGCTCGGTGTTGAGCCGCAACTCCGATGCCCTGAAGCGCATTCTGGCCGACTTCCCGAGCGCCACCATCAGCGTCGAAGGCCATTGCGACGAACGCGGCTCGGCGGAGTACAACCTCGGCCTCGGCGATCGCCGCTCGACCTCGGCCAAGGAGTTCCTGACCCAGTTGGGCGTCTCCGGCGACCGGCTGCGGACGATCAGCTTCGGCAAGGAAAAGCCGCAGTGCACCGACGCCAATGAGGACTGCTGGCAGAAGAACCGCCGCGTGCATTTCTCGGCGGGGCAGTAGCCAATCGGCGGTAAGAACCAATGCGGCATGGCGCGCCCTCAGCAAAGAGGGCACGCTATGCCGTATTTTTGTTTTAGGAGATTGATGATGCGTCTGACCCGGATTCTGTTTGCGGCCACGCTCTTGCCGGCGCTTACCTTCGCCCAGAAGAAGGAGGTGCAGGAGATGCAGCGCGACGTGTTGCTCATGCAGGACCAGGTCCGCTCGCTGCAGCGCACGGTGGATGAAAAGATGGCTGCGCTGACCGTGCTCGTGCAGCAAACGCTCGACACGGCCAACAAGGCCAACACGGCCGTGGCCTTGCTGGAGCGGCAGTTGGACGACCGCATGAAGGGACAGGAAAAAAGCGTCGCCGCGCCGGTGGCCGGGCTCGGTTCCAAGGTGGATGCGCTCGCCGACGAGTTCCGCTTTGTGCGCGAAACGATCAACGAGATGAACGCCAAGATGTCCAAGATGAGTACGCAGTTGGCCGACGTGACGCAGACGGTGCAGACGCTGCAGGCGCCGCCCCCTCCGCCGCCGGATGCGAGCTCGAGTGGCGCGGGTTCCGGATCGTCCACGCCTCCTCCGGGCGTGACCGCCGATTCGCTCTACCGCGCGGCGCTGCAGGACAAGTCGACCAGCAAGTATGACCTCGCCCTGGCGCAGTTTCAGGACTTCCTCAAGTGGTATGACAACACGGACCTGGCTCCGAATGCGCAATTCCACATCGGCGACATTCACTACTCGCAGGGGAGTTACGAGAAGGCGATCGAGGCTTTCAATCTGCAATTGGAGAAGTACCCGGAGAACGCCAACAAGAATGCCGACGCGCTGTTCATGAAGGGGCGGTCGCTGATGCAATTGGGGCGGCGCACGGATGCGGCCACCGAATACCGGACGCTGATCCAGAAGTATCCGCGCACGGAGCCGGCCGACAAGGCGCGGGCTGAATTGAAGAACATGGGGCTCAGCGCGACACCCCCAGCCCCGTCGCGCAAGAAGAGGTAACGGAGCTTCCGAAAGGTGGGCCGGATGAGCGTGCGTGCATGGGGTGCATTGGCTGCGGCGCTGGGCGCGGCGGGCTGCGTGGCGTTGCTCGCGGGTGAATTTCCCAAGACGCTGAACGCGTTTCCGGGCTCGACGCCGAAGATCGATGGGGTGCTGTCGAAAGGCGAGTGGGACGACGCCACCACATTCACCGGCGTCTCGGAGTGGATCCCCCAGTTCTCGCCGACCTATGACGACAACGACCTCAGCTTGCGCGGCTGGGTGAAGCACGACGGCAGGCGCCTCTACTTCGCCTTTGAGATCCGCGACGACGTCTTGTATGGCATCGATACCGAGCGCTGGCTGCCACAGGAGAACCCCAAGGCGCACGAACTGACGCGCGAGGGGTTTCCCTGGTTCGGCGATGAGATGGAGATCCTGATGGACCCGGCCAACAAGTGGACCGCCAACGAGGGCGCAAAAGGCGATGGGTCGTCGTGGCAGATGGTGGCCAATCTGACCAAGTCGCGGCTCGGTGGCGTTGGCAAAGGCGGCATTCTGGAAGGCGAACCGCGGCGCTCAGAGGCCGCCTGGAACACCTACCAGAAGTGGATCGAGACGCGGGCGATGGAAGCGGTGGCCCGCATCGCCGATGGGAAATCGAAGCCGCGCCGCTATGTGATCGAGTGGGCGGTGAACTTCGATCCGTGCCTGGAGGTGGAGCCAGGGAAGTTCTATTCGACGGCGATGGGCGACCGGGCGATGGGCCTCAACATCGCGCTCGGTGACCTCGACCAGCAGGAGCGGGGCAAGGGCAACTTCGGCCACTTCCATCATGAGGACTGGTGGGCCGGTGCGAAAGGCGTGCGCACGCAGTTGCGCCACTTCGGAACACTATGGATGAGAACAGGATCGAGAACGCTGCCCCCGTTATCGGCACGGTAGACGCGCTGGCGGCCTATGTCGAGCTGCCTCTTCTGGCTCCCGTGTTAAGCGAGGAACAGATCCATGCCGGGCTGGCCGTGGCGCGCGAGTTCGCCCTGGCGGCCGTCTGTGTGCGCCCCTGCGACGTGGATGTGGCCGTGCGCGGCCTTTCGCACAGCCGCGTCAAAGTGGCCGCGGCGGTGAGCTATCCGGACGGCAGCGCGACCACCTCAGTGAAGCTCTACGAGGCGCGCGACGCCTTGCGGCGGGGCGCACGGGAGCTCGATGTGGTGGTGAACCTGGGCATGATGTACTCGCGGCAATTCGTGCGCGTGGAAAGCGAACTGCAGCAGTTGGCCACTGTATGCCGGGAGAACGAAGCCAAACTGAAGGCGGTGTTCGAATTCCCCGTGCTCAACCTTGAGCTGCGCATCATTGCCTGTAAGCTGGCGCGGCGTACGGGGGTGGACTACGTGGTGAACTCCACGGGACGCGTGCGGCAGGAGAATTTCGACGCCGAACTGCAACTGGCGCTCGACCGCCGTTTTGGGCTGTTCGAAGTGAAAGCCGCCGGTGTGGCCGAAACGGCCGGGGCGGTGCTCGGCCTGGTGGCAAACGGCGTGCGGCGCGTCGTGTTGCGCAGGCCGGAGACCGTCCTGGAGGAGTTCGGCAAGCAGTTGGAGGCGGCCGCCCAGCCGCCGCCACTCCCCACCGGGGCTTGAGAATCTCCTGCCGGCGGTTAGGTTTTCCTGAAAGCCGGGATTATCATTTCTGGCATGAGTCTCCCCAATTTCGAGATGGACACCGACCTGGAACAGGACCTGGCGTTGGACTTCGTCCGTGTGGTGGAAGAGGCCGCGATCGCGGCGGCGCGGACCATGGGGCAGGGGGTGGCCGACACCTCTGACCAGGTGGCTGTGCAGGCCATGCGCCGTGCCTTTGAGCGTATGCCGATCGCCGGCACGATAGTCATTGGAGAAGGCGAGCGCGACAAGGCGCCCATGCTCTACATCGGCGAGCCCGTGGGCAAGACGCCGCCAGAGGGTGTGCGCTACCCCAGCGTCGACATTGCCGTCGATCCGCTCGAAGGGACGAACCTCTGTTCGACCGGGGCGTCGAATGCCATCGCCGTGCTGGCCGCGAGCGAGCCGGGGGGCCTGCTGCATGCGCCCGACTGCTACATGGAGAAGATCATCGCCGGCCCGGCCTGCCGCGGCGCGCTGGACCTGGACGCCACGGCGGAGGAGAACCTGAAGTCGATGGCCGGCTGCCTCGAACGAGAGGTGAGCGACCTGACCATTGCCGTGCTGGAGCGCCCGCGGCATATGGATTTGATCGCGCAGATTCGCAAAGCGGGCGCGCGCATCCGGCTGCTGCAGGACGGCGACCTGTCGGCGGGCATTGCGGCGGCCGTCCGCGGCGCGGGAATCGACGCCGTGATGGGCATCGGGGGCGCCCCGGAGGGTGTGATCACGGCGGCGGCGCTGCGTTGCCTGCATGGCGAGATGGTGGCGCGGCTGGTGGTGAACACGCCGGAACTCGAAGCGCGCGTGTTGAAGATGGGAATCAAGGACCCGCACCGCATCTACCGCGCGAGGGAGCTGGCCCCCGGGCGGCGTCTGGTATTCGCCGCCTGCGGCGTCACTCAGGGGGCCTTGCTCAACGGCGTCCGGTTTTTCGGTGAAGGATGCCGCACGCATTCCCTAGTCATGACAAGAGATTCCAACACAGTGCGGTTCGTGGATGCGGTCCACCTCTCGAAGCCGCCTGGACCGCGCGGGGTGCGGTTGTATTAATCACGATTTTTCGGATACAGAAAAGCAGAACGAATCCAATCGCGCGCGCGTCACGTCGAATAAGAGAGTTAGTCTAAAGAAAGAAGCCATGGCCGAAGAAAAGGGGATTATCCGGCGATTTGCGTGTGCGGACAAGAGTCCAGACACCTCAGGCGGCGTCAGTACGACGAGCGGTTACCGGCTGCCCGCCGACTTTGTGGACAAGGCCGTCGTCCGGCTGGGGTGGGTCAGCGCCATGTACGCCACGTTTTTCGTGGTGATGTATATCATCCACCGCCTGACTCCCGTTGGCCAGTCCTTGTCTCCCGACCTGAAGTTCTACTATGGCATCCTGTCGCTCCTGGGGGCCGTGCTGGGCTTCGGCATGTCGGTGTTCGCGTTCACCAGCAGGCTGCCCGGTGAGGTAAAGCTCGACGTTGGACTGGTGTTTCAGATTCTCGGCGCGCTGGTAATCTCAATGGCCGAGTCGCGTCATCCGTTGCTGCCCGGCGAGGTGGTGCGCGGACATTCGGGGATCGCCGTCTGGATGGTGTTCGTCGTGCTGCTGGTGCCCAGATGCCGCTTCCGTTCGGGTACGGCGGCGTTGCTGACGGCGGCCATGGGTCCGCTCGGTTTGTGGATCAACATCAAGCTGTTCGGGATACCCACGCCTACGTCTGATCAGTGGCTTCTGCTCTATGTGGCTGTATTCCTGACGGCGGCGTTTGCCCTGCCGATGAGCCGCGTCATCTATAGCCTAGGCACGCAGGTGAGCAAGGCGCGCGAACTGGGCAGCTACGAGATGATCGAGGTGATCGGCCGCGGCGGCATGGGCGAAGTGTGGCGTGCACGTCACCGCATGCTGGTGCGGCAGGCGGCGATCAAACTCATCCGGCCGGAGATGCTCTTCGGCTCCGGCAACGGCGGCGGCGAGCCGGCGCGAAAGCGCTTTGAGCGCGAGGCGCAGGCCATTGCCGGGCTCCAATCGCCGAATACGGTGACGCTCTATGACTACGGCGTGAATGAAGAGGGCACCTTCTACTACGCCATGGAACTGCTCGACGGACTCGACCTGGATTCCCTGGTGACCCAGTTCGGCCCGCTGCCGGCGGCCCGCGTGGCCTACCTCTGGCGGCAGATGTGCGACTCGCTGGCCGAGGCGCACACGCTCGGACTGACGCATCGCGACGTGAAGCCCAAGAACATCTTTCTGTGCCGTCTGGGGTTGAACTACGACTTCGTCAAGGTGCTCGATTTCGGGCTGGCGAAATGGAAGGATTCCGGGGCCGATACGCGGTTGACGCGGGAGGGCATCACCACGGGCACACCGGCGTACATGGCTCCCGAACTGGCGCTGGCCAGCGACGACGTGGATTCCCGCGTGGACATCTATGCGCTGGGCTGCGTGGCGTACTGGCTGCTGACCGGTAAGCTCGTGTTTGAAGCGCCCAGCGCCATGGCCATGGCCCTGGCGCACGTGCAAACGCCGCCGTTGCCGCCCAGTGAGCGGACCGAGATGGAGATCCCGGCGGAGTTGGAAGCGCTGGTCATGGAGTGCCTGGCGAAGAAACCCGCTGACCGGCCGCAGTCGGTGCGGGAGGTTGCCCGGCGCCTGGCGGCGATGCGGTTTGACGAGCGCTGGACGGCCGGCGACGCCGAGGAATGGTGGCGCGTGCATCATCCCTCGCCCTGCGTGCATGCGATGTGTGCTCCGGAAGAGGCGACGGTCAATTCCGGGGCCATGGTCACCGTTCAATAAGGCGCGCGCCGGGGCTAGCGGATGCGCGCGTCGGGCAACTCCATTCGGAGCGTGGGCCGCTGCGGCATCTGGTCAGCCAGCGCGCCGCTTTCTTTCCGCAGCCGGGCAAGTTCGGCCCGGAGTTCGTTCAGCCTGGGCTGGCTGGCAGGGTCCCGAATCAGATTGCGGCGTTCCAGCGGATCCTCTTTCAGATTGTAGAGTTCGGCGAGATAGGTGTCGGGCGAGCCGTCGCCGTTGGGGTAGTGGATGTACTTCCAGGTGTCGGTCCGGACTCCGCGGACGTTCGGAGTATAGGGGAACTCACTTTCAAAGTTATATTCGTAGAGCCAGGAGGTGCGCCACGGGGTCTCCCGCCCTTCGAGGATGGGACGGAACGAGCGTCCCTGCGCGGCGGGCAGCGGCGCGGCGCCGGCCAGATCCAGGATGCTGGGGGCGACGTCGATGTTGAGCGCCATCTCTCCAGCCACGCGCGGTGTGCGGATGGCCTCGGGGTAGCGGACGAGCAGCGGAATGCGGATGGACTCTTCCCACATCGTGCGCTTGTCGATGGAAGAGTGCTCGCCGAGAAGAAAGCCGTTGTCGCCGGCGAAGACGAGGATCGTGTTGTCCAGTTCGCCCGTTTGGCGCAGCGTGTCGTAGATGCGGCCAACGGCGTCGTCCACCGACAGGATGGTGGCGTGGTAGCCGCGGATGAACTTGCCGTAGTCATTCAGCCCATAGAGATTGCCGTCAATGCCGTGCCACGTCTTGATGCGCTCGCTCACGAAGGCGGGCGTGAGTGGGCCGGTCTCATACGCCGTCGGTGGCTTGCGGACCTCGACGTGATCAAAGGCGTGCTCGTACTTCGGCTCGGGAATCCACACACCGTGCGGGGCCTTCTGCCCCAAACATAAAACAAACGGCTTGTTGCGGGGCTTCTTCAGGAAATCAACGGCGAAATCGGTAACCACGTGCGTGTAGTAACCCTTCACCACTTCGCGCTTGCCGTTGATGTTGAACTCCGTGTCGTTGTACTTGCCTTGTCCCTTGTGGGAAACCCAATAGTCAAAGCCGGGCCGCCGCTCGTCGTTGTCCTCGCCCATGTGCCACTTGCCGATGTAGGCGGACTCGTAACCGGCCCGCTGGAGAATCGCCGGGAAGCTGGCCAGCGAGGCCGGATACTCAGTGAAATTGTTCAGGACGCCGTGCGTGTGGGCATACTGGCCGCTCATGAACCCTGCGCGGCTGGGCGAACAAAGCGAGGTGGTGGTGAAGGCGTTGGCAAAGCGGACGCCTTCGGCGGCGATGCGGTCGAGGTGGGGAGTCTTGAGGAAGGGATGGCCTGCGGCGGAGAGGCAGTCCCAGCGCTGGTCGTCGGTGAGGATGAAGACGACGTTGGGTGCGCGCTTGCGCGACGAGCAGGAGACGGCGGCGGCTGCTGAGGTGGCGAGGAAGGAACGGCGTTGCATCTGGGGCCACGCTACCACACGGGGCGCCGCGGAGGCGTTGCGTTCGCACGGTGCGGTATAGTCGAGCGTCATGATGACGCGAAGAGCGGTGCTGGCGGCGCCCGCGGTGATGGCGCAAACGCGTGACGGGGTGCGGCGTGAGACCTTCCTGAAGTCGCCCGGCAAGGGGACCGCCGTGATGGCCAATGCCTTCTACACGCGGCCCAAGGGCGGTGACATGCTGTCCATCGAGCAGCGCTGGACGCGCTCCGACACGGTCGACGCGGCGTACTACAGGCGCTCGGCGGACAACGGCCGAACCTGGTCGGCTCCCGAATCCAGGGCCACCGGGGAAAACACCGCCAAGGGGATGTTGCGCCGCCATCCACGCGCAGGGTTTGCTGACCCGCACACCGGCTGGTTCCTCGATTTCTGGACCGAAGGGACTCTGCCGAGCGACGATCCCCTGGAAGGGCTGCGGCAATGGAACGTCTACTACCGCATCTCCCAGGATGGCGGCCGCACCTTCGGCAAGCCGTTGCAGGTGATCCACAAGGGCGCCGAGTATGGACCCACGCACGCCATGCCCGGGGTATGGACCGGGAAGAACTGCATCATGACCGGCGACAACACCTGCATCCCCGTCGCCGCGCCGGGCGGGCGGATACTCCTGCCGGCGCAGGTGAGCGTGGTCGCGCCGGACGGCTCGCTCTATAACCCCGGCGGCGGCTACACGTGGACCGAATCGGTGCTATTGATGGGCACGTGGCGTGGCGGGCGCCTGGAGTGGGAGATGTCGGAGCGCATCGCCGGTACCACGGAGGTGACCACACGCGGCATGGTGGAGCCGACGATCGCCTTTCTCGAAGATGGCCGGCTGATGATGGTGCTGCGCGGCTCGAACGACAAGAAGCCGCAACTGCCCAGCTATAAGTGGCTGTGCTTATCGAACGATGGGGGGCGGACGTGGAGCAAACCGGAACCATGGACGTTTGCGGACGGGGGACGCTTTTTCTCTCCCAGCGCCTGTTCCCAATTGCTGAAACATTCCTCGGGGAGGCTGTTCTGGCTCGGCAACATCACGCCGGACAACCCCAAAGGCAACCGGCCACGGTATCCGTTCGTGATCGGTGAGGTGGACCGCAAGACCGGCCGGCTGCGGCCCGGCTCTATCCGGACTGTGGATACGCTGCGGCCAGGAGAGAGCGAGTTGCTCTCGCTGTCGAACTTCCACGCGCGGGAAGATCGCGTGACGCGAGAGGTGTGCGTCCACATGACGCGCCTGTTCGCGCTGCCGGATGGCTGGGAAGGTGACGCCTCGCTCTTCCGCATTCCGGTTTAGGGCTGCAGGACGACGATACCGGCGGAGGGGTTCGCTTTCACGCGTGGGTCTCCTAGACTGGGGGCGGAGGTGGTGCTTCCATGAGCCAATCGAAGGAGAGCGTTCATCCGCACGCGGCGGGGTTGCGGGCCTCGACGGAGGTGCTGACGCGCGGGTTTGATCCGCGCTTGTCAGTGGGCTCGGCGCGGCCGGCGGTGTTCCGAAGCTCCACCTATGTGTTCTCGAGTCCAGAGGCGGCGGAGCGGGCATTTTCGGTGGCCTCGGGCAAGTCGAAGGCGGCCGAGGGGGAAAACGTCGAGCTGATCTATGCCCGCTTGAATCATCCCAACGCGGAGATTGTCGAGGATCAGATGGTGCCGCTCGAAACCGGGGCGCAGGAGGCGGCGGTGTTCAACTCCGGCATGGCCGCGATCATGACGGCGATGACGACTTTTGCCGGCCCGGGAGACAGCGTCGTCTACACAGTGCCCGTGTACGGCGGAACACAGCACCTGATCCACGAGTTCCTGGAACCCTTCGGGCTGAAGGGAATTCCCGTCCCGGCAGGAAACATGAGGCGGCTCGAAGAAGCCATCGCGGGAGCGGCCAACTTGCGGATTGTCTTCATCGAAACCCCGGCCAATCCCACCCTGCGCATGACGAGCATCAAAAAGGCGGCTGAGGTTGCTCACGCGCGGCACAAAGCGAATGGGGCCGCGCCGCCCCTGGTGATGGTCGACAACACCTTTCTTGGTCCGGTGTTTCAGCACCCTCTTCTGCACGGGGCCGACCTCGTGCTCTACTCGGCGACAAAATATCTCTCAGGGTTCAGCGATCTGCTAGCCGGTGCGGCGCTGGCGCGCGACGTCGCGCTGATCCAGATGATGAAGGCGCGGCGTGTGATCTTTGGAAACATCCTGCCGCCGGACGAATGCTGGATGCTGGACGGGCGTCTGCCGACCGTGGCGCTACGCATGAACCGGGCGAGTAAGAACGCCCAACGCATTGCCGAGCATCTGAAGTCGCATCCGCGCATCGAACGCGTGTGGTATCCGTCGCTATTCACCGATCCGGAGCAGACTGCAATCCGCAACGAGCAGTGCGACTATCCGGGGGCTCTGGTGTCACTTGATCTGAAGGGCGGTAAAGCCGCTGCGTTCGATTTCCTGCGGCACCTGCGGATTGCCCGGAATGCGGTGTCCTTGGGGGGAGTGGAAACTCTGGCCTGCCATCCCATGACGACCACGCATTCTCCGCTCAGCGAGGCGGAACTGGCGGAGGCCGAAATCGGCGAAGGGCTGGTCCGGTTGTCGGTGGGAACGGAAGATTGGCGCGATCTGTTGGCCGACTTTGAACAAGCTCTGGGGAAGCTGTAGGGGCGGAAGCGGCGGGCAAGTAGAGTAGGTTTCCGCATCGTAGGTGCTGGCTGTGGCCTGGCTAGCAATTCTCGGCTAGCTGTTCTCGGTTTGCTGCGTGAGGCGACGCGGATCGAAGAGGTGCAGCGGGCGGAAGGTCCGCTCGTTCCACTTCTGCCCGGGTTCGAACTCGATGCCGAGGAAGTAGCCAATCTCGCGATACACACAGTAGCGGACCACACCGTCGAGGTCGCCGCGCTCATAGCGGATGCGGACCGGAGTCTTCAACGGGATGGCCAGGTCCAATTGCAGGCAGGCGCCGGACTTGGAGATGTCCTCAAGATTGGCCACCGAACGGCGGCGGCGGCCGGTTTTGTCTTTCCACTCAACCTCAATGAGGTCGGCGCACAGCAGCCTGGTTTCGGAACGGCGCTCTTTCATATATCGTCGCTAACACTTCACATATCGACGTCCGGCGGTTGGAGGTTTAGGCAAGGCCCTCTAGACGAAAATACCTTAGATTTCTTAGCCCTGCCAGGGCTAGATCCTGTTGAACTTTGCCACGGCTTTGCCGAGTTCCTTGAGTTCGCGAATGAGCGGCAGCATCTTCGTTTCGCGCTCATCGATCTCCTGAGCGCGTTTGAGCACATCCATGGCCCGCTCCTGCGGCACCACCACAACGCCGTCTTCACCAGCGACAATGAGGTCGCCAGGGGCCACATCCACACCGGCGCACTTCACCGGAATGCCGTTGGCGACGGTGGCGTAACGCCCGACCGAACTGGACGGAACGACGCTGCGGGAGTAAACCGGGAGGCCCAGCGCGCGGACTTCGGGGACATCGCGGACGCCGCCGTCAATCACAATGCCAGCCATTCCGCGAACCTTAGCCGCCGTGCCCATCAGCCCGCCCAGGCCGGCCACGTCGAGGCCATTCTCAATCACGATCACGCCGACTTCACCTGGTTTGGCCGTATCGATCATTTCCACTGAGTGCTTGGCGCTGAGCGTGGGGCTGGCCTTTTCAGGAGTGGTTTCGCGCAACAGGGCCGTGCGGGCGCGGCCCACGAACTTGCCGCTGACGCGGGGGCGCATGTCGTGCGACATGAAGCCGCGCTTGCCGATGATCTGGTCGACGGCGTCGGCGACGCTGGCTACGGTGGTCTTCGAGAAACCGGCAATCAGCGGGTCAATGGTGGCGGCGGGTTTGCGGACGGCCTGGAATCCGTAGCCGGCAAGGGCTGCGGAGAAGGCGGCGATGGCGAGTACGGCGGTGCGGCGTGTCATGGCGTCGGAAACTCCTTACACTGATGAGGGAATGACGCAGCCATTGTACCGTGCGGATGGGGGCGCAGCCGCGGTGTGGGCCACCGTCCGGGCCGAGTTGCGCGACGTGCCGGAACGCATCGGCGGGTGGCGGGGCGCCCTCCTGGTGGCTGCGTTCTGGTCGGGGTTGGGCGTGTACGTTCCCTGGGATCTGGGGATGGACTTCATGGAGCCGTTCCTGCAGGCCGTATACGCTTGCTCGGCGCCCTTGTTTCAATCCAAGATCACGGTGGCGAGTTTCAGCGAAGACAAGAGCCGGCGCATGTTGGAGGGCTGGTGGGATCCGCCGTGCCCGCGGCCGGAGTTTCTGTTGGGCAAGGTTCTGGCCACCGCGGCGGCGGGGCTGGCCGGAGCGCTCGTGTTGTACGCGCTGGCGCTGGCGACATTGACCGCCGCCCACGGAAGTGGACGTTTGATGACGCCTCCGGCCGCCTTCCTGGTTCCCCTGCTTGCCGCCAGTGCCGCGTTCAGCTTGTTCACGGCCTGCGTAGGCGCCATGCTGGCGCTGCGGGTTCAGACACCGGCTGAGGCCGAGCGCTCCGTGCGCATGGCGTTTCTGGCGTTCCTGGCGGGCCTGTTGCTGGTGGGTCCGTATGCGCCCAGCCGCGTCAAGGGGTGGGTTGCATCGCTGTTCCTGCCCGACGTGATGCCGTGGGCGGCCCTTGCCGGCGTGGGTTTGTGCGCGATCGCCTCTTACGCCCTGTGGCTGTGGTGTTTGAGGAGGATCGAGAACGCGCGCCCGCTCACGATATCCTAAGGAATTCACTATGAAACTCTCTTCCAAATCCCCGTGCCGCGTGGACCTGGCCGGCGGCACACTCGACATCTGGCCACTCTATCTCTATCATCCAAACGCCTGTACGGTGAACTTCGCCGTGGACCGCTACACGCACTGCACGCTGGAGACGCGCCGCGACAAGCAGATCGTGCTGCGGTCTCGCGATCTGGAACTGGAAGAGACGTTTGCCTCCTTGCAGGCGATGAGCGATGCCAAGAAGCAGAAACTGCCGCTGCTTGGATGGCAGCTGCGGTTCTGGGCCCCGGCCACCGGCATCAGCGTCGATACGCACTCCGAGGCCCCTGCCGGAGCCGGCATCAGCGGCTCGTCGGCGCTCATGATCTCCATCGCGCATGCCTTCAACCGGCTGGCCGGGTCGCCGCACTCCACCGAGAAGCTGCGCGAAATCTGCCAAAACATCGAGTCGCAGGTGATCCGCGTGCCCACCGGTTCGCAGGATTACTATCCGGCCATGTACGGCGGTGTGAGCGTGATGGAGATGTCGCCAGCGGGCATCCGGCGCATCGAGATTCCCGTCAACCTGGATGAGTTCAACTCGCGCTTCGTGCTCGTCTACACCGGCGCGCCGCGGAATTCGGGCATCAACAACTGGGAAGTGATGAAGGCCCACATCAACGGCGACAAACAGGTGCACAAGAACTTCGAGCAGATTGCCGCCATCGCCTACGGCATGCGGCGTGCCCTCGAGAAGCAGGATTGGGCGGAAGTGGCGCGGCTGGTGCGCGAGGAATGGGCCAACAGGCGAAAGAACTGCCCGACCATTACGACGCCGCTGATTGACCGGCTGATTGAGGTGACCCGGAAAGCCGGCGCACGCGGCGCCAAGGTGTGCGGCGCGGGCGGCGGCGGTTGCGTCGTGTTTATGGTGGAGCCGGACGCCAAAAAGAAGGTGAGCGAGTTGATCACGGCCGAAGGGGCCGAGGTGCTCGACGTGAAAGTGGCCCCGAAGGGCGTGCGGGTGAAGGTCGCGGCGTGACGAATGAGAACCAGCCGCAGGCGGGCGTGCCGGAGCGGTCCGGAGTTACGCCGCCGGCGCAGGCGGCTGGAGGCTCTGTGGCCAGCACGATCATCCGCATCGTCATCTATGCCTTCTTCTGCTGGTTCGGCATGTTGCTTCTGGCGCCGCTGTTCTATGTGGCGGCCGATACGCTGATTACCTTCGTGGCGGCGGTATTCGGCGCGGCGGCGATTGCCAACGTCATCTGCCTGCGGATCTACGAGCGGCGGTCGTTCGCCGAGGTCGGGTTGGGTTGGAGCGGGGCTTCGTTGCGCCACCTGGCCTACGGCCTGTTGGGGGGGGCGGCGGTGGCTGCGCTCACGGTTCTCATCCCATTGGCGATGGGGCTGGCGAGCTGGAAGGAGTCGGCGGAGAAGCCCTCGGGCTGGGCCACGCTGGCGTATTTCTTCGTTCTCCTGCTGTTTGGCGTGGTGGGCGAGGAATTGATGTTCCGCGGCTACGGGTTTCAGATCATGGTGCGGCGCTTTGGTGCCTTCGCCACCCTGCTGCCGATGGGCGTGCTCTTCGCGGCGGCACATTCCGGCAATATGAACGTCTCCTATTTAGGGCTCGTCAACACGTTCCTCTGGGGCGTGGCTCTGGGCTGGTGTGTTCTGCGCTCGGGCGATCTATGGCTGGCCATCGGGGTTCATGCGGGCTGGAACTGGACATTGCCGCTGCTGGGTGTGAATTTAAGCGGCTTTACAATGAGGGTGACGGGGGTGGAGTTGCAGTGGAAGCTCGACGCGCTGTGGTCGGGCGGTGACTATGGCCCCGAAGGCGGATTGTTGAGCCTGTGCGCATTATTGCTCCTGCTGGCGGGTTTATATAAGGCGCCTGTGCAGCCGCAGCGGTTGGTGTTGCTCGAGCCGGGGGCCTTGGGCGAAAGGAGCGAGTCATGACGGTACGCTGTCTGGCCGTGATTGCCGCGCTGCTGGGGTTGTGTGTGATGGCGGGGGCCAAGAATAAGCTGACGCCGGAGGAGCGCATCGAAATCATGCGCGGCCTCACTGCTGAGTATGCGACAGCCAAAATCGGCATTCCGCGCTCGAAAAAAGCGCTGCCGCTGACGGCGGAAGGAAAAATCGGCGACCGGGAAAAGTGGGATGATGCGGCGCGCGAATTGGGGCCGGCGGCGCGGTCGGGCGACCTGGTGCAGATCACCAAAGTGGAAGTGGACGACGACGCGATCAGGCTGGAATTGAACGGCGGCCTCAAGTCCGGACGGAAGTGGTACGAGCGGATCGAGATGGGTACGGGCTCGCGCACGGCGCCGATCGGGCAGGGCGGCAACCCCACGCTGGGAACCCTGCTTGTGGTCGAGTTTCCCAATGGTGTGCCCCCGGTGAAGGCGACAGAGCTCAAAAAGATGCTCAAGCCGGTGCTCGATTTCGAGAAGCGCTCGGCGACGGAGAACTACGTGGAGAACCTGCCCGAACCCATTCAGGCGGCCATCCGCGAGAAGCGCGTGGTCGAGGGGATGGACCGCGAACAGGTTCTGCTCGCCATGGGGCGGCCTCGGGCGAAATCGCGCGAGATCAAGGATGGCGAGGAACTCGAGGACTGGGTCTACGGACTGCCGCCGGGCAAGATCACCTTTGTAACATTCAACGGCAGCAAGGTGTCGAAGGTGAAGGAGTCGTATGCGGGTCTGGGCGGATCGACGGCTGAGCCGTTGAAACCTCAGTAGGCACGCCATCGCAACTCATTGACGCCGGCGGCAGGGCATCACATAATGCCATGTCATGCGTCGCCTCATGATGGCTGTTCTTCTCCTTGCGGTGTGGTTGCTTCCTTCCGATTCGCAGGCTCAGCAGAAAAAGAAAAAGAGCGCCAATGCCCCCCGTGCCATGGCATCGAACGCCGGCGGGCGCGTGGCCGGGACGGAGATTGGCCATGAGTTCCGCCACGACGATCTGCCCTCCATCGCCCAGGCTCCGGATGGAACGCTGTGGGCGGCCTGGCTGAGCTTTGTCGGCGATCGCGACGACATCGGCATTCGCCCCTATGCCAATGGGGCGTGGGGGAACTTGCAGTGGGTGCCGAATACCTCGGGTGACGCCTGGTTGCCGCAAGTGGGCGTCGATGCACAAAATCGCGTCTGGGTGGTGTGGAGCCAGATGGTGGGCGCCAACTGGGATCTCTATGCGCGCCGCTTTGATCCGGCCAAGCAGGAGTGGGGCCCGCTGGAGCGTTTGACCAGCGATCCCCTGCCTGACGTGAATCCACGCCTGGCGCCCGACGGCACGGGCGGCATGGCCGTGGTGTGGCAGGCGTTCCGCGCGCGCAAGGACGTGGCCTCGAACGCGCCGGTGGCACGGCCCTACGCCAACATCATGATGAAGGCCCTTGAGGGCGAGAAGTGGGGCGCCGATGTGCGCGTCACCGATCATGCGGCCAACGATTGGGAGCCGGCCATCGCCTTCGACGTTTCGGGCAACGCATGGGTCGCCTGGGACACCTATGCCAAAGGCAACTACGACGTGATGTTGAGCCGTGTATCGGGAGGCAAGGCTGGCGCGGCGATGGCCGTGGCCGAGAGCGCCCGGTTCGAAGCCCGGGCGACAGTGGCGGTGGATACGTCGGGGCGCGTCTGGGTGGCTTATGAAGCCGGCGCGCCGGGCTGGGGCAAGGACCAGGGCTACATCGTCCGCAGCGCTGCCAAGGGCGTCGTGCTGGGCGGTGTGCGTGAACCGCGCATCCGCTGCTACGACAATGGAACGTGGCGCGATCCGGCACAGCCCGTCAATGAGCCGTTCAGCGATTCCAACACCTACCAGCCTCATGTCTTCAGCGACGGAGCCGGGTCGGTGTTCGTGGTCGCCAAAACGCGCTACAACCAGGCCGTGCAGCCGCGCGGCAATCGCGGCTATTGGGAGTACCGCGTGTCGCATCTCGACGGCGCGGCCTGGAGCGCGGCCAAGGTGTTAGACGATTCGCGCGGGCGCTCTTCCACCCGCATGAACGCCGTGCTCGCCAAGGACCGCACGCTGTGGATGGTGTGGGATTCCGATACGCGCGGCGAGGCCTACTATCACAAGCCGAAACGCCAGCGCGTGATCGCCGGAAAGCTGGAGGCAGCCGCCGCCACGACGCTACAGTGGGGCACCCCCCCGTCCGAAACCCTGCGGGTGGAACTGGCGCACGCCAACGAAGGGGCCGATCTAAAGGCCATCCGCGGCTACTCCGTGGTGCTCAACGGGAAGAAGAACTCCATCGTCCGCGGCGATTTCCACCGACACACAGAGCTGAGCTGGGATGGCGGCGGTGCGTCCGACGGCTCGCTGCAGGACTTCTACCGCTATATGGTCGATGCCGCATCTATGGACTTCGGCGCCTCAACTGACCACCAGGGCGGGGCCTGGCCCTACTGGTGGTGGTACACGCAGAAGATGACCGACATGTACCACGTGCCGGGGTTGTACCTGCCCATCTTCGGCTACGAGCGTAGCGCCACTTATCCGAACGGCCACCGCAACATGTTCTTCGCCAAGCGCTCCGAGTCCCGCGTCTCGCCGTTCTTCATGCGTTCGGGCACGGCGGCCTTCGGCCTTGGCGTCAGTCCGCTCGGCGATGAACCGGGCGTGGGCTCGGGCGACCTGGTGGAGAACGACACGAAGCTGCTCTATGAGGAAATCCGGGGCCGCAACGGCATCGCGATTTCGCACACATCAGGAACGCGCATGGGCACCGACTGGCGCGACAATGATCCGGAACTCGAACCCGTGGTCGAGATTTTCCAGGGCGCGCGCACCAGCTACGAGAAGCTGGGATTCCCCTATGTCGCCGCCGCGGGCAAGGACGATCAACACATGAACGTCGCCGGATATCAACCGGCGGGCATGGTGAACAACGCCTGGGCCAAGGGCTACAAGCTCGGTATCGTGACGAGTTCGGACCACGGCTCCACGCACATCAGCTACGCGCTGGTCTATACGGACAACGTATCGCGCCAGGGCGTGCTTGATGGCATCCGCCGCCGCCACACCTATGGCGCTACCGACAACATCATTCTCGACGTCCGCATGGGGCGTTACTTCATGGGAGATGAACTGAAGACGGTGAAACAACTGCCCATCACCGTGAAGGCGCGTGGCACGGCGAAGGTAGCGCGCGTGGAAGTGATCCGCGACAGCGAGGTCGTCTACACGGCTGAGCCTGGAACGCAGGACGTCAGCCTCTCCTACCTGGACAAGGCCGATCTCGGCGCGCGCCACTATTACTACGTCCGCCTGATGCAGGCCGATGGGCAGATCGCCTGGTCGAGTCCCTTCTTCGTGAACTACAAGTAGCCGGCCCGGGCCGGGCAAGGGCTTCTTCACGGCGATGCGCCCGGCAGCCGTCTCGTATACGATGACTGGTTTGATGCTGACCCGTAGAACGATGCTCGCCGCGGGCGGGGTGTTTCCCGCCGCACTTCTCTTGGCGCAAAGGCCTCCCCGGAAGCCAAGGCGCGACTGCTTCTTCGGGATCCACCTCGATCTCCATCCCAGCGCGAACGATCAGCACCTTGGCCGCGACCTGACCCCGGAGATGATCGAGCGATTCCTCGCCGCCGTGAAGCCCGATTACGTGCAGTATGACTGCAAGGGGCACGCGGGCTGGCTCGGCTATCGCTCGAAGGTCAGCAAGTCATCGCCCGGAATCGTGAACGACTCGCTCCAGTTGTGGCGCGCCGGCACGGCCCGGCATGGCGTGGGCCTGTTCATTCACTTCTCCGGCGTGTGGGATTCACTGGCCGTGGCGGAACATCCGGAGTGGGCGCGCGTGCGGCCCGACGGGAAGAAGGAGGAGTCGCAGACCTCCACCTACGGCCCATATGTGGACGAGCGGATGATCCCGCAACTGTTGGAGGCGGCGGAGAAGTACGACCTCGACGGCGCATGGGTCGACGGCGAGTGCTGGGCGACGAATCCGGACTACTGCGCGCGCGCTGCCGCCGAGTTCCGCAACGCCACTGGCATTACGGAGTTGCCGAAGAAGGCCGGCGACCCCGGATGGAACGAGTTCCTTGAGCTGAACCGCGAGCAGTTCCGGCGGTACGTGAAGCACTACATCGACGAGGTTCACAAGCGCAAGCCGAACTTTCAGATCGCCTCCAACTGGCTGTATTCCACCTACGTGCCGGAGCAGCCCACCTTGCCGGTGGACTTCCTCTCGGGCGACTACCTCGGCAACGCGCCGATTTCGCGGGCGCGTCTGGAAGCGCGCTATCTGGCGGCCACCGGAAAGCCGTGGGACCTCATGGCCTGGGGCTTTCAGAGTTCGAACAATAACCCGCTGGGCCACATTCACAAACCGGCCGCGAGCCTGATGCAGGAGTCGAGCATCGTGCTGGCGCAGGGCGGGGGCTTCCAGGTTTACTACCAGCCGACGCGAGCCGGTTGGATCGACGGCCGGCACGTCGAGACCATGTCCAAGGTTGGGGCCTTTTGCCGTGCGCGTCAGTCCGTCTCGCACAAAACAGAAACCGTACCGCAGGTGGGCGTCCTGTTTTCCTCACGCACGCTCTACCGGACGGCGAACAAGTTATTCGGCGGTTGGGGCGCGCATGATCGTCCGGCGGTGGGCGCGATCGAGGCGCTCCTGGCGTGCCACTACTCGGTCGACGTCATTCCCGATTGGAAGTTGCGCGAGGAGTCGGCGCGGTATCCGCTCCTGGTGCTGCCCGAGTGGTTGGAGATCGGCGACGAGGTCGCCGCATTGGTGCGGGAGCGGGCGGCGGCGGGCGGCCGAGTTCTGGTGATGGGCGCGGTGAATACGCGGCTCTTTGCCAAGGAACTGGGTGTCCGCTGCGTCGGCGAGGCTAAGGAGCAGGCGGCGTGGATCCCGCAGACTGGCGTCTTTGCCAACGCGAAGGGCATCTGGCAAGACATGGAAGCGGAGGGCGCCGAGGTGGTGGCGCGGCGCTATGCAACCTATGACGCGACCTCGGCCTCCGCCGCGGCAGAGGCCAAAGTGGCGGCCGCCGTGGCGCGCGTTGGCAACGGCATGATGGCCTGCATACCCGGGCCGGTTGGCTCAGCCTACGCGGTGTCACATGCCCCCGCCCTTGCCGGTTTCCTGCAAGCGGTCGTCGGGCGTCTCTTTGAACCGATGGTGAAGGTGGAAGCGGCGAAGAGCGTGGAGCTCTCGCTTCGCACCAAGGGATCTGATCTGTTGATCCATCTGATCGATACCATCGGCATGCAGGTTTCCGGCGACCATGCGGCTCCCGACACCGTGCCGCGCACAGCGCCGGTGGAGATTGCTGTGGGCGGATTGGCCAAAGCCCCGCGCCGGGTGCGTCTGGAGCCGGGCGGGGCCGTGTTGCAGGGCCGTTGGTCCGGCGGCGTGTGGAAGGGTACGGTGCCGGGGATGCACATTCATTCGGTTGTGGTGGTGGAGAAAGCATGAAGACACTGGGCATGATCGTGATCGCGCAGGCAGCGCTGCTGGCACAGCCGGACATCGCCGTGGTGGAAAAGATCGCCGGCAAGGTGGGTTTCTACGCGGCGGACGGCAAGCGTGTGGCCGAAGTGAAGGTGGGCACGCATCCGCACGAGATCGTGGCCTCGCGCGATGGCAAGACCCTCTACGTGTCGAACAACGGCATCTTGTGGATGCAGTATGCGGGCGAGGGCGGCAACACGATTGCGTTGATTGACCGTGCCTCGCGCAAGTCACAGGGCTTGATCGATCTGGGAAACAACCGCAGGCCGCATGGCATGGCGGTGCACCCAAAGACGGGGCAGTTGGTGATCACCACTGAGAACCCCGATGGCCTCGTGCTCGTGGACCCGGTGGCGCGCAAGGTGCTGCGGCGGTTCGACGTGAAGGGCGAAGACCCGCACATGGTGCTGTTCGACGCGGCGGGCGACTGGGCCTATGTGTCCAACTCCACCAGCGGCACGGTGGCGGCCATCCAAATCGCGACGGGAAAGACGGAAGTGATTCCGACCGGGAAGCGGCCGCAAGGCAGCGCGCTCGCTCCTGACGGCAGGACGATCTTCGTGACCAACGCCGACAGCCACACGATCTCGCTCATCGACACAGCCACACGAAAGGTCGTGGGCGAAGTGAAAACGGGGCAAGGGCCGAACCGTGTGGCCATCACGCCCGACGGCCGGACGCTTGTGTATTCCCTCGGCGCGGCGCATGCGGTGGGCTTTGCCGGATTGGCTTCGCGCAAGGAGTCGGGCCAGGTGAAGCTGAGCGGCCAACCGCTGTCGCTCACCATGAGCCGCGACGGCCGCTGGGCCTTCAGCGGCGTCCAGGACAAAGACAAAGTGCACGTCATCGACGTCGGCAAACGGTCCATCGTGCGCACGGTGGAGACGCCGAAAGAGGCCGGGCCTGATCCGGCCTTCCCGCTCGACTAAATCGCGCTCAGGTGGCGCACACAAAACGGCAGGCCCTGTTTGCCGTGGAACTGGTGCTCGCCCGCGAACACCTCCTGGCTCGTGTTGCCCGCCGCGCCGAATACCTCGTAGACCTTCTGCACCCTGTTGAAGCTGTCAATGCTCGCCTCAATGGGGAAGATATTGTCCTTCTCACCTGATTCGACGAACAGCGGTCGGGGGGCGATGAGCCCGGCTACGTCGTACATCTCACACCAGTTCAGGATGCCCGGCACGTAGTTGTCGATGCAGTGCGACATGCTCACGATCGACGCCAGGAAGGTGTTCAGGTAGCAGCTGATGAAGGCGGTGTGAATGCGCGGCTCAAGGGCGGCGCCGAAGGTGGTCACGGTGCCGCCGCCGGAGATGCCCATCAGGCCGATGCGCTTGGCGTTGAGCTCCGAGCGCGTCTCAATCCAATCGCAGACGCGCATCACGTCATAGACGCGCCAGCCGATCATCGTCTGGCCGAACAGAAGCGCCGCCCCGGCAGTCGGCTGGCAGACGGAGTTGGTGAGGCCGCGGGCTTGGGCGCGCGAGTCACGGCGGCAGCCGAAGGCGATCGGTTCGATGGCCACGGCGGCCAGCCCCAGCTCAACGCACTGCAGGGCGAAGTCGTACTGGTAGTGGGCGCGCAGCGTCCGGTCGCGGCCCTTGTCATCAATACCCACCAGGTCATCGACGCCGCGCCCATGGCCGGGAACGCAGATCATGGCCGGCAGCGGACCGGGCTTGTCCTTCGGCGTGACCAGATAACCAAGCAGGCCCATCCCCTCCTGCGTGTTGATGACGAACTTCTCACGGCGGTAGGTGGGGAAGTCGCGGACTTCAAGAGTCTGCGGCTCCAGCGGAACGCGCGTCGCGGGGAAGCCGCCGACAAGCTCAGTGAGTTTGGTGCGAAGCTGCTTCTGCCAGGCCAGGGCCTGCGCTTTGGTTTTGGCCTTGAAGCCGAGGCGCATCGGCATCTGGCGGTAGCGCTCCTTGGTCCAGGCGACGGGGTCGAACGAGCCCATGTTGACCCTGGACTCAAAGCCATCGAGCGCCGAAACGTAGGTGGAGACCATCGCGGCTTGGGGGCCCGCCACCTGGGCCGCGCCTGGGCGAACCACGACCTGCGAAGTGGCGCGCTGCGCGGCGGCGAGTCCAAGCGAAGCTGCGGCCAGTTGCCGCCGGGAGAGATTGGTCTTCATACTCAAAGAGTCTATGCGGAAAACCTACTTCATGGGAGCCCTGGCCGGGGCCGTCGCGTTGGTGGTGTGCGGGTGCGCGCAGCCGAAGGCCGATCCGAAGGCGGCGCAGGCGGTGATGAACAGCGGTCAGTTGATGGCCCACATCCAGAAACTCGCCTCCGATGAGTTTGAAGGGCGTGCACCGGGTTCGAAGGGCGAAGACCTGACGGTGGCTTACCTGGAGGCTGAGTTCAAGAAACTCGGGCTGAAGCCTGGCAACCCGGATGGCACGTACGTGCAGAAAGCGCCTCTGGCTGGCATCGATTCGACAACCACGGCCAGCATGACCATCGGCGGCAAGAAGGTGACCCTGACCGATGGAGAGGACTTCGTCGCCGGGTCGCGCCGCTTCCAGGAGAAGGTCGAGGTGAAGGACTCCGACCTCGTGTTCGTCGGCTACGGAGTGGTTGCGCCTGAATATGGCTGGGACGATTACAAAGGCCTGGACGTGAAGGGCAAGACCATCGTGATGTTGGTAAACGATCCGGCCGTGCCCGACCCGAGCGACCCCACCAAGCTCGACGACAAGATGTTCCGCGGTCGCGCCATGACCTACTACGGCCGCTGGACTTATAAGTACGAGATCGCCACCGAGAAGGGCGCGGCGGCAGCGATCATCATCCACGAGACAGGCCCGGCGGGATATCCGTTTGAGGTGGTGACGGGAAGCTGGGGCGGGGAAAACTTCGACCTCCAGGCGGAAGACAACAACATGGGGCGTGTGGCCGTGGAAGGTTGGGTGTCGCTCGACAAGGCCAAGGAGATGTTCACCGCTTCCGGTCTCAAGTTCGATGACTTGAAAGCGGCGGCGGCGAAGAAGGACTTCCAGCCGGTGGCGCTCAAAGGGAAGGCGAGCTTCACAGTCGGCAACAAAATCCGCAAGGTCGACTCTCGCAACGTGCTGGCGAGGATTGAAGGCTCAGACGCGAAGCTCAAAGACGAGTATGTGATCTACACGGCGCATTGGGACCACCTCGGCAAAGATGCCACGCTCAAGGGCGACCAGATTTACAACGGCGCCGTGGACAATGCCACCGGGACGGCGGCTCTGCTCGAACTGGCCCGGGCGTTTGCCGCCCTCAAGCCGGCGCCGAAGCGCAGCGTGCTGTTTCTTTCGGTGACGGCGGAGGAACAGGGTTTGCTCGGGGCAAAGTGGTACGCCACGCATCCGCTCTATCCGCTCAACAAGACGCTGGCCAACATCAACATGGACGCCACAAACCAGTGGGGCAAGACGAGCGACCTCGTCGTGGTCGGGCTCGGCAACTCCACGCTTGACGATGTGCTGGCCGGGGCAGCCAAGGAACAGGGGCGGACGCTGGTGCCGGATGCCGAGCCGGAAAAGGGCTTCTACTATCGCAGCGACCATTTCGAGTTTGCCAAGGAAGGTGTGCCGGCGCTCTACACCGAACCGGGGACCAGGTTCATCGGGAAACCGGAGGAGTTTTCCAAACAGAAGCGCGAAGAGTACACGACGAACGATTACCACAAGCCCTCCGACGAGGTGAAGACCGATTGGGACCTGTCGGGCACGCTTGAGGACGCCAAGCTGCTGTTCGAAGTCGGCTGGCGAGTGGCCGAAGGCGAGAAGTGGCCCGAGTGGAAGCCGGGCGCCGAATTCAAAGCGAAGCGGGAGGCAATGCTACAACAGAAGTAAGGAGGAGCATTTCCATGAAAGTGTGGATCATAGCTGGGCTTGTGTGTTGCGCGCCGGCTGCCTGGGGCCAGTCGGAGGTGCGGGTGTACGGGGCGGAGTTGTCAGCGCCGTTCGGAGCGGTGACGGGCAAGGTGGTGGTCCACGATGCCATGCTGACGTTTGTCGATAGCGAGAAGCCGGAGGCTTCCTTCACTGTCGACAAGGCGAACGTGCAGTCGATCACCCGCATGGGCGAGGGCTTGGTGGTGCAGTTGAAGAAGCCGGTGAAGGACCGCGTGGGCGAATCGAACCGGCTGAGCTTGCGCCTGACTGTGCCCAGTGAGTCGGCCGCGGTCGAGCAGTGGCTGCAACAAGGTGTGGCGGCGGCTCCGCCCACGGCCGGCGAGACAAAGGCGGAAACGCGCTGGAGCTTCCCGGCGCGCCGGAACAAACTCCTCGGCGGCACCGACGGGACGTTGGTGGTCACGCAGGAGCGCGTCATCTTTGAATCGCTCGACAAAGCCGAGGACACGCGGCGTTGGGAGTTGAAGGAAATCAAGGAACTGAAGCGCAAGAACCCTTATGAGGTGGAGATCATCCCCTTCACAGGGGAAAAGTATGAGCTCAAACTCTCCGGGTCCGGCATGGAAACCGAGCAGTTCCGCGAACTGGTGGATCGCATCACGCGCGCCCGCACGGCACGGCCCTAGCCAGGGCCACTAGAGGTTGACGGCGACCTCTTCCTCGAAGAGGTCGCCCGGCAACTGAATGCCGTATTGCTTGATGCGCGTCAGCATGTTGGGCTGCTTGCAGACGGCCTTGAATCGCCCCATCACCTTGCCCGCGTCATCGACGCCTACTCGTTCAAAGGTGAAGATCTCCTGGATCTTCACGGCCTCGTCTTCCACGCCCAGCACTTCGGCTATGGAGATGATCTTGCGCGAGCCGTCGGAAAGACGCGAAACCTGCACCACCAGCTTGATGGCGCTCGACAGTTGATTCGTGACCACGCGCGTCGGCAGGTCGAGGTCGGCCATCAGAACCATGGCCTGAAGACGCGAGAACGCGTCCTTGGGTGAATTGGCGTGGACGGTGGACATGGAGCCCTCCACGCCGGTATTCATGGCCTGCAGCATGTCCAGGGCTTCCGGGCCGCGGCACTCGCCGACGATGATGCGGTCCGGGCGCATGCGCAGCGCGGTGCGCACGAGCTGGCGCTGGTTGATGCCGCCCTGCTTGTTCAAGTTCGGCGGGCGCGTTTCGAACTTCACCACATGACGCTGCTGCAGTTGCAGCTCGGCGGTGTCTTCGATGGTGATGATGCGTTCCTCTTCCGGGATGAAGCGGGAGAGGGCATTGAGCGTGGTCGTCTTGCCGGAGCCGGTTCCGCCGCTCACCAGGACGGTCGACTTACACTGCACGCAGGCGGCTAGAAACTGCAGCATGCTGCGCATGATGGTGCGGTTGGTCACCATCTCATCGGAGGTGATCACATGGCGGCCGAAGCGGCGGATGGAGAGCGCCGGTCCGTCCAGCGAGAGCGGTGAGATGATGGCGTTCACGCGCGAGCCGTCGAGCAGTCGGGCGTCCACCACCGGGTTGGCTTCATCCACCCGGCGGCCCACCTGGCTCACGATCTTCTCAATGATGTGCAACAGGTGGCTGTTGTCCTTAAAGCGAACCGGCGTGAGCGAGAGCTTGCCCGCGCGCTCGATGTACACTTTGTCGTAGCCGTTGACGAGAATGTCGGAGATGGAGGGTTCCTTCAATAGGGTCTCCAGCGGACCGAGCCCGAGCACCTCGTCGAGCACCTCTTCAACAATCCGGTTCTGCTCCGCCGTGGTCATCGGCACGCGCTCTTCATCGAGCAGTCGCTCCACCACGCGGCCAATTTCGCTGCGCACGCGCTCCTTGGGAATGGAGGAGACACGGTCCAGGTTGATCACGCCGATGAGCTTGCGGTGGATCTCACTCTTCAGCTCAAAATACCGGTCAGCCGAGCGGAGCGAACCGCCGATTGTGGCCGAGGTGCCGGGTGCGGTGGGCACTGCGGGCTGTTCGCGGCGCGGCGAGGATGTTTTGGCTTTAGCGGCGGGCGCGGCGCCGGCGGGCCGGGGGGAACCCAGGCCGCCAGTCGGGCGGGGCGGTAGGATGGGATCTTTGCTGGCCAAGTGTGATCCTTGCGAATCCCATTCTAGCGGTGTGGCTGCTGCGATGGGGCGCACGGCGGGCGTCGGTAATGCAAACACCGGCCGGCGAAGATTGTTGCGGTCCAGGCCGGCACAGAGCACGGGAGGAGAATGGAGCACTTGGAGCTGAAAGCGATCGGGCGAGTGGTGAACGGCTGCGTTAACCGGAAGTCCATGACTTCGCTGGGGGTGCCCTCGCGGATCGAACTATTCCCCGAGTTTGCGCCAGCCCTCTTGCACCTGGGAAAACACACGCACGTCTGGGTGTTCGGATGGTTGGGTGGCGGAGAGCGTGACGTGCTCCAGGTCATTCCGCGAGGCTTGAAGCCGCGGCCCGGAGAAGAGCCGGATCCCCGAAACCTGCATGGCGTCTTTGCTGTCCGTTCGCCCGCGCGCCCGAATCCGATCGGCCTGACGGCGGCACGGATCGTCGATATCGGGCCCTCCCATGTGGATGTGGACCGCCTCGATTTCATCGACGGAACGCCGGTTGTGGACGTGAAGCCGTACTTCCCCTCTCGCGATTGCATTTTCTCCGCACGGAGCCGGCAGTTGGGCGGCAACGCCTCCATCGAGGCGGCGCGCGAGTCCATCCTCGGACAGGCGCTGGCTTTCTGTGGCGAGGAAAGCGAGGACCTCCACTTGGCCGTGGAAATCCTTGCCCACTTCCGCGCCGAGGTGCTGGAGTTCCGCGATCCCGAGGAGTGGAGCATTGTCGTGCCGGCAACCCGGCACCAGTTGTGTGACGCGTTGATGGGTGTGACACGGGCCATGCCGGGCCGCGGCGAGATCCGCTTCCACGGCCTCGATGCTGTTGTGTTTGAGAATGCCGGCGCCCGCTATGAGTATCAACTGCTGCCCGAAGGGGGCTGGCGCTTCTGGCCGCACTGAGGCGCGGGGATTACAGTTCGTCGGCGTCTTCCGGCGGGAACCGCTCCAGCAGGCACTCCAACATGCGTTGCGCGGCAATCTGGCCGGCGGCCTTCTTGGAGGTTCCTTCGGCATTCTCGGCCAGTTCCGGGCCTACGCGCGCTTCCACGGTAAAGGTCTTGCGGTGCTCGGGGCCCGATTCGCGGATGGTGATGTAACGCGGCGGGGGCAGTCGCAGGGTCTGGGTGAGCTCCTGCAGTGCGGCTTTGTAGTCGACCACGAGGGATTCGTCTTCTCCCGCGGCTTCATCGAACTCGCCCACCACGCGGGTCAAAACGAACTGCTTCACCGGTTCTACTCCGCCGTCCAGGTACATGGCGGCGATGATCGCCTCCATGGCGTCTGCGAGCAGAGCGCGCTTTTCGCGGCCGCCGCTCAGTTCCTCTCCCCTACCGAGCAACAGATACTCTCCCAGCCCCAGGTTCTGCGCCGATTCGTACAGATGCGTGGCGCTGACCAGGAACGCCTTCAATTGTGACAGGCGGCCTTCGGGGAAAGTGGGGTGGCGGTTGAACAGAAGTTCGCTGATCAGGAACCCGAGGATGGCGTCGCCGAGGAACTCAAGCTGCTCGTTGTCGGCGGCGCGTTCGGAGGGGGCAGCGGGGCCGTTCTCAAAAGCGCGTGATTTATGGGTGAGCGCGCGCAGAATCAGTTGCTGATCTTGGAAGACATATCCAAGCTTCTGTTGAAGTGCCGCGAACGCCTCTTCCATTCTGATCGGAGGGCCCCCATGACGAAGGCCCCTCTTTCTTGGCTCGAACCGCTACTTCTTGGCTTCCTTCATCTTCGCCGCCTTCATCTTCTCGTTGGTGGCGGCGTTGCGGATGGCCGGGTTGAGCTGCGGATCGGCGAGGGCTTCGTCGAGGACCTTGATCGCATCATCATGCCGGCCGGCGTTGTTGTAGATGGCGGCGAGGCGGACGCGGTCGGCCTGGTCAACCTGAGCAGCGGTGGAAATGGCGAGCTCGTATTCCTTAATGGCGACGTCGTTCTTCTTGCGGACGGTGGCGGCAATGGCGAGCGCCTGGTGGCCCTGGGCCTCGAAATCCTTCTTGGCGGCGGCCCACTGGTCGTCTGGGATGTCCGGGCGCGGCTTCGGGGCAACCTGTGAGAGCGCGATGGCTTCAGTGGCGTACTTCTCGGCCCGGCCGAGCTTCTCTTCCTTATCGAGGTCAAACTCACGCGTCTTGGAGGCGATGTTGCGAGCCAGGATCAGCATCACAGCGTAGTCCTTGGGGTTCGCTTCCAGCGTTCGTTCGCCGTACACGATAATCTTCTCGTAGTCGTTCTTTTCCTCAGCCGAGACGGTGAGCATATACAAGGTGATGGCCTTGAACTCGGTGTCGGCGAATTTCTTCAGCAGATCCTCGGCGGCGGCGATGCGGGCATCGGCCGTGGGCGCGTTGAACATCGCCTGGAGCGCTTCGACTTCCTTTTGGGATTTCGGCTGGGGCTGCTTCTGCGCGAAGGCAAGAGAGGCGATGAGGGCCGCGCTGGCGGCCAACCTGCCGATGGAAACGAGATTCATGAGTTACTCCTTCTTTGAGAGTCCTTGCTCGGCGGCCTTGCGGGCGGCGTCGCTGGCGCCTTCCACATTCAGCGCCTCCTGGTACAACTTTCGTGCCGGTTCGCGATCACCCGCCGCTTCCGAGAGCCGGGCCAGATAGACCAATGACCAGGCCTTGACCGGAGCCTCTGGACCAAGTTCGAGCGCTTTGGTGAACAACTTCTCGGCCAGCTCCGGATCGCGATTCAGGGCTGCAATCCTTGCCAAACCATAATACGCCTTTGCCTGGGCCGGTTTGGCGCCGCTTTCGGAGAGCGCTTTCAAGAACAGCTCGCGTGCCGTGCCCAGGTCACGCTTACGGTACAACTCCTCGGCGTCACCCAGAGTCTTCTCGACGCCGGCCAGTACCGGGGCTTCGGGCGGCGGCGGAGCGGCGACCACTTTCACCGCGCGCTCGCTGGCAAACTGGATCTTCTCCAGCCGCTTGTCCTCCTGCTTCATGTTGATCGCCGTGATCAGCTCAGGAAAGTACAGCCGCATCGCCTGTTCCTGCTTCTCGTACGCCGGGAGCTGTTCGAAGAAGTGCGCCGTCAGGATGAAGCCTTCGGCCATGGCCTCATCGACGATCTTCCGCTTTGCCGCCGCCCCATAGGCCAGGCGCGCCTCCACGGCTTTGATCAGGCTGCGCGTGGCCAGCAGCAGGAAGTCGTCCTTGAAGTGCTGGGCCAGCGCCGGCGCGGCCTGGGCAAATTCGGCCAGGGCCTTCTTCCCGTTGATCTGATCGGCGTATTTCGTGGCCATCGGATCGAGCAGGAAGTGCAGCCAGGCCTCGCGCACCTCCTCGATCTTGGGCTCCGGCGAGTGCGTCACCACCAGGAAGTAGTCATCCAGAAAGGTGGCAAAGTGGACCTGGTTGGGCGCGCCAATGAGGTCGACAAAGATCTGGAAATTGCGTCCCATGTAGCCCCCGCTCAAGGGAGCACGGAGGTAGCCGCTGGTTTCCTGGATGGTCTTGATCACGCCCGGCTGGTACCGCGCCAGCGCCTGCTCAATCGCTGGCTGCGAGCGCTGCCAGAGGTCGTCAATGTTGGCTTCGGCGGAGAACTTCCGCAGCAGCGGGGCAAGCTCGACGATCGAAGCTACGTCGGGCGGCAACTCGTGCACGCGCATGCGGGGTTTGAACTCGGGCGGGCCCTCGGTGAGCAGCCCGTAGGTAATGTAAAGCCGCATCGTCGCGGCCGGCGAGTCCTGGCGGTGTTGGCGGAAGAACTCCCGCAGGTCGCGAGCGGAGGCCAAGCGCTGTGACTGGATGTGGTCGCGGATGGCCTTGCGCAGGGGATGGTTGGTGGGGGAGTTCTCGTCCGGCGATTCCCCGGCTGCATCCAGTGCGGCCAGCACGGTGAACAGCGATTTGCTCGCGTCCAGCTGGTTTTGCGGTTGGGCCAACAGCGGTGCGGCCAGCAGAACGGCGAGCGCGAATCCCCCGGCGCGCTTAGCGAGCACGAAACACCACCAATTCGATACCTGCCATGAACCCCCGGCCGGGCATTGCCACACCCAAAATCTCCTGATAGGTAGTATCCGTCAAGTTCGAGAGTTGTAAAAATGGATGCACTCGTCCACGGGCTCTGGCCACATAGACGTCGGCGACGCCGTAGACGTTGCGGGCATAGCGTTGCACCGCGCCGGCGCGAACCCGCGCCGTGAGCCCTGCCGGAAGGCTCGACTGCCAGGAGGCGATGCCGGAGTGGGTCGGGTAGTTGAAGGTGTACTTGGAAAACGCCCCGGCCAGTTGATCCTGGGCCCCGTGGAGCCCGGTATAGCGGAAATCGAAGAGGTGCGTGCGCGCCGCGCGCAGCGAAAGGGCGGCCTCCACACCCTGGAACCGCAGACGCTGGAAATTGGTGGCGCGCCAGATGTCGGTCAGCGAGCGCCGGACGTAGTCGATGCCGTCCCGTTCGCGCCGCTGGAAGTAGGTGAGTTCGCCGCGCACGTTGCCGCCCAGGTTCCAGTCCAGCCCAGCCTCGCCGCTCCAGGCACGCTCGGGGCGGAGGTCCGGTGAGCCCACATTGGCTGGGTCATGGTAGTACAGGTCGGTGAACGTGGGCAGCCGGAAGGCGCGCGACAGCGAGCCGCGCAGCTTCAGCCGCGGCGTCAGCCACACGCCCGCCGCCGCCGTCGGGCTCACCTGGTGATTGGCCGACGCGTAGACCTCATCGCGAATCCCGAGCGTGAACGAAAAACGGCTCGCTGCGCGCATGTCGAAGGCGGCGTAGGCCGCGCCTCGGGCCCTCGTATGGTTGCCAAGGTTGTTCGACGCGATCGCATCGTGCAGGAACTCGCCTCCATAATGCAGCCGCGCGTTCGAACCGAACTCCTCGTGGCGGCGCACCGTTGCCTGCCAGCTCTCGGCGGCGTGACGGTTGGTGAACACCTGCGGACGGTCGCGATAGAGCACAAACAGATCCGTGTGGCGGCGGAAGGAAAACGCGGCCTCTGTGCGCTGGGCAAACGTCTGGCGGGCCGAGGCAAACCAGGTCTTCGTGCGCTCCCAGGAGTTGAAATTCCCGTAGAACTGCTCGGCGCCAAACGGCTTATCCGCGTGGCCCAGGACAAGCTCGGTGTGGCCCAGCGCCGATTCGAGCCCCGTGGTCGAGGAGAGGGCAAGCGAACGGAAATCGCGGTTCGGCATGAACCCCGTCGAGAAGTCGCGGTAAGCGGAGAGCTGCTGCGAGATGCGTGAGCCCACCCATGCCGCCGACACCCGCTGCTGGTTCGAACCAAAGTTGCCGAGCGCGCCACGCAGCCGGAATTCACTTGTCTCCGGCGGCTTGGTGATCAGGTTCACCACGCCGCCCACGGCGTCCGAGCCATAGAGCGTCGAACCGGAGCCCTTCAGAACTTCCACCCGCTCCAGTGAATCCAGCGCCACCGGCACGTCCAGGTTGTGATGTCCGCTCTGCACATCGTTCAGACGCAGGCCGTTGAGCAAAATCAGCGTCTGCCCGAACGTCGAGCCGCGAATGGAGACGTCTGTCTGAATATTGCTCTGCCCGCGCTGGCGCATATCGACCGACGAGTCCAGGTTCAGGAAGTCCACCACCGAGTTCGCAAGCAGCGACGCTTCGCCCCGCACCGGCAGCGCCCGCACCGAGCGGTCGGCCTCCTCCAGCGGGATGGGCGAATAGGTGCCTGTCACGACGATGGTGTCCTTCCGCGCAGGGGTAGGCGTGTCGTCCTCAAAGGCGAGCAGCGGGCAGAGACAGATCAGGCTAAGGAGCAACCGGGGTGAAACGACCATCGGGGTGTAACTTATATTGTCGCCCACGCCACTGGATTGTGTCTCCGAAGAAGCCCAGCAGCCAGAAGGCGAAGCTGAGGAGGTCCTGAACCGGCAGCAGGTAAAATCGCCGCGCTGTCAGCGGATCGTGCAGCGCCGGGCCCGCCGTGGCCCAGGCCGCCAGCGCACGCATCGCGGCGGCACCCAGGCAGACGGGCCACCACAAGGGCTGCAGCGCCAGGAGAATCAGGATCAGCGGCGTCGGATTGGTGAACACTTGGCCCACATAACCCGCGGGTCGCGAACGCCGCGTCGACCGGCACCAACGCAGGCGATGAGCAAAGTTCTGCCGCAGCGCGGCGCCGCCAATGTGGTGATCGACGACATACCGCGACAGCCCCACCCCCAGCCCGGCCTCGGCCGCAAACTGCCCCAGCACGAAATCCTCGGCCAGATACTCGCGCACCCGCCGCCATCCGCCAATCGCGGCGATGGCCTGCTTGCGCGCCACAATCGCCGGGCCAACCGCAAACCGCATCCCCTCCACCATCCGCGCCACCATGACCCCGGAGAGAAACTCGGTGTTTGCCCCAATCGCCTCCAGCGTGGACCAAGTCGTCGGCCCCGGCACCGCGCGGTATGGGCAGGTGGTCAGCGCCAGGCCAGGGTTCTCGAATTCAGCCGCCAGCCGGTGCAGGAAGTCGGGCCGCACGGCGATGTCGGAGTCGCACATGGCCAGCAGATCGAACCGTGCCGCGGCGGTCATCCGCTCCAGGCTCCATACCTTGGCGTTTGGCCATTCCGGTTCGCCCGTCAGGATGAGCTGCGCGGGCACATGCGGATACTCGCCGGCGAGGCGCCGCACGATCGCAACGGCCGGATCGTCCTCTCGCCGCACGGCGAACAGAATCTCGAAGTTCGGGTAGTGCTGTTCGAAAAAGGTGCGCAGCAGCGACTCCAGCCCCGGCTCCGCTCCATACAGCGGTTTCAGGATGGAAACGCCCGCAACACCCCGCTGCCGGGCTTCCGGCTGGCCCAACCACGACCGCACGGCCAGCAGCGTGAGCGCGCAATACACAGAGGCCCCGGCGACCAGCGCCAGGGCCATCCAGGATGCGGCTGTGAGGAACACGCGGCTATTCGAACGGCGTGCGTTCGGTGATCAGCTTCATCGCTTCTGCGATGAACTGCGACACGGGCTTGGCCCCCAGGTCGCCATGCTTACGGTTGCGCACCGAAACCGCGCCGGATTCCACTTCCTTATCGCCGACGACAAGCATGAACGGGATCTTGGCGAGCTGCGCTTCGCGGATCTTCATCTGCACCTTCTCGCTCCGCTCGTCGATGGTGGCGCGAACGCCGGCCGCCTTCAGTTCCGCCAACACGCGCCGCGCATAGGGCGCATGGCGATCGGAAATCGGCAGCAGTGTCGCCTGCACCGGTGACAGCCACACCGGAAACGCCCCGGCGTAGTGTTCCACCAGGATGCCAAAGAACCGCTCCACCGACCCAAACAGCGCCCGGTGGACCATCAGCGGCTGGTGCTTCCGGTTGTCTTCGCCGACAAACTCCAGCCCAAACCGCCGCGGCAGCGTGAAGTCAAACTGTACCGTCGAAAGCTGCCACTTGCGGCCAATCGCATCCACCAGTTTCACGTCGATCTTCGGTCCATAGAACGCCGCTTCGTCTGGCATGTACTTGGCGTTCCACCCCAGCCGGTCCGTGGCCGACCGCAGCGACTTCTCCGCCAGTTCCCACAACTCCGGCGCGCCGTCATACTTGCCCGACGCCCCGCCATCCCACGTGCTCAACTCGGCTTCATACTTGTCGAAGCCAAAGGTGTGCAGCACGTCGCGCGCGAACTCCAGGCACGACACCACCTCGTTCTCGATCTGCTCCGTCGTGCAGAAAATGTGCGCGTCGTCCTGCGTGAAGCCGCGCACGCGCAGCAGCCCGTGCATCGTGCCCGAGCGCTCATAGCGGTACACCGTGCCCAGCTCGCCCAGCCGCACCGGAAGGTCGCGGTAGCTCCGCGGCTTCGACTTATAAATGAGAATATGCCCCGGACAGTTCATCGGCTTGAGCTGGTACTCGGCATCGTCCAGCTCCATCGGCTTGAACATGTTCTCCGAGTAAAAGTTCGCGTGCCCCGAGGTTTTCCACAGGTCGAGCCGCGCCACGTGCGGCGTGAACACCAGGTCGTAGCCGCGGTCCACGTAGGCGTTGCGCATCCAGTCTTCCAGCACGCGGCGCACCGTCGCGCCCTTCGGCAGGAAGAAGATGAGCCCCGGCCCAGCCAGCTCGTCGATCATGTAGAGCTCGAGCTCCTGGCCTAGCTTGCGGTGATCGCGCTTCTTGGCCTCCTCGAGCATCTTCAGATAGCCGTCGAGGTCCTTCTGCGAGAAGAACGCCGTGCCGTAGATGCGCTGCAACTGCTTGCGCTTCTCGTCGCCCTTCCAATAGGCGCCGGCAATCGAGAGCAGCTTGAACGCCTTGATGCGCTTGGTCGACGGAACGTGCGGCCCGCGGCAGAAGTCGATGAAATGCGGCCCCAGCGTGTATTCGCTGAACTCCTCGCCCGCGCGCTCCGTGATGAGCTCGCACTTCATCCAGGCGTCTTTGTACTTGTCGAGCCCCTCGTCCTTCTTCGTCCACACGCGATCGTAAGGAAGATCGCGCGCCTGGATCTCCCACATCTTCTTCTCGATCTTCTCGAGATCATCGGGCGTGAACGGCGTCGGCCGGTCGAAATCGTAGTAGAAGCCGTTCTCCACCGGCGGACCGATGCCTAGCTGCGTCTCCGGAAACAGCTCCAGCACCGCCGCCGCCAGCAGGTGCGCCGTCGAATGGCGGTACACCTCCAGCGACTCGGCATCGCGCGAGGTGAGAATGCGCAGCTTCGTGTCCTCGGTGAGCGGGCGCGTGAGGTCGCGCAACTCTCCATTGACTTGGGCGACGACGGCATCATCGGCCAGGCGAGGGCTGATGGCGCGGGCAATTTCCATCGGAGAAATGCCAGCGGGATGGGACTGCTGGCTGCCGTCCGGCAGCGTAATGGTAATGCTCGACATGGGCGTTTGGGGGTAGTTTTTAGCGTAGCATGGGGGTGTGGGCGACTCCGCCGCTGGTTCCAGCAACCGAGCTCAGCCTGCACCCGTCCGCACGGGCCACCTATCTCCGAACACGAATCCTGCCGGGCTCGAGAATCCACAACTCCTGAGCCGGGTCGCGGGCGGTGAGTATCGGGACGAGATGGGTGACGAGATCACAGATCGTCCTCTTGTCCTGTGCGCCAGCCCGGATGACGATGATGCCGTGATGCTGACTGGGCGGGTAGGCGGTGATGTTGGCAAAATCCGTGTCGAGAGTAATGAGCGTTCGCTGCTCTGAGTTCGCGGCCGCAGCCACCGACGAGTCGTCCGAGCCGCTCATGCGCTCTTCGGCAACGGTTTCGGCGTCATTCCCCGCCGCTCTTAGAATTTCTGCCACCTCTTGAGGCAGATTTTCGTCAATCTTGCATTTCACCGTGCGGCATCCACGGGTAGCGCCAAGGAACTCTCACGCGCGAGTTCGGCTGCGTAGGCCAAGGCGGCATCGATATCGGCTGGCCGTAGGGTCGGGTAGCTCCCGAGGATCTCATCGCGCGGAACTCCAGCGGCGACATTGTCCAATACAACAGACACCATGATGCGAGTGCCGCGAATACACGCCTTGCCATGGCAGACGTTCGGATCGGCGGTGATGCGTTCGCGCCAGTCGATCATGTGGGTATTGTAGCGCCGAGGGGGTAAGACACGGTCGATAGCCCAAGTCAACCTGGACACTGCGAATCAACGGAGGCGCGTCGCCTGCGGACGCTCGAAATACACCTCCAGCGTCTCCTCCTCTGATCACCCTGCCTGGCGATCTCCCGCCACACCGATGCGGCGAAGCGTCGCCACATGCCCTCATTGCTTCACAGCCCCCAACAAAAAAGCCCGGCCCCCCACGCGGAGGACCGGGCCATTCACTGCGTCCTGCGGCCTACGAGCACCCGCTCGTCCCGCCGCAGTTCTCACACTTGAAGCACGCCCCGTTCGGCACCATGATCGAGCCGCACTCAGCGCACAACGGCGCATCCGACGTCGCATGGTCAAACGGCAGCGATTGCTGCGGCTCAGGCTCGGTGGGCTTCAACACCATCTCGCCGCCCACCTCCGTCGTCTTGTACTCCGGCCCCAGGAACCGCGCCCCGAGCCAGCGGAACATGTAGTCCATGATCGACTTCGCATAGGGAATCTGCTTGTTCCCCGTCCAGCCGCTCGGCTCAAACCGCACGTGGCTGAACTTGTCGACATAGAACTTCAGCGGCACGCCATACTGCAGGCCGTAGCTGATCGCCGTCGCAAAGCTGTCCATCAGGCCCGAAATCGTCGAGCCCTCCTTGGCCATGCGCACGAACAGCTCGCCCGGCGTGCCGTCGTCAAACAGCCCCACCGTGATGTAGCCCTCGTGGCCGGCAATCGAGAACTTGTGCGTCACCGACACGCGCTCATCTGGCAGCCGCCGCCGGATCGGCCGGTACACAATCTTCTCCACTATGTTCGAGCTCATCGCAATCTGCTCGACGCCCTTCTTCTCGCCCTTGCCCGAACCCGAACTCAGCGGCTGCACGCGCTTGGAACCATCGCGGTAAATCGCCACCGCCTTCAGCCCCAGCCGCCAGCTCTCCAGGTAGGCGTCCATGACGTCTTCCACCGTCGACTCCTCGGGCATGTTGATCGTCTTCGAGATCGCACCCGAGATGAACGGCTGTGTCGCCGCCATCATCCGCACGTGGCCCATGTGTTGGATGAAGCGCGTTCCGTTCTGCGGACGGAAGCTTGTGTCGAACACCGACAGGTGCTCATCTTTCATGCCTGGCGCTGCTTCGATCGTCCCCGTGGCGTCAATGTGAGCCACGATCTTCTCCACTTGGTCGGTGTTGTAGCCCAGCTTGAACAGCGCCGACGGAACCGTGTTGTTCACGATCTTGATCACGCCGCCGCCCACCAGCTTCTTGTACTTGATCAGCGCCAGCTCCGGCTCAATGCCCGTCGTGTCGCAATCCATCATGAAGCCGATCGTGCCCGTCGGCGCGATCACCGTCGCCTGCGAATTGCGGAAGCCCACCACGCGGCCCTTCTCGTAGGCGTCGTGCCAGCACTGCCGCGAGCCCTCGAACAACGCGTTGGGGATCTTCCGCGAATCGATGTTCGGCACCGAGTCGCGATGCATCCGGATCACTTCCAGGAAGCTCGCCTCGTTCGGCGCATATTCCGGGAACGGCCCCGTGCACTCGGCAATCCGCGCGCTCGTCAGGTAGGCCTGACCGCACATCACCGCCGTCAGTCCCGCCGCCCAGGCCCGGCCTTCGTCGGAATCATAGGCCGTGCCCTGTGACATCAGCAGCGCGCCCAGGTTCGCATAGCCCAACCCCAGCGGCCGGAAGTCGCGCGAGTTCTTCGCAATCCGGTCCGTCGGATAGCTCGCGTTCTCCACAATGATCTCCATCGCCGTGATCATCGTGTCCACCGCGTGCCGGTAGGCCTCCACGTTGAACTGCCCGTCCGGCCCGACAAACTTCATCAGGTTGAACGACGCCAGGTTGCACGCCGAATCGTCCAGGAACATGTACTCCGAGCAAGGATTCGAGGCGTTGATCCGCCCGCTCGCCTTCGATGTGTGCCAGCGGTTGATCGTCGAGTCAAACTGCATGCCCGGATCGCCGCACTGCCAGGTCGCCTCGCAAATCTGCTTCATCAGGTCGCGCGCCCGGTAGCGCTTCACCGGCGCGCCGTTGTGCACCGATTTCGTCCACCAGTCCGCATCCGCCGTCACCGCGTGCATAAACTCATCGTTCACCCGCACGCTGTTGTTGGCGTTCTGGAAGAACACGCTCGAATAGGCCTCGCCATCGAGCGACGAGTCGTAGCCGCTGTCGATCAGCGTGTGCGCCTTCTTCTCTTCCTTCGCCTTGCACCAGATGAACTTCTCCACGTCCGGATGCTCGGCGTTGAGAATCACCATCTTCGCCGCCCGCCGTGTCTTACCGCCGCTCTTGATCACGCCCGCAAAGGCGTCGAAGCCCTTCATGAAGCTCAGCGGACCGCTCGCCCGCCCGCCACCCGACAGAATCGCATCCTCTTCCCGCAGCGCCGACAGGTTGGTCCCCGTCCCCGAGCCATACTTGAACAGCATGCCCTCGGTCTTGGCCAGCTCCAGAATCGACTCCAGCGAATCCGTCACCGAGTTGATGAAGCAGGCCGAACACTGTGGCCGGTGCACATCCGCATCCACCTTCTTTACGTTCTGCGTCCGCTCGTCGTAATACCAGCCATACCCCCGCGCCTCGCTCTTCACGCCCACGTTGAACCACACTGGCGAGTTAAAGCACGCCTTCTGCGTCAGCATCAGGTGCGCCAGCTCGTTGCGGAAGTTCTCCCCGTCCTCCGGCGTGCGGAAATACTTGCCCGCAATGCCCCAATCCGCGATCGTGTCCACCACCCGGTGCACCAGCTGCCCCAGCGAGCGCTCCCGGTCCGGTGAGCCCATCTTGCCATGGAAATATTTGCTTGCAACGATATTCGTTGCCGTTTGCGACCAGTCGGCGGGCATCTCAATGTCCCGCTGCTCGAAAATTACCGCGCCCTTGTCATTTCCGATCGTCGCCGTTCGGAGCTCCCAGTTCATCTCGTCGTACGGTGTTCTCCCCGCCGGCAGATTCGCTGTGAAAAACCGCGGAAACGCAATTCCTGTCCGCTGCTCCACCGGCAGCGACCTTCTGAGTTCGCCCAGCCGCGAACCGAGGTCAACCGTCAACTGTCCCATCGAAAATCCTCCGTCTCAAACACTTAGCCAGTTCACCAAAAACCACCTGAGTGAAGGGCAGGAAACTGGCGAACGATTGCCAGTTTCACCCTATACGTAGTGGCCTGTCAAGAAAAATATCTATATGTTGTGCTACGGGTTACGGCTCCATGAAATCAGTTGCACCACATCGCTTTATGTGCCCGGCGCCACTCCAGCACGTCAAACAGGAGTGCGGCGAATTGTTTTCATGGGCTTCCTCGGAATGTTCCTCGTCATCACCCCACGCGGGGTTTTGGCCGAAACCCTTCTCGAGAAAGAAGGACTCGCGGAGGACATCAAGCTCTTGCGGCGGGCCATGGGGCACCTCCACCCAGGATTGTACTGATCCAATACGCCCGAGGGAATCGAGTCCTCCTTCAGCGGTCTGGTGGCCGAATTCTCCCGCCCCCGCACACCATGCGATCCTCGAAGCGTGAGCGACCAGGACCTCATCCGCGAGCGCCTCCGCCCGTGGGCCGAAGCCGCCCCCACCCTCGAAGCCCTCCGCCGCGAAGAGATCCGCACGGCCGACAACCGCCACGTCCTCGCCTTGCTGGAACCAGCCTTCAACCACGCCCACCGCACCCTCCCCCCGCGCACCACCTCAGGCATGCTCGAAATGCAACGCCTGTTCGCGAAGCTGAGGCGATGAACGAAGAATGCGTACTCTACTTGCTCTTCTCTACCTATCGACGTTGACCTCCTACGGTCAGAGCAATTCGGCAGCAACACGCGTCTATGACCGGGATGGCTGGACGATTCCAGGGCGTCAGAGGGCCTCAACAAGGAAACCGACGAAGACGGAAATCGTAACGATGGACGGGGAGAAGGTCAAGGTCGCTCACTTCGACGACCTCCCAATTTGGGATACACGCCGTAAAGCCTACCACTCGGCGCAAATCACATTTGTGCACCTCATAGACGGCGTGCCCCACCTTTTTAGGCAACGTTTAGTGGCAAGGCAACTAAGGCGCTACACCGTCGGTGCAAGGGAGTTCCTGTATTATCCGTGCAGTGTGGATCCGCCTTCAGGGCACGGAGGCTGTGCGGGCGCTGACTACCCGCTTGCCTTCTATGATGTATCAGGAGACGGTGTATTCCGCTTGATGGAAATGGTTCCCACGGTGCTAGGTACGCAGGAGGCGCGTGAATGGCGGCCACAGCTTCCCGATCGGGTGATCGGCAAAGGTGTGGTCACTCCAATGCCAAGTACCAAAGCCGCGAAATAAGCCGCCATCCCCCCTACCGGAACACTTCCACCGGAAACTCACCCAACGCCCGCTCCCCCAGTTCAATCCGCACACTCGCCGAACCGCTCGCCACCACCGCCGGCACATCAAAATTCACTTCATAGCGCGGCAGCCGCGGGTCCGTGCAAAAGTGATCGAGCGATTCCACAGCGCAACCGCCCACCGACGCCCGCAGCAACTCCGGCTGCTCCACCTCTTCAAGCACCGCCTTCACCGTCCCGGTCACGATGCGCGAGCCCGACAACAGGTCGATCCCATCCGTCACTGACAGCACCCGCGGCACAGGCGGCCCGGGCGAAATCAGCCGCACCAGCGCGCACGCCGGCTCCCCCACGCCCGGCATGCTCAACTCCACCGGTCCCAGTCCCGTCGCCAACCCCTCGGGCAGCAGCAGGTTCAACTGCCGGATGCCGTCAAACTCCGACGGCCCCAAATAGGTGAGCGTCGATGCCGCGCCGCACACCCGCACCTCCATCCCGTTCAGGTCCGCCTCCTCCGGCAATCCCTCCACCCACAGCGATAACGCCGCGAACCGTCCCCGCACCGGCGCCGCCGGTTCACTCGAATGCGCATTCGTCACGCGCCGGATGCGCACCGCCCCACCCTCGGCCACCTGCCCCAGCGGCTTGCGGAACGTGGCCCACATATACTGCGTGCCCACGCCTTCCAGCGCCAGCAACTGCAAACCTGCCGCCCGCGCCCACGCCCGCACCTCTTCGGCCGAGATCCGTACCCCGCTCCATGTGTCGTACACGCGCGCCGTGTGAGGCAGCCCGTTGATCTGCACCCGGATCACCCCGCCCGGCTTCAATACCCGCGCCGCCTCATCGAGGTAGCCCATCACCACCTCGCGGCTCGGAATGTGCTGGAACACCGCGTACGAATAGACAAAATCGAACGACTCGTCCGCAAACGCCTCCAGATTTGAGTTCGGCGCGTGATGGGCGTGCGCGTGCGGAATGCCCACCAGGTTCTCGCGTGCCCGCTCAATCATCTGGTCCGAAATGTCCACCCCATGGATCTCGCCAAACGCCGCCAACAGCGGCTTCATCAACCGCCCCGGTCCGCAGCCGATCTCCAATGCCCGCCTCGCCCTCACCCTCGCCGCAGGCAACCGCCGCATCTCCAACATCAGCCCGCGCACCTGTTCCCGCGCCGTATCGAAAAACTCTTCGCCGCTCTGGTTTCGCCGCCCAAACGCGACATAGTAATGCGCATCCTCGGAGGCACGCGCGTTCCAGTCCTCGCGCATCCGCGCCCGGACGCCAGCCAGCGTCGTGTCCGAAGTCGCCACGGCTATTTCACTTCCGGCATCTGCAACACGCGATACTCATCACCCTGCGTCGGCGTCGCTTTCTGATCACTCAGCTTCGGCAACGAATCGTCGCGGTACACCACGTCCGTACACACGTTGCCCTTTGATTGCAGGGTCGCCGGATTCACCCTCGGTGCATACAGAATGCAGTTTGACTTCATCTGGTGGCCGGTGATCTGGTTGTTCTCGATCAGAATCTCCTCCACCGGGTCCGGCCTCTCGGCGCGCTGGCCCAGATAGATCCCGGCCTTCATCACATCCGGCTCATCGGGAAATGCTACGCAGCCAAACTCCGCCTTTCGTTCGTTGCACGCCGCCCGGTTCAGGTTCAGCAGCTTGTTGCCGATGATCTTGTGCCCGGCGCCAATTACAAACAACCCGCCGAACTTCATCCCGTCAAAAACGTTGTCGCGAACCGTGATCAGCTGCGAACGCATCTCCGGAAATGTATTGTTCATCACCAGCCCGAAGTGGCCGTGCGGGTAATCTTCCGGCTTGCCGCGATTGATGCATACGTTCCGCGCCACCTCGCCGTCATGGAACCCGTCCAGGTCGAAACACTTCCCGTTCACCTCTTCAAATGTGTTGTCGGTGTAATAGCTCTCGTCCACTTTGCCCGCCGTGTCCACCCCCACCGGCGTCGCGTTGTTTTCCACGTCGATGATGTCGATCGGATAGCCGATCAACTTCCCTTTGTTCCCAACCACGCGCACCCGGTTGGCGTGGCCCACCTGCACCGCATCGCGCCCAATCGTCGTGAACGTGTTGCCCTTGATCAGCCCGTTGGAGCTGCGCGGCGAGTTGTAGCGTGAATGCGTCCACACCCCGTTGCCCAGGATCTTTTCGAACCGCGAATCGAGCACCTCCCAGCGGTCGCTTCCCTCCTCAAATAGAATCCCCCCCGTCGTGTTGTTGCGCCCACGCGAATTGCGGCTGCCTGAGTTCAACACTGTCACGTTCTCAATGCGCACATTTTTCGATTGCGACACCAGCACGGCAAAGCTGGCAATGTCGCGGAACGTCACGCCGCTCACCAGCACCCCATCGGCCCCGTCCATCGTAATGCCGTTGCCTTGAAAGTGATTCAAAAAGGGAATCTCGCTCGGCGGGATGTCCACCGGCAGCGCCGACGCGCTGTTGGCCGTTCCCTCAATCACAAACTCCCTCAGCCGCACGTTCTTGCATGACCGGCAGCGAATAAACGCCCCGCCCTGAAACTCGGCGTGCGGGCGAATCACGGTCTCCTTTGAGCCGATCAGTTCCAAATTCTGCACACCAGGGCCGACCACAAGAGGCTCCTTCAGCTCCAGCACGCCCTTCGGCAAATACACTTTCCCGCCCCCGCTCAGCTGCTTTTGGAACTTTTCCGCTGGTGTCGAACACCCTGTCACCAGCAGCAGCGTGAGCCCTCCGAACACAACTCGCACCGCGGACATCCGATTGAGTCTCATGTACCCGCTATTCTATCGTTGATGGCCTTGCGATTCCGTGAAGCAGCCGTGGACGGCATCTTGCCCTTTACCGCCGAAGTGCCGCCCGGCGCCGTGGTCGGCCTGGTGGGCGAAGAAACTCCAGCCTTGATGGCCCTGCTCGAACTTGCCGGCGGCATCCTTCAGCCCACCCAGGGAGCCGTCGAAGCCACCGCTCCGCAACGCCTCTGCGGCCCCGCCGAATCCCTCCCCGATGCGGTCTCCGTCCTCGCCCTCCCCCATTTCTTCTCCCGCAGCGGCTTCGCCGGCCGCGTCCACCTTCGCGCCCAACTCGACCGCCTCCGCCGCTCCGGCGCAAGCATCCTCCTCAGTTGCCACGAACACGATCTACTCCGCTCGCTCTGCGACGAACTCTGGTGGATCGACAACGGCCGCCTCGCCCTGCGCGGCGCTCCCGCCGAAGTGCTCGCCGCCTATCATGCGGCCTCCGTTGAGCGCCTCCTCGCCGCGTCGCCTCCCCCCGCTCTTGCCCCTTCCCTCCGCCGCGGCGATGGCCGCGCCCAACTGCTCGCCGTCGAAACCCTCGACGCCAACCTTACCCCCACCGTCCTCTGGCGCAGCGGCGAACCCGTCGCCGTCCGCCTCCGCATCCGCTTTGCAGCCCCCGTCGACGACCCCGTCGCCGGCATCATGATCCGCACCCGTATCGGCTTTGAGGTCTTCGGCACAAACACCGAACTGGAGAACCTCCCCCTCGGCCCCTGCGCCCCCGGCGACGAGCGCTCCCTCCTCTTCCGCTTCCCCTGCGCCCTCTGCCCCCAGGAGTACACCATCACCGCCGCCTCTCACGACCGCGACGGCGTCTGGCACGACTGGATGGAAGACGCCGTCGCCTTCACCGTCACCGACACCCGCTACACCGCCGGCGTGGCCAACCTCCGCGCCACCGCCGAGCGCGAACACTCGCCCACCCCTTAGTTCGCCGGACATCCAACCCCCTGAATCCTTCCGTCCCCTCCGTCATCAGATAGACTGGATTCTGACACTATGGCTGGACAAAACACACTGACTTTCACCGACGCCTCCTGGGACGGCGACGTCCTCACTTCCCAAGTCCCCGTTCTGGTGGACTTCTGGGCCGAATGGTGCGGCCCCTGCAAAATGATGACCCCGACCATCGACGCCGTCGCCGACGAATATGCCGGCAAGGCCAAGGTCGGCAAGCTCAACGTCGACGAAAACGGCAACACCGCCATGCGCTACGGCATTCGCGGCATCCCCACCCTGCTCGTCTTCAAGGGCGGCCAGGTGGTGGCCCAGAAGGTCGGCGCCATCGGCAAGTCCGATGTGGCCGCCATGCTCGACGCCAACATCTAACCCGGCTTTCCTCTCCAGCAAACTCAAACGGGCGGGTCGCCTTGTGGTGTCTCCGCCCGTTCCTTTTACCTGTCTTCTGCCTGCTCGTCTACACCCGCCCCGCCTTCATCTCCCGCGCCAGATAATCGGTCGCGCGCCAGGCCAGAGCCAGAATTGTCAACGTCGGGTTCTTCTCGGTCGACGTCGGGAACGCCGCGCCGTCCACGCAGAACACGTTCTTCACCTCGTGCATTTGGCAGAAGCCGTTCAGCACGCTCCGCTTCGCGTCGTCGCCCATGCGGATCGTCCCGTGCTCGTGAATCGCCAGCCCCGGCGTATCCAACACGCCGCGCTCAAACGGCATAATCTCCGCCTTGGCCGCGCGTAACAGATTCTCGGCCATGTCATACATCTCGGCCGCCATCTTGCGCTCGTTGTCGCTGATCGTAAACTCGATCCGCGCCACCGGAACGCCGTACTGGTCCAGATGCCCAGCATCCACCACCACGCGGTTCTCCTTGCGCGGCAGCACCTCGCCATAGGGATGCAGCGACACCAGCGCCGGATACCGCGCCTTCACGCGCTTCTTGAAATCGAGCCCAAACCCGTCGAGCTGTTTCGCAAAGCTCGCATTGGCCTGCGCGCCCGTGTTCCATAACTGCATGCCGAAGCCGCGCAAATAGTCGCGCTTGCGCCCGTCGCGGTGGTTGTAGCGCGGCATGTACATGTGCTCGCCGCTAATGCCGTCGTCGTTCAACGCCTTCGTCCCGATCAGGTCCGGCACGAACCCCGACATGTGGAACCGGATCTGCTCAATCAGATACCGCCCCACCACGTCGTTCGAATTGCCCAGCCCGTTCGGATGCCGCCGCGACTTCGAATTGAGCAGAATCCGCGTCGAATCGATGCACGACGCCGCCACGATCACGATGCGGCCCTTCACCTGCCGCTCGGCCTTCGTGTAGCGGTCAAAATACTGCACACCGGTAGCCAGCCCGCTGTCGCCTGTCAACACCCGTGCCGCCACCGCGTTGTCGATGATCTTCAGCCGCCCCGTCTTAAACGCCGGTTCCAACAGGTAGTCGCTCGAGTTGAAAAACGCCGCCACATCGCAACCGCGCCCGCACGCCCCGCAATAGTGGCAAGCGTTGTGCCCGTTATGCGGCTTGGTCAACACCGCCCGCCGCCCATGCACAAACTCAATGCCGATGCCCTTGCCCGCCTTGCGCAGAACCTGCTCGCCGCAGCGCATTGCCGGCGGAGGCAAATGGAACCTGCTGCCCGGCAGCACATCCAAATCCTCCGGACCGCCGTTCACGCCGATGAACTGATCCACCTTGTCGTAATAGGGAGCGATGTCTTTGTACCGGATCGGCCACGGAATCTCCCAGCCATCCTTTGCCGGACCCTCAAAATCCACATCGCCATAGCGCAGCGACACACGCCCCCACACGTTCGTCTTGCCGCCCCGTCCCCACACGCGGTAGAGATCGAACGGCTTGTCCTTCGGAGTATCCAGCGGCTGCTCGCGGTCATCCAGCCGGAACTGCGGCGGCTTCCGTCCCGCCTCCATCCGCGCCCGCCACTCCCACGGCTTCACATGCGTCCAAAACGTTGACCGCCGGAACGGTGTGCCCGCATCGAGCAACAACACATTCACGCCCTGCCGCGTCAGGTTCCACGCCGCCATTCCTCCGGCCGCGCCCGAACCGATCACAATCACGTCATGCACTTCACTGGCTGGTGTCTGCATGGCCGTTCTCCTACGCCTTCGTCCCCGGCAACTGGTGCTCCGGATGCGTGCATCCCTTGAACTCCGGCAGCGCGTTATAGCCGCTCCACCCCAACTCCGTCACCAGTCCCTCGCGCGTCGAATAGTAGGCGTCCACCGTCATGTCCTTCAACATACGGAAGAACGCGTCCTTGCCCGCATGCAGCGCCGTCAGCCGCTCCAGCCGCTTCGCACTGCTGAGCTTCACAAACGGTGCGAGCCCCTTGCGGAACTCCGCCGCCCGCGTTCGTTGGCCCGCCAGCATGTGGTCAATGATCAGGTGCGCGCCAGCGTCTTTCGCTCCTGGCGTGTCACTGCGCGGGATGATCATCTCCACCAATTCACCCAACGTCTCAAACTCAGCCCCGTTCAGAAGCTTTGGCTTCGCCCCCGTGGGCGCGCCGCCCGCCGTCTCATCATGGCCGGGATGTTGATGCACCGTCTGTAACTGCGCCTGGGCGCCTCCCGCCGCCGCCCCGGTCACCGCGATACTCACCAATAGTTCGCGTCTTGATGGCATTCCTAGTCCTTCCTCAGTTGCAACAGCCAGTCCCCCGCGCCCGGCGTCTTCACCGCCACGCGAGCCGACTCCTTCAACCGTCCCGCCGCCGTCCGCGCCCCCGTCCTCGGATCGATCCACGTTGCCTTCGCATTCCCAAAGTTCGTCAGGTTCAACTCCACCGCCGGATTGTTCGGCAAATAGATCAGCGCAAATTCCCCATCGCCCGTGCTCGCCGGCATCGGATACGCCGTCCAGTCCACCTTGTCCGGCTCCGAGGCCAGCAGGAAACGGTTCGGCTCCAGCCGCCACCATGGCAGCCCGTCGAGCGTGTTGCGCACGATCGTCATCTGCTGTGAGCCCGGATAGTTCAAACACTCTGTCCACGGATCAGCCACACCCGAATTCGCATGATCCAGCGGCACCCCCGCCGTCCGCATCCACGGCCAGATGCCATGCGCGCCATAGGTTACCCCTGCAGGCGTCGCCGCCAGCAGGCTGTACCAAACCGCCCGCCGCACCGCCGCCGCGTCAATCTTCCTGTTCTCGCGATAGCTCGTGTGGCCCTCGTAGTTCGGTTCGGTATCCAACACCGGCTTGGCCGGAGTCAGCTTCCAGCCCGACGCGGTCCCCATCGTGGCGTTCCACTCCCACTTGCGCTGATCGCTGCCATGCCCCGTCTGATAGTTGTAAAAGTCCAGCCACGGTTCATCCTTGAAGATCGGCCATGGGTCGCGCGTCCCTCCCGGATGCAGACTCACCGGCCGCCGGAACTCATCCTTCGGAAACGTTCCCCGTCCGATCTGTTTCCACCTCTCCGGCCCCTCCCCGCGCTCGTAGTTCCCATCCCCGCCCAGCAGCCAGATCACGTGATGCGCCGCATACCGCGCCGCCATATACCGCGCCAACCGCACCGCATCCGGCGCGCTCAACGATGCCCCAGGACTTTCATTGTCCTTCGATGTCAGCGCCCACAGCATCACCCCCACGCCGACCAACTCCTTGTCGTTCATCTGGTCCATCTTCCGGTCCATGCGCCGGAAGAACTCCGGATCCACCCGCAGCCGGTCCGACCGCGTGAACGCCACCCGCCCGTTCTCATCCTTGCGCCCGGCGCGCCACGGCGCCGCCATCACAAACTGAATCGCCGTGTAGCGCTTCGCCTGCCGGTCATTCAAATACTGCGCCCACTCTTCGTCGGTGCTCATGAGCGCGCTGTTCCAGCCCGTGCACCCCAGCCAGAACCACGGCCGCCCATCGGCATGCATGAAATGATGGCCGCCCGGCGCCACGCGCGGCGCCCCATGCAAAAAGAGCTGGTTCTTTCCCCGGTACGCCTTCACCTGGAACCGCCCCGTCTTCCCGTTCAGCCCCGTCTCCTGCGCATCGGACGACTGCACGCGGTACGTCCACGTCCCTGTCCGCTCCGGTGAAAATCGAACCTTCCACGTCCGCCCGCCGTCCCAGAACGCCGGCACGCGCACCTGCACGCTGCCCGGCCCTGAGAAATCGGCCACCACGCTTACATCCAGCGGATCGGCGTACTCCTTGGCAGCCGTGAAGCTCGCCTCAAATTTTCCGTAACGATACACATCCGCCGCCCAGCCGCTCGCGGCCAGGCCCATCAGCGCAATCAGTTTTCGCATGATCCCTCTACTGTGCCGGCATCGGTCGCGGCGTCGCCTCGGCCTCGCTCAAACCGAGCGCCCAGCGCATTGCTTCCAACCACATCTTTTGCACATCCGGCCGGTCCCACGAACTCTCGGTATGACCCAGGGTCGAATAGAACACCCGCCCCTTGCCGTAATTGCGCAGCCACGCCACCGCGAAATCGCCGTCCGTGCGGTGCACGCGCGGGTTCTTCAGGTCCAGCTTCGAGGCGTCCAGCCTCATCAACACCCGCACCCGGTCCCGCGAGTAGTTCTTGAACTGGTAAATCTCATCGTGAATCGTGAACTCCCGGGCGAAGTGCTTCACCATCGGATGCGACGGGTCCTCCACCACCACAGGGGCCTGGAACGTGTTCCACGGATGCTGGTCAAAATAGCCGCCCACCATCTCGCCATACTCCGGCCACTGGTAGAACGTATCCGTTGCCGAATGCACGGCGATGAACCCCTTGCCGTCGTCTTTCACAAAGCTCAGCAGATCGGCCTTCTGCTCCGGCGTCATGTCCAGTTCACCGGTCGTGTAGAACACCACCGCGTCAAAAAAACCGAGGTTCTTCGCGTTCCCCGTCAGCTTCTGTTTGGTCAATAGCTGCGTATCGGTGCGGATGTAGGTGTCCCACAATCCGGACTCCTGGCCGATCTTCCAAATCGTCGCCAGCCCGTGTGAAGTCGCATCGTGCTGGAATCCCTTCACGGCTCCGATTGCCAGCACTTTCTTTTTCTTCGGAGTCTGCGCGAGCGAGGGCAGCACACAAAAAGCGGTACAGAGGATGAGGGCAAGTAAGCGCATAACGGCCATCAGTGTATCAAGCGCATGGGGCGGAGTCGCGCCGCGCCGCTCTCCCCTCATGGCCCAGCCGCTCAGCCCTTCACCACCCGCCGCAGCGTGAACATCTCCGGATTCACCGCCGCTCCCTCCAGCCGCTTCCAGTCGTCTTCCACATGGATCAGTTTGCCGCTCACATGGTTCGAACGATCGCTGGCCAGGAACATCGCCAGCTGCATTTGCCGCTCCGGCGTCACCCCTCCGGTCACCCGCACCTGCAGGGCGTCCTCGGTGTCCTTCCAGCCTGCCCGCTCACCCGCCCGCAGAATCTCATCGGTCATGTGCGTGTAGGTGCCGCCCGGCGACATGCAGTTCACCTGCACGTTGTGGTCGCGCACCTCCTCGGCCAGAGTCTCGGCAAACCGCAGGATCCCCGCTTTTGAAGTCGCATACGCGCTGAAGTTCGCCCTCGGCCGCGTCCCGCCCCCGCCGCTCAAGAGAATAATCTTCCCCTGCCGCCTCTGCACCATCTGCGGCAACACCGCCCGGCACGTATTCACCGCCCCGCGCAGATTGATCTCCAATGTCTCCCACCAGTCGTCGCCGTCATTTTCCAAAAACGGCCCAATCGGCCCCTGAATCCCTGCCGCCCCAATCACCACATCCACCCCCCCGAAATGCGCTCGCATCCGGTCCACAGCGCTCTGCACCTCAAACAGGTGCCGCACGTCCGCACGCAGCCGGATCGCGGTCCCGCCCGAATGGTCAATCTCCAATTGCGTCAGGTCCAGCTCCGCCTTGCTGCGAGCCAGCAATCCCACGCGCGCCCCCCTTTGCGCGAAGCCGATCGCCAACCGTTTCCCAATCCCTCTGCCCGCTCCCGTTACGAGCACGCAGACATTCTCTAATGAGTGCAAGCCTTCCTCCGCATGCTGGGCCAACCACCACTCCACCCTCGCATGCCCAACTCAAAGGTAGTACAACCGGCGGCTCAGCGGGAAACCTCGCTCTCCCCACTCTCCTGCCGCGTCCCCGCCTCCGTCCCCTTCCCTCCGCTTCGCTCTACACCCCTCCATCCGCTATACTTGCGAATAGCTTGCTCCAGGGCTTTCGCCCGATCCGCACGCCTGAGTACGACTCGCAAGGAGGTCAATGAGTAAAGACGATTGCATTGAGGTGACCGGCACCGTAGTGGAAAAATTTCCCGCCGGTCAGTTTAGCGTTCAGTTGGATGTTGACGAGCGCCTGGTCCTGGCCCACCTCGCCGGTAAGCTTCGTAGAAACCGCATCCGCGTTCTCGCCGGTGACCGCGTGACCATCGAGATGTCGCCCTACGATCTCACCAAAGGCCGCATCACCTACCGCCACAAATAAGACGAACTCACAGGTGCCCTGGCACCACGATCCTGCTTATCCGCGCCCCGGTCCGCCGATGATCCACTCCCCATCCCCGCGATGAACCGAGTCCTCACCATCTTCGGCACGCGGCCCGAGGCCATCAAACTCGCCCCCCTCATCTCGGCCCTCCGCGCCGCTCCGGGCGATTTGCACCCCCTCGTCTGTGTCACCGCCCAGCACCGCGGCCTCCTCGATCAGGTCCTCGACGTTTTCTCTATCCGCCCCGACTTCGACCTCGACTTGATGACGCCCGGCCAAACCCTCATCCAGTCCTGCTCGCGCATCCTCGCCTCCCTCGAACCTGTCTTCGAACAGTCCAAGCCCGCCTTTGTCCTCGTTCAGGGTGACACCACCACCACCTTCGCCGGCGCCCTCGCCGCCTTTTATCGCGGCATCCCCTGCGGCCATGTCGAAGCCGGACTGCGTACAGGCGACCTCCTCCAGCCCTTCCCCGAAGAGGCCAACCGCCTGCTCACCTCCCGCATCGCCGCCCTCCACTTTGCCGCCACTGACTGGGCCGCCCAAAACCTGCTCCGCGAAGGGGTTCCCGCCGAAACCGTCTCCGTCACCGGCAACACCGGCGTCGATGCCGTGCTCGACGTCGCCCGCCGCCTCGCCGATGCTTCCCTCACCGCTCCTATCTCGCCTCAATGGCCCGACGGCAAGCGCATGGTCCTCGTCACCGCTCACCGCCGCGAGAGCTTTGGCCCCGGCTTCGAACGCATCTGTGACGCGCTCGCCCTCCTCGCCCGCCGCCCCGATCTCCATCTCATCTACCCCGTCCACCCCAACCCCAACGTCCGCGATACCGTCAATCGCCGCCTCGCCGGACTCTCCAACCTCACCCTCCTTGACCCCCTCGACTACCTCAGCTTCGTCAACCTCATGCGCCGCGCCCACTTCCTCATCACCGACTCCGGCGGCGTCCAGGAGGAAGGCCCCTCCCTCGGCAAACCCATCCTCGTCTTGCGCGAGAAAACCGAACGCCCCGAAGCCGTCCACGCCGGCACCGTCCGCCTCGTCGGCACCAGCCCCGAACGCATCCTCGCCGAGTCCCATCTCCTCCTCGACGACCCCGCCGAATATGAGCGCCGTTCACGCGTTCACAACCCATACGGCGATGGCCGCGCCTCCACCCGCATTGTTGAGCTAATCGGCAAGTTTTGCAACCGTTTGCGCGTGCATTAAATCCTTCCGCAGCCCCCTCGTTTCGCCCTCCTCCGGCCGCATCGCCGCCGTCGCCATGCGATCCTCCTGGTGGGCGCAAGCAGTCTTGAAACGCAGCGCCCAAGGGTGCTGTTCATGAACTCTCGCTACCGGAAACTCGCCCCGGCTGGGGCGGCTGAGCTCGCGCAGGTGCTCTCGGAATCGCTCATCGGTCAACCCGACGCCGTCGAGGCCATCGTCCCCTACGTCCAGATCTTCCAGGCCCACCTCGCGCCTGAAGGCCGGCCCGCCGGCGTCTTCCTTCTCCTGGGCCCCACCGGCACCGGAAAAACCCGCACGGTGGAATGCCTCGCCCAAGCCCTCCACGGCAACGAGCGCCACTTCCTCCGCGTCGATTGCGGCGAATTCCAGATGGACCACGAGGTCGCCAAACTCATCGGCGCTCCTCCCGGCTACCTCGGCCACCGCGAAACGCAACCCATGCTCAACCAGGCCAAGCTCAACTCCTTCACCTCGGAACGCTGCGGCATGTCCATCGTCCTGTTCGACGAGGTCGAAAAGGCCGCCCCCTCCCTCAACCGCCTCCTGCTCGGCGTGCTCGACAAGGCCACCCTCCGCCTCGGCGACAACACCGGCGTCAACTTCGAGCGCAGCATGATCTTTCTCACCTCTAACCTCGGCGCGCGCGAAATGATGAACCGGCTCGACCCCAACTTCGGCTTCGAGGCCATCCACGCCAAAAGCTCACCGTCTGCCTCCGCCCTCGCCCCTCAGACCTTCGAGGAGGACGAAGCCCTCTCCCGCCGCCTCGAAACCATCGGCGTCAACGCCGTCAAGAAAAAGTTCTCCCCTGAGTTCTACAACCGCATCGATCGCGTCGTCACCTACCGCCCCCTCGACGAAGCCTCGCTCGACCTCATCCTCGATCAGCAGTTGGATAACCTCCAGCAGCTTCTCAACTCCCGCCTTGGCCTCAAGTCCTTCTACATCCGCGTCGACGACTCAGCCCGCGCCTACCTGCTGCTGAAGGGCGCCAGCCGCCTCTACGGCGCTCGGGAATTGAAACGCACCATCCACCGCCTGCTGCTCCAACCGCTGTCTTCCCTCGTCGCCGGCGGACGCATTCCCCCCGGCGTCACCATCCGCGCCCGCCACAACGGTTCCTCCGAAGTGCTCGAACTCAGCGCCTCGGCCTCCGATAAGCGGACGGGCCCACCCGCGCCCATGGACGACCGCACCCGTGCCACACGGTCCCGCAGGCCCTCTTACTTAGGATTGGAATTGGATCCCGAAGATCTCGACGCGGCCTGAGCCCAGCTTGCGCGAGCGCCGCGGCCCGAATGCCGCTTAGTGAGCCTTAAATTCCACCGTCTCGCTCAAGCTCGACTTGCCGCTGGTGAACACCTCAAGCCGGAACTTCACGTTCTCCGCCGCCCGCCGGTAGATCACACTGCCGTTCAACAGTTGCAGCGAATCCAGGTCCACGCGCTGCTCCGCCGCTCCGTCCTGAATGTGCAGCACACCACGCGGCGCATTCTGAATCGCCGGCGCGCTCCGGTCCCAACGCACGTGCACGCTCGTCCCTGACTGGTTGGCCTGCAGGTTCATCGTGAACGGATCGGGCGGGCGCAGCCCGCTCGGCAGCTTCGAGCCAACACTCAGCGCCACTTGGAATCCCAACACCACGCCCAGCAGCAGGAAGATAAACGAGAGTGGAATCCACACCCAGCCTGAGCGCTTCCGCTTCTTCTGCCCTGTCTCCTCGGCCGCTTCGCCGGAAAACGAGTAACCCTGCTCAGCCGTAATCGATTCGCTCATTGCGCTCTTCTCCCCCTGGTTGTACCCGCCAAACGAAAATGACGGCGGAGCCGTCCGTTGCCCCGTCTGGGCGGCCGCCGCCGGTGTGCTCTCAGCCGTCGCGCTGACGGCCTCCTGCTCCTCTCCAGCCAGCTCGCGCCGCCGGAATGGAAACTCGAGGTAAGGCGAATCCATCCTGCGAATCCCGCCCTCCTCCCGGAAAAAGAACCCGCCCACGCTCACCCGTGTCGCATACGGCTTCACCAACAGCATTACCGCCTGCGGATCCGGGGCCATCCGGTCCAACAGGTCCGCGTCCTCGACCGTGACGTGAAATCCCTCGCGCGTGTGGCTGCGAAACAAACCCACTACCGTCGTCCGCCCCCCCGGCGTGGCTAACCAGCGGTCACACACCGCGCGCAATCGCTCGGTCTCCTCCCCGCTCATCAGGTACGACGAACCCCGGCTGTGCTGGCACGGCACCGTCTCGTAGTCGGTCACGCGCACTGTTTGCGCATCCACGAACTCACCCAGCAGCACGCCCCCCACCTCCACGCCGCGCTTCGGAATCATGCCGAATCCGCGCAGCACGTCGGCCAGCAGCCGCTCCACCACGTCCAGGTCCAGTTGTACCGAAATCTCCTTGCCGGGCGGCGCCCACAAGTAGCGATCGGCTCGGTTCGTTCCCGTCTCGGCGCTCCCAGGCAAGGGGTCCATGATCTCCCGCAGCGATTGGTCAGTAGCGATAACTTCACTCATATCATGCCATTAAACGGCTCCACGGGCTACCGCAAGGCGTCCGCAAATCCGCCCCTTCCCTACCCGGGCTCAGCCGGCCACGCACATCCGCGCCTCACCGTCTATCGGTGCTTTCGCCCAAACACCTTAGGGGATGCCATACTGATGACCGTATGCCGGGTGCCCTCTTCCTCGTCTCCACCCCCATCGGCAACCTCGGCGATCTCTCCCGCCGCGCCGTCGAAACCCTCGCCGCCGCCGACTGGATCGCCTGCGAAGACACCCGCCAAACCGCCAAGCTCCTCGAAGCCTACTCCCTCCATAAGCCCACCCGCAGCCTCCACGAACACAACGAAGCCGCCAAAGCCGAGTCCATCGTCGAGGAAATCGCCGCCGGCGCCCGCGTCGCACTCGTCTCCGACGGCGGCACCCCCCTCATCTCCGACCCCGGCTTCCGCCTCGTCCGCCTCGCCGCCGAACGCAACCTCCCCGTCATCCCTATCCCCGGACCTTCCGCCGTCCTGGCCGCCCTCGCCGCCTCCGGCCTCCCCACCGACGCCTTCTACTTCGCCGGCTTCCTCCCCGCCAAACCCGGCGCCCGACGTTCCGCCCTCGAATCCCTCCGCGCCCTCCCCGCCACCCTCATCTTCTTTGAGGCCCCCCATCGAATCCTCGAATCCCTCGACGAACTCCGCGCCGTCCTCGGCGACCGCCGCATCGCCGCCGCCCGCGAACTCACCAAGCTCCACGAGGAGTTCCTCCGCGGAACCATCTCCCAAGTCCGCGCGACGCTGGCCGCGCGCGGCTCCATCAAAGGCGAATTCACCCTCGTCGTCGACCGCGAAGCGCCCCCGGAGGTCCCCGCCGCCCCCGCCGATCTCGCCGCCGAGGTCGAAGCCGAAATCGCCCGCGGCACACCCCGCATGGATGCCATCAAAACCGTCGCCCGCCGCCACGGCATCGGCAAAAGAGACCTTTATCAGGCGCTTTCATCCCCCCACGACACCGCAAACCCCTGATTTTGGCCCTCCCCACGCCCCTCAAACGAAAAAAACCCCATAAAAACGCCCTTCCGCGCCCACATCTCTCTTTACAGCCGCTATTGCTTCCGTTATCCTGAGAGCGCAAAACAAATCCGTCCGATTATGTTTCGCGCTGGATGGCCACGCCGCCTCCTCGGCTGGCGGCAGCGGGAACCAGCCGTACGGTAAGTTCATTGGGATAGTAAGGAGCATCCATGGCCGAAAGCAAGAAGATGACGCAAGCTCAGTTGGTGAAGAAACTGGCGGAAACCATCGGCGTGTCCAACAAGGTGGCCAAAGCGGCCCTCGACACCATCGCCGCGGTCGCCATCACCGAAACCAAGAAGAACAAGATGTTCACCCTCCCCGGCTTGGGCAAGCTGGTCCTGCGCGACACCAAGGCGCGCATGGGCCGCAACCCCGCCACCGGCGAAGCGATCAAGATTCCCGCCAAGAAGGTGGTGAAGTTCCGCATCGCCAAGGCGTGCAAAGACGCCATCGTCCCGCCGAAAAAGAAGTAGTCTTCTCCCGGTTGTTCTAACCTCCAGACAATCGAAAACCCCCGCGGCGCATGTCGCGGGGGTTCTTTGTTTGGAAATTGTATGGTCGCTCGCGCCCCTCAAATTGCGATGGGGCGGGCATGCAAGGCCGCTTACGCCTGCTTCTTCTCTTCCGTCTTGTCCTCGCTCTTCAAGGCGTTCTTGAAGTTGCGAATGCCTTCGCCCAAGCCTTTGGCCACTTCCGGAATCTTCCGCCCGCCAAACAGCAGCACGGCAATGCCCAGAATGATGATCAGCTCAGGGACGCCAATGGATCTCATGCGGCCTCCTTACATCAGCATTATAGTCTACTTCACGCCCCCCGCACCCTGCAGCGCCCCCACCCTCCGCCGCAGCCGCAGGTCAAACTCCTCGCCCGCCTCCAGAAAATAGTACCCCTCCGCCGCCCGCGACGCATGTTCGTACACGGCCACCTTGCTCACCCCAATCACCCGCGCCCGGTCGCCCCGCACCACCAGCGCCGTCCCTTCGTCGATGCCCAACCCAAGCAGTTTCGGAAACCGCGCCACCACCGGCAGCAGGTCGCGCTCCCGCTTCCGGGCGATCAAATGCTGGTCCACCGCCGCGTTCCGCAAATACCCAAATCCCTCCTCATACCCCGGCGCCATCATGATCGCGTTCCCCTCCCGCGCCCCGCGCACCAGGTACGATCCCTGAATCGTCGCTCCTGCTGACGTCCCCCCAATCACTCCGCCCCGCGCCAGCACCGCCGCAATCTCCCGCTCCGTCCGCGTGCCCCGGTAGCTATCCACCAGCCGCCACTGTCGACCGCCTGAGAACCAAACCGCCCGCGCCCCATGCAGCGGCGCGGCAAAGCTCTCGGTATCCGCCACCGCCCGGTCCCGCGTGTGCAGCACCGTCACCTCTCCAAAGCCCACCCCGCGCCACATCTCGGCATCCCGATGATTCTGCCCATAGCGCTCCTCCTCGCCCGCCGTCGGAATCACCACCAGCGCCGTGCCCTTCCCCCCCGCCAACTCGAGGAATGTCCGCCGGATTTCCTCACCCAACTCACCGCCGCCCACCACCAGCAGCGCCCCCCGCTCCGGACCCACCTCGGCCGCGAACACCGGCAACAACAGAATTCCCAGCAGAACCAATCGCATGACCCCCATTATTCTACGAGGCCAGACTTTTTCCGCGCCTTCAGGGTCTTTCTCAGTGACATGCGAACCACCCTGATCGCCGTCCTCGTCACCTCCGCCGCCCTCGCCCAGCCCCTTCCGCAGATCCTCGCAGGCGCCGGCTACCGCAACACCCCTCCCTCAATCGACGCCGCTCCCGGCCAGGTGATGATCGTCTCCCTCTATGGCGCCGCGGCCCGCCTCAATGCGCCCGCTGCCGGCGATCCTGGTCCCGATGCCCTCTTCGGCCGGCCTCTGGCAGGCCTCACCGCTCGGCTTGTCGAAACCGGACAACGCGTGCCCCTCCGCCAGCCCGTGACCATTCGCATTCTTGGCGCCAGTCAAACCCACTGTCTCGGCGGAGCCCCCTCCTGCGCCCCCGTCACCAACCTGACGCTCCAGATCCCCTTCGAACTGGCCGAACTCGCACCTGCCACCACCTACGCCGCCATTGAGGTCTATGACGACGGCCGCCTTCTCGGCCACATCCCCGTGCGCGCCGTCACCGACCGCCCGCACATCATCACATCGTGCGACGACAGCCTTGTCTACTACAGCGTCTTCGGAGGTGAAACCCTCTCCGCCTGCACCGCCGCCGTCGTCAAGCCCCGTGGCGGCCTCATCCGTCCCGGCCTTCCTGTGAGTCCCGGCGAACCCCTCGTTGCCTTCGCCTATGGCATGGGCCTCACCAAACCCGCGCCCGGCGCTCCCATCGATTTCAAACCAGGACTCACCATTCAGCCCTTCACCCTCCGCTTCTCCGTCGCCGGCGGACCCGCTTTCTGGGCCCAGGCACCCGACGGCGTCTCCCTCACCACAGCCTACGGCGTCTACCAGGTGCACTTCACCATGCCGCCTCTGCCCGCCTCGCCCGCCCTTCCGCCCTGTGGCGAAGGTGGACTTTACGGCAACGTGAAGGTGTCCATCGCCGGCCTCCATGCCAGCGATGAGTTCGAACTCTGCGTCGCGCCGTAGCGCGCGCCATGCCCACGCGCCACGCCCGCGGCCCCTCTACGCCAGCATCTTCTTCACAACGTTGCCGTGAATATCCGTGAGCCGGAAATCGCGGCCCATGAAGCGGTAGGTCAATCGCGTGTGGTCAAAACCCAGGCAGTGCATCATCGTCGCCTGCAGGTCGTGCACGTGCACCTTGTCCTCGGTGATGAAGAACCCAAGGTCATCGGTCTTGCCGACCACCTGCCCGCCCTTGATGCCGCCCCCGGCCAGCCACATCGAATACGCCATCGGATGATGGTCGCGCCCGGCGTTGTCGGCCTCGGCTGTGTTGCGGATCTCGCTCACCGGCGTGCGGCCGAACTCGCCGCCCCACACCACCAGAGTCGAATCGAGCAGCCCGCGCTGCTTCAAGTCCTTGATCAGCGCCCCCGCGCCGCGGTCCGTCTTCGCGCAGTTCTCCTTCAACTTCGTGTTCAGGTTCGTATGCGAATCCCACGACGCATCCATCAGCATGATGTACCGCACGCCGCGCTCCACCAGCCGCCGCGCGAGCAGACAGTTCGTGCCAAACTGCTTCGTCTTCTCGTCGTTGATCCCGTACATCTCCATCGTCTCGGGCGACTCCTTCGACAAATCGGTCAGCTCCGGACCCGCCGTCTGCATGCGGTAGGCCAGCTCATAGCTCGCCATCCGCGCCGCAATCTCCTCGTCGCCCGTCTCGTCGAGCTTGGCCTGGTTCAGGTCCTTCACCGCGTCAAACACCGCCTTCTGCCCGCGCCCGCTCACCCCCTGTGGATTCGACAGATAGAGAATCGGATCGCCCGAACTCCGCAGCTGCGTGCCTTGATACGTGGACGGCAGAAAGCCGCTCGAAAAATTCGTCGCCCCGCCCGAAGTGCCCACACCCGACGACAACACGACAAACCCCGGCAGGCTCTCGCTCTCACTCCCCAGTCCGTAAATCGTCCACGCGCCCATCGTCGGCCGCCCGAACTGCTGCGTTCCCGTGAACAACATCAACTGCGCCGGGTGATGGTTGAACGCCTCGGAATACATCGACCGCACGACGCACATGTCGTCGGCGTTCTGTGCCGTGTACGGCAGCCAGTCGCTGAACTCCAGCCCCGACTGCCCGTACTTCTTGAACTCACGCGCGCTCGCCAGAATCGCCGCGTTCGGCTTGGTGAATGCCAGCTGCAATTGCGAGGTGATCGACGCCGGCGCCGCCTGCCCGTGATACTTCTTCAACTCCGGCTTCGGATCGAGCAGGTCCATCTGGCTCGGACCGCCCTCCATAAAGAGGAAGATCACGCTCTTCGCCTTGCCCGGGAAATGCGAAGCCTTTGGCGCCAGCGGATCGCTCCGCTTGGCCCCCGCCGCATAGCCGCTGCGGGCAAACAGATCACCCAGCGCCAGCGCCCCGACGCCGCCCGCCATCTCATGAAGCAGCTTCCGCCGCGAACGCAAAATCTGGAAATCGCGCAGGTCTCTCATTACGGCCTCACAATAAATTCATCGGTATTGAGCAGCGCGCGGCACACGGCCACCAGCGGCTTCTCGCCCGCCATCTCGTCCATCAACTTCGCCAACCGCGCCTTCTCGCGCTCGGTCGCCTCACGGCCCCAGGCGAGTTTGGCCGCATAAGCCAGCCGGTCGCCGGCGGCCGCTTCGTTCTCCGCGCGCCAAGCCAGCGCCGCCGCGGCTTCGTGGAACACCTCATCGTTCATCAGGTTCAATGCCTGAAGCGACGTGTTCGAGCGCGTCCGCCGCGAACAGGCCACCGTCGAATCCGGTGAATCGAAATTCATCAGCATCGGATACGGCGCCGTGCGCTGGAAGTGAATGTACAAGCCCCGCCGGTAACGGTCCGGCCCCGTGCTGGCCACCCACTTGTTGTTGTTCGCATAGGTCAACTGCTCCACGCCCGCCGGTTGCGGCGGCTTCACGCTCGGCCCGCCCACGCTTGAATTCAACAGCCCGCTCACGCGCAGCGCCGTGTCGCGAATCGTCTCCGCCGCCAGCCGCAGCCTCTGCTGCCGCGCCAGCAACGTGTTCTCCGGGTCGCGCTCGCGCAACTCCGGCCGCGCGTTCGACGACTGCTTGTACGTCGCGCTCGTCACAATCGTCCGGTGTAGCTTCTTCATACTCCAACCGGAATCACGGAACTCCGCCGCCAGCCAGTCCAGCAGTTCCGGATGCGTCGGCCGGTCGCCCGTCTTGCCAAAATCCTCGCTCGTCCTCACCAGCCCGCGCCCGAAATACTCCTGCCAGATGCGGTTCGCAATCACTCGCGGCGTCAGCGGATTGTCGGCCCGCACCATCCACTTCGCCAGTTCCAGCCTCGTCGCCTGCGTCGACCCGATCGACGGCAACACCCCCGGCACATCGGCATCCACCGGCACACCCGGCTTGTTCCACTGCCCCTTCACGCGAATCCGCGTCTTCGGCGCGCTCTCGTCCCACAGCATCACCATCGCCTGCGACGGCCGCGGCAGCGCCTTCTCCAACTCCGCCAGTTCCTTGCGCGCCTCTCTCAACCGCCCCATCTTCTCCTTGTCCATCCCCGGCGCCAGGCCGACGCTACGAATGAAGTAATCCTCAATCGTCTCCCGCTCGCGCTCCGTCCGCTGCTCCAGCGTCTTCCGCAGGATCTTCTGCGCCCCGTCCACCATCGCCTTCATCGAGGTCAACTGGAAGTCATACTCAGCCTGCGAGCCCGGCTTCTCCATCGCCGTCCGCATGTGTCCTTCCCATTCAGCCAGCAGCGGCGCCACCTCATACTTCTTCAGCAACTCCGCCCGCTTCGCCTTGTACTCCGGCAGAGCCGCCAGGTACGGGCCCAACTGCCCCGGCACCGGAGCATCGATCATCTGCTCATCCGAACGGTCAAAGAACGACAGCAGTGCATAGTAGTCCTTCTGCGAAATCGGATCGTACTTGTGGTCGTGGCACTGCGCGCATCCGGTCGTCAATCCCAGCCACGCCGTCGACACCGTGTTCGTGCGGTTCACCAGTTGCTCAAAGCGCGTCTCCTCGCGATCCACGCCCGCCTCGCGATTCGTCAACACTTGCCGCAGAAAACCGGTCGCGATCTCCGTTGACGTGCTGCGGTCCGGCAACAGGTCGCCGGCCAACTGCTCCACCGTGAACCGGTCAAACGGCATGTCCGCATTCAACGCCTGGATCACCCAGTCGCGATACCGCCACGCATGCGGCCGCGTCAGGTCCTTCTCATAGCCGTCGGAATCGGCATAGTGCGCCAGGTCGAGCCAGTGCCGCGCCCAGCGCTCGCCATAATGCGGCGACTCCAGCAGTCGGTCCACCAGCCGCTCATACGCATCCGGCCGCGTATCGGCCAGGAACTCACGGATCTCATCCACAGTCGGCGGCAGCCCTGTCAGATCGAGCGACACCCGCCGCAGCAGTGTTGCCTTGGACGCCTCGGGCGACCCCGCCACGCCCTCTTTGCTCAACCGCGCCAGCACAAACGCATCAATCGCCGACCGCGCTCCAGCCACCTGCGGCGGCACGGGCTTCTTCAAAGGCTGAAACGCCCAGTGGTCTGACTGTCTTCGAGGCAACGGCTGTGACAGCAGGCTCTCCGGCACCTTCGCCCCCGCCGCGATCCACGCCTTCACCGCCTCCACCTCGGCCGCCGTCAAACGCGGCCCCGCCGGCGGCATCTGAAACTCCTTCTTGTCCGACGTGACGCGCTTCACCAGCAGCGATTCATCGGCCTTGCCCGGCTCAATCGCCTTGCCCGAATAGCCGCCCTTCAACATCGACGCCGCATGGTCCACACGGAAGCCGTTGTTCTGCATCGCCGCCCCGTGGCAGCCCGAACAACGACGCCGCAGCACCGGCTGCACATCGGTCACATAATCGGCCGCCTGCACGGCAGCCGTGAAGACAGAAGAGGCGAAGACAAGTAAGGCAATGACGCGCATGAGGGAACTCGACTTTAGTATATTGCCACTCATGCTTTCCCGACGCTCCCTGCTGCAAACCGCCCTGTTCGGCTCCGGCACCCTGTTGAGCCGCGCCAACGCCGCCCTCAAGAAGATGAAGATCACCAAGATCTCCTATTGGGAATCCCCGGTGAACCGCCCCATCTTCAACCAGAACATGGACGTCGTCATGATCCACACCGACGCCGGCATCACGGGCATCGGCGAAGGCGGATCCAAACAGATGATCGAGCAGTGCGCCGGACTCCTCATCGGCGAAGACCCCTCCCGCATCCAGCACCTCTGGCAATGGATGTACCGCAACTTCTTCTACCCGCCCGGCCGCGAAAAGCTCCATGCCATCGGCGCCCTCGACCTCGCCCTCTGGGACCTCAAAGGCAAAGCCCTCGACGTGCCCGTCTATGAACTCCTGGGCGGCCTCACGCGTGAATACGTCGAATGCTACTCCACCGGCTTCCCCCACAAAGGAACCATCCGCGAAGCCGGCGCCGCCTGCATCAAGGCCGGCTACCGCGCCTACCGCACCGGCGTCACCGGACCCGGCGACAACGGCGTCTTCGATTCCCGCAAGGAAGTGAACCGCACCCACGAGCACTGCAAAGAGCTTTACGAAGGCGTGAAATCCGCCGGCGGCGAATGGGCCATCGACTATCACACCCGCCTCGACTTCGCCGACGCCGTCCGCCTCTCCACCCTCCTCGAACCGCTCGAGCCCTTCTTCTGCGAAGACCTCGTGCGCAGCGAAAACCCCGGCGTCTATCGCGAACTCCGCAAGCTCGTCAAGGTCCCCATCGCCGTCGGCGAACAGTTCGGCGACCGCTGGGACATCAACGAACTCATCGAAGGCCGCCTCATCGACTTCAACCGCATCACGCTACCCAACTCCGGCGGCATCACCGAACTCGTCAAACAGGCCGCCCTCTGCGAAACCCACTACGTCGGCCTCGTCCCCCACTTCACCGGACCCATCGCCGAAGCCTCGCTCGTCCACGTCTGCGGCTCCTTCGGCGGCCCCGCCGTGATGGAGATGTCCAACCTCTTTGCCGGTGGCCTGCCCCACCTCACGCGCCACTTCGATCACCGCAACGGGAAGATGTGGCCCGTCAACCGCCCCGGCCTCGGCGTCGAAGTCGACACCAGCAAGATGAAGCTGATCACGGAAGTGACCAAGTTCAACAAGCCCATCCCCATCTACAAGCGGCCGGATGGCAGCATCACGAACTGGTAGGGGTAACCTTCACGCAGACAATCTCGACGCCCTCGATGCGCTGGCCGCAGCGATGCCGGTATACCCGCGCATGCCAGTAGCGGATCTCCAATCGTGAGTTCCCTAGCCAGCGCACCTCGGGCGCTTTCTCCGAAACGCCCTCGCCGGCGAATACCCACTCCGCCGTAAATCGGCCACGCGAGCGAACACCCACATGCCCTACGTCTGGCCCCACCGCTCCCTGGACACCCCACCTGAGCAGTGCCACGTGCTCAGCATCCGGTGACCATAGTGCCGGAGCTCGCACCCGAGCAGTCCTGTTCGAGCGCCGCGAGCAGCACCACCAAAATCAGGCTGATCGTGGTCGTACCCGCAGCCAGTACCCGCGCCGGAATCCGAACCCACCCGCTCCGCAACCGCCGCGCCAGCCAAAACGCGAGCGCACTCCCCACCACCACCGCCGCCATCTTCACAAACGGCCAAATCTCCGACACGTCCATGCGCCGTGATGATAGCATCACGAAACGGAACTCCCCCATGAATCGACGCCAGCTTCTCACCTCCCTCGCCGCGCCCTTTGCCGCGCCTTTCGCCGTCCCCTTCCTCAAAGCCGCGCCCCAACTCACCATCGAGTCCTACGAAATCTTCCGCGTCAAAGTGAACCAGCGCGGCGGTTGGGTCCTGCTCCGCGTCAAGGCCTCCAACGGGCTCACCGGCCTCGGCGACGCCTCCCACGGCGGCGGCGACCAGAACGTCATCAACCTCATCGCCGAGTTCTTCTCCAAAGCCAAAGGCCGCTCCCCCTTCGACGTCGAGCTCTACCGCCGCGACCTCATCGCCACCGCCGAAGCCAAGGGCCGCAACGGCTCGGTCGCCTTCAGCGCCATCGAGCAGGCGATGTGGGACCTCCAGGGCAAAGCCGTCGGCCTCCCCTGCTGGGCGCTGTTCGGCGGCAAGCTCCACCCCACCATCCGCAACTACGCCAACATCAACCGCGCCACCTTTGACCGCAACCCTGAAGGCTTCGCCAAGCTCGCCGAACCCGCCGTCCGCGACGGCTTCACCGCCATCAAAATGGCCAGCTTCGACGGCCTCCCCAAAACCGAACCCGCCCGCAAGGAAGGCACCGACCGCGGCATCGCCTGCGTCGAAGCGGTGCGCAAAGTCCTCGGTCCCTCGGGCGACCTCCTCGTCGACGGCCACTCCAACTTCAACGTCGCCGAAGGCCTCGAAGTCGCCAAACGCCTCGAACCCTCCAAGCTCTTCTGGTTCGAAGAAATTTGCCGCGGCATCCCCGGCCTCGCCGAACTCAACGAGAAGATCGCCATGCCCACCGCCGGCGGCGAATCCATCTTCGGCACGAAGAACTTCTATCCCTATATAAAGGGCAACGCCGTCGACATCACCATGCCCGATGTGAAGTATTGCGGCGGCATGCTCGAACTGCGCAAAATCGGCGCCATGAGCGAAGCCGCCGGGCTCCCCGTCGCCCCCCACGGCCCCGCAAGCCCTGTCTGCAACATGGCACAAGCCCAGGTCTGCGCCGCCATGCCCAACTTCCTCATCCTTGAACTCGGCTACGGCGAAGTCCCATGGCGCGGCGACCTCATCCATCCCCCCGAGGTTTTCGAAAAAGGAGGCCTCCTCCGCGTCCCCGACCGCCCCGGCCTGGGCATAGAATTAAACGAAAAGGTAGCGGCCGAACACGCGCTCTAACCTCCCGAGCCGCCCACCTCCGCCAGCCAGCAGACTTCCAGCCAGAAGTGGGAGCACGACCCATGTACCTGGCCAACGACCTCATCGAATTCGCACTCACCCTCGTCAAGCACAGCATCACCGAGGACGGCTCGATGTGTGAGCGCACCCCGTCCAACGACGAACTCAACACCTTCTTCCGCGGCTGCAACAGCGCCTGGCCGCCACCCCTCGACGAAAAACACCAGGGCTTCCAAGCCTACGACCCTACCGTCTCCTGGTGCGGCATCTTCGCCACCTACTGCCTCATCCACGCCGGCGCCAAAGTCCGTTGGATCATCTCCCGCGGCATTCAGGACCTCGGCAGCGGCGACATCGTCCGCGTCGAAGGCAACTACGGCCTCACCCGCGGCGACATCGCCGTCCGTGGCGACTCCAGCCACCACTTCATCGTCCTCGACCCGAACTACGATCCCGCCCTCGGCTTCCACTGCGTCGAAGGCAACGCCGGCGGCACCTCCTACCCGCTCCTGCGCTACGGCTACAACCTGCGCAACAAGCTGCCCGATGTCCGCCACTACTACAGGGTCTATTAAATGTGCGGCCGTCCCGCCTCCTCCAGGTGCGTCGATTGCTGTCACACAAGAAATTTTATCGTCAAAGAATACAACGACTTACTTGCAACGGGGACGAGAATATTTCCTGTTCAACTAGACTGATTTTCGAGGCTGTGTAATACTAGCAACTTGCCTGGGCAACCCTTGTGGGCAGCGTGCGCTCTGTTGTTTTGTGCTGGCTCCACAAGCGGGCGATGTGAATCCAACTGTCTCGGCTTGGCGTCTCGTCAAGCCCCACATCGAAGGTGTCCCAGGACTATCGGTAGGGGGTGAGGCGTGTCCCAGTTATTCCGCCCGGGAGCCAATACATTCGCGAAGGCCAGCGTGATTGCCGGCCTCGGTGTCGCTCTCGGTCTGGGCGGTATCCTCAACAACATTGAACGGACGTCGTACGTCACCGACGTGAATGTGCCTCGGGATCAGCCCGTTATGTTCACGCACAAACACCACGTCAGCGGCGTGGGCATGGACTGCCGTTACTGCCATAGTTCTGTTGAGGTTTCCTCCTCGGCCGGGATCCCATCCACGGAAGTGTGTATGGGCTGCCACTCGCAAATCTGGAGCGAAGCTCCCATTCTCGAACCCGTCCGCGAAAGCTGGCGCTCGGGCCGGTCCATCCAATGGAACCGCGTCCACGACCTGCCCGGCTACGTCTACTTCAACCACAGCATCCACGTCACCAAGGGCATGGGCTGCCAGACCTGCCACGGCCAGGTCGACAAAATGCCTATGGTGTGGAAGGAAAACACCCTCCTCATGGAGTGGTGTCTCGATTGCCACCGCGCCCCGGAAAAATACATCCGGCCCAAAGACCAGGTTTTCAACATGGAGTACAAGCCCGCCGGCAATCAGGCCGAGCTGGGCGCCAAGCTTGTGGCCGAATATAAGGTCCGCAAACTCACCGACTGTTCGATCTGCCACCGGTAACCGCGATGTCGACATCACAGCACACCCCTCTTGTTCAGATCGCCCTGAGCCCGGCTGCCGCCCAGGCCGCCGCCGCGGCAGACTCGCAGGCTGCCCTCGAGGCGATGCGCAATCGCGTCGCCGGACAAACCGGCCAGCGCTTCTGGCGCAGCCTCGAAGAGCTCTCCGGCACCTCTGAGTTCCAGCGCTGGGCCTCCAACGAATTCCCCGACGGGGCCTCCACCTGGTCCGACTCTGTCGGCCGCCGCCGCATGCTCCAGCTCCTCGGCGCTTCGCTCGGCCTGGCCGGCCTCACCGCCTGCACCAAACAGCCAGAAGAAAAGATCGTCCCCTACGTCCAGGCCCCCGAGGATTTCGTCGCCGGCAAGTCGCTCAAATATGCCTCCGCGGTCACGCTGAACGGCTACGCCCAGGGCGTGCTCGTCGAAAGCCACCTCGGCCGCCCCACCAAGGTGGAAGGTAATGACCTCCATCCGGCCAGCCTCGGCGGCACCGACATCTACGCCCAGGCCGCCCCCCTTGTCCTCTACGATCCGGACCGCTCGCAGACCCTGCTCCGCAACGGACGCATCTCCACCTGGCCCGCTTTCGTGACGGCCATGGGGCTCATCCGGGAAGAAGCGCTCGCCAACAAGGGCGCCGGCCTGAGCATTCTCACCGAGAACACCACCTCGCCCACACTCGCCGCGCAGATGAAGAAGCTGCTCGCCGAATTGCCCCAGGCCAAATGGCACCAGTTTGATTCGGTCGGCACCGACAACGCCCGCGCCGGCGCCCAGCTTGCCTTCGGCCAGCCCGCCAGCGTGCAATACAACCTCGCCGCCGCCGACGTCATCCTCTCCCTCGACGCCGACTTCCTTACCCACGGTCCCGGCGCGGTCCGCTATGCCAAGGACTTTGGCCGCCGCCGCAAGCTATGGAAGGAATCGGCCCACGGCTCTTCGCACGCCCCCGCCGCTGCTTCGCATGCTGCTCCGGCCGCTGCCGCGCACACTGCTCCGGCCGCCGACACTCACGCCGCCGCTCCGGCCCATGCCGAGGCCCCCAAGCTAAACCGCCTCTACGTCGTCGAGTCCTGTCCCACCTCCACCGGCTCCATCGCCGACCACCGCCTGCCGCTCGCTTCGGCGGAAGTGGAAAGCTACGCCCGCGCCCTGGCCGCCGAACTCGGCGTCAACGCCGGCGCGGCCACCACCAAAGTCTCCGCCGACTGGGTAAAGAAGGTCGCCGCCGACCTCAAGGCCCACTCCGGCGCTTCGGCCGTCATCGCCGGTGACTGCCAGCCGCCCGCCGTCCACGCCCTGGCCCACGCCATCAATGCCGCCCTCGGTAACATCGGCAAGACGGTCAGCTTCACCGATCCGGTCGAAATCAACACCGCCCCCGGCTTTGAGAGCCTGCAACAACTCGTCGCCGACATGAACGCGGGCAAGGTGAAGACGCTCATCATCCTCGGCGGCAACCCGGTTTACACCGCCCCGGCCGATCTCGACTTCGCCACCGCCATGAAGAAGGTGGGCACGCGTGTCCGCCTCGGCCTCTACGACGACGAAACCTCGGCCCTCTGCCAGTGGCACGTCCCCGATACGCATTCGCTCGAAACCTGGACCGACCTGCGCGCCTTCGATGGCACCATCACCATCGCCCAGCCCCTCATCGCGCCCATCTACGGCAGCCACTCGGCTATCGAAATCATGTCCGTGCTCCTCGGCCGCCCCGAGGTCACCTCTTACCAGGCCATCCGCGAGCACTACCAGTCCAACGCGCTCATCGCCGCGCCCTTTGAAGACAACTGGCGCAAGGCTCTCCACGATGGCATCCTCGCCGGTTCGGCCCTCCCGGCCAAGACCGTTGCCGTCCGCGCCGACCTCGCCGCCGCCCTGCCCGCCCCCAAGGCCGGCAGTGGACTCGAAATTAACTTCCGCCCTGATGGCTCGGTCTACGACGGCCGTTTCGCCAACAACGGCTGGCTCCAGGAACTCCCTAAGCCCATTTCCCGCATCACCTGGGACAACGCCGCCTACATCGGTTCCTCCACCGCCGCCAAACTCGGCCTCGGCAACGGCGACCTCGTCGAGCTGAAGCATGCCGGCCGCCGCGTCCAGGCCCCCATCTGGATCATGCCCGGCCACGCCGCCGACAGCGTCACCGTCACCCTCGGCTACGGCCGCACCCGCGTCGGCCGCATCGGCAACCGCATCGGCTACAACGCCGGCGCCATCCGCACCTCGGCCGCGCCCTACATCAGCTCCGGCCTGGAAATCGCCAAGACCGGCGACACCTTCCGCCTCGCCACCACCCAGGAGCACCACTCCATGGAAGGCCGCGATATCATCCGCGTCGCCAACGTGGCCGACTTTGAAAAGGACCCCCAGCTCTGGGGCCACGAACATCCTCCCATGTCGCTCTACGAGGATTTCGAGTACAAGGGCTACAAGTGGGGCATGGCCATCGACCTGAGCGCCTGCACCGGCTGCAACGCCTGCACCATCGCCTGCCACGCGGAAAACAACATCGCAGTCGTCGGCAAGAGCGAAATCCTCCGCGGCCGCGAAATGCACTGGATCCGCATCGACCGCTACTACGAGGGCGACCCCGACGACCCCGGCATCTACCACCAGCCGCTCGCCTGCCAGCACTGCGAAAACGCCCCCTGCGAAGGCGTCTGCCCGGTGGCCGCCACCACCCACTCCGAAGAAGGCCTCAACCAGATGGTCTACAACCGCTGCATCGGCACGCGGTACTGCTCCAATAACTGCCCCTACAAGGTCCGCCGCTTCAACTTCTTCCTTTATAGCGATTGGGACACGCAGTCGCTCGAAGCCCTGCGCAACCCCAACGTCACCGTCCGCAGCCGCGGCGTGATGGAGAAGTGCACCTACTGCGTGCAGCGCATCAACTCCGCCCGCATCGAGGCTGAAAAAGAAGGCCGCAAGATCAGGGACGGCGAAGTGATCACCGCCTGCCAGTCGGTCTGCCCCACCGAGGCCATCACTTTCGGCGACCTCAACGACCCCAATTCAAAAATCACCAGGTCGCGCCGCAATGCCCGCAACTACAAGCTGCTGGGCGACCTGAATACGCGTCCGCGCACGGAATTCCTGGCGCGGGTGCGCAACCCGAATCCGGAGCTTGCCGCGCCCAAGGCGCCCGCTCCTTCGCACGGATAAACCAGCTACGGATCACCACATGGACAAGGAACTGGTTCAAAAACCAATCGCAGTCGGCATCGCCCAGGACCCGGTCATCGGGCCCGGCCACGACTACACCACCGTCACCGACAAGATCTCGGAACTGGTGCTGACGACCAAAATCCACAAGGAATGGGTCATCGGCTTCCTCTTCTCGGCCTCCCTGGCCAGCTTGCTCGGTGTGGCGATGTACTTCCTCCTCTTCAAGGGCATCGGCGTCTGGGCGCCAAACGTTCCCGTGGGCTGGGGCTTCGACATCATCAACTTCGTCTGGTGGATCGGCATCGGCCACGCCGGTACGCTCATCTCGGCCATTCTGTTGCTCCTCAAACAGGAATGGCGCACCTCCATCAACCGCTTCGCCGAAGCCATGACGCTGTTTGCCGTGGCCTGCGCCGGCATGTATCCGCTGATGCACACCGGCCGCCCCTGGCTCGCCTACTGGATGCTGCCCTACCCCAACACCATGGGCATGTGGCCGCAACCGCGCAGCCCGCTGCTCTGGGACGTCTTCGCCGTCTCCACCTACGCCACCGTCTCCGCCCTGTTCTGGTTCGTCGGCCTCATCCCTGACTTGGCCACCCTGCGCGACAAAGCCAAACACACCGTCTCGCGCTACATCTTCGGCGCCCTCTCCATGGGCTGGCGCGGTTCGGCCGACCACTGGCAGCGCTACGAAATGGCCTACCTCCTGCTCGCCGGCCTCTCCACGCCGCTCGTCGTCAGCGTCCACACCATCGTGTCGTTCGACTTCGCCATCGGCATCATCCCCGGCTGGCACACCACCATCTTCCCGCCCTACTTCGTCGCCGGCGCCATCTTCGCCGGTTTCGCCATGGTGCTCACGCTCGCCATCCCCATGCGGGCCTTCTACAAGCTCGAAGACTTCATCACCATGCACCACATCGAGAACATGTGCAAGGTGATGCTCGCCACCGGGATCATCGTCGTCTACGGCTACTTCCTCGAAGTCTTCTTCGGCTGGTACAGCGCCAACGAGTACGAGAAAGCGGTGATCATGAACCGCTTCACCGGGCCCTACGCCTGGAGCTATTGGGCGCTCATCTTCTGCAACGGCCTCGCCCCGCAGATCCTCTGGTGGAAGAAATACCGCCGCAACCTGCTGCTCGTCTGGATCATCTCCAACATCGTCAGCGTCGGCATGTGGCTCGAACGCTGGGTCATCATCGTCGTCAGCCTCCACCGCGACTTTATCCCCGCCAGCTGGGGCTACTACACGCCGACCATCTTCGACGAAGCCTTCTTCGCCGGAACCATCGGCCTGTTCCTCACTCTGATGTTCCTCTTCGTGCGGCTCCTGCCCTCCATCGCCATGTTCGAAATGAAGCTCCTCGTGCCCGCCGCCAAGGCGCGGCCGGAATCGGAAGGAGGCCACTAACCCATGTCGCACGCCGCCGTGGAAGCCCCCAAAACCTTCGGCATGATGGCCGAATTCGACGACCATCAGCAACTCATCAAAGCCGCCGCCGCCGCCCACGCCGCCGGTTACCGCAAGATGGACGCCTACACGCCCTACCCCGTCCACGGGTTGAGCGAAGCCCTCGGCCAGAAGCCGACCAAAATCTCCTCGCTCGTCCTGCTCGGCGGCTTCATCGGCTGCATCGGCGGCTTCGGGCTGATGTGCTGGATCACGATGGTGGCCTACCCGATGAACGTTGCTGGCAAGCCCAACTACTCCTGGCCCGCCTTCATCCCCATCACCTTCGAAACCACCGTCCTGGTCGCCGCCCTCACCGCCGTCTTCGGCATGCTCGCTCTCAACGGCCTGCCGCAGCCTTACCACCCCGTCTTCAACGTCGACCGATTCAAACGAGCCTCGCAGGACCGCTTTTTCCTCTGCATCGAAGCCGTTGACCCCAAGTTCGACCCCGGTTCCACGCGCGCCTTCCTCGCGCAACACTCCGCGGAGGTGATGGAAGTCGATGCCTAAACGTATCACCCTCGCGGTCATCGTTACCGTCGCCGCGCTCGCCACCGGCTGCCGCCAGGACATGCACGACCAGCCGCGCTACCGCCCGCTGGCCGCCAGCACATTCTTCCCTGACGGCCGCTCGGCCCGCCCCGCCGTCGAAGGCGCCGTCGCCCGCGGCTATCTCAAAAACGACATCCCGCTTTACTACGGCAAGGTCGCCCGCGAGAGCAAGGAATTTGTCACCGACATCCCCGTGAAGGTCGACAAAGCCCTGCTCACCCGCGGCCAGGACCGCTACAACATCTACTGCTCTCCCTGCCACGGCGCCTCCGGCGACGGCGAAGGCATGGTCGTCCAGCGCGGCCTGAAACACCCGCCCACCTATCACTCCGACAAAATGCACAAGCAACCCGTCGGCTACTATTTCGACGTCATTACGAACGGCTTCGGCGTCATGCCCAGTTACGCCTCACGCATCCCCGTGAACGACCGCTGGGCCATCATCGCCTACGTGCGTGCCCTGCAGTTGAGCCGCACCGCCACCCTCGATGACGTGCCGCCCGCCGAACGGGCGCGCCTGGAGGCCTCCGGACAATGAGCTCCCACGCAGCAACCGCCACGCAACCCAACCTCGACCGCGTCCAGCAGGTCGGTCTCGGCGCTTTCGGCGCCGGCCTCGCCCTCTGCCTCTTCGGCCTCATGTCGAATCCCGACCAGGTCATGCGCAGCTACCTCACCGGCTTCCTGCTCACCGTCGGCCTGCCGCTCGGCTCGCTCGTCCTGCTCATGGTCCACCACCTCGTCGGCGGCCAGTGGGGCATGGTCATGCGCCGCATCCTCGAAGCCTCCACGCGCACCCTGCCGCTGGTGGCTGTCATGTTCATCCCCGTCCTGCTCTCCCTGCCCGTGCTCTATAAATGGGCCCGCCCGGAAGTGGTGGCCACCGACAAGATCCTCCAGGCCAAGGCGCTCTACCTCAACGTGCCCTTCTTCATCGGCCGCACGGTCTTTTACTTCGTCGTCTGGGGCCTCTTCGTCTACGCCCTCAACCGCCTCACCACGAAACAGGACGCCGGCGACACCGACGCCAAGCGCCGCCTGAACAACATCAGCGGTCCCGGCATCGTCGTCTTCGCCCTCACCGTCACCTTCGCCGTCATTGACTGGGCCATGTCGCTCGATCCGCACTGGTTCTCCACCATCTTCGGCGTCATCTTTATGGTCGGCCAGGCCCTCTCCACCCTTTCCCTCGTCGTCATCTGCCTGGCCATCCTCATGGAACACGCGCCCATGAAGGGCCTCGTCCGGCCCAACCACTTCCACGACATCGGCAACCTCATGCTCGCCTTCACGATGCTCTGGGCCTACACGAGCTTCTCCCAGTTCCTCATCATCTGGTCCGGAAACCTGCCTGAGGAGATCCCCTGGTTCATCCACCGCCTCCACGGCGGCTGGGGCGTCATCGCCGGCATGCTCATCGTCTTCCACTGGGCCCTGCCCTTCATCCTGCTGCTCATGCGCTTCAACAAGCGCAAGGCCGGCATGCTGTCCAAGATCGCCATCCTCATCCTCGTCATCCGGCTCATCGATCTCACCTGGATCGTCCAGCCGAACTTCAACCCGGACCACTTCTCACTGCACTGGCTCGACCTCGCCGCGCCCATGGCCTTGATCGGCCTCTGGCTCGCCTTCTTTGCCCGCCAGTTGAAGGCGCGTCCGCTCGAACCGACCGAAATTGACCGGCTGGCCGCCTCGGCCGGACATCACTAAGAAAGGGGAGGATCATGAGCGAACATCAAACCAACCACCACGCCGCTGGCCACCCCGGCTACGAAGTCACCGACGTCCATACGCCGCCCATCTGGAAATTCCTCAGCTACCTGTTTGTCATCACCTTCACCGCCATCGCCCTCATGTACGGCATGTTCCATCTGCTCAAGGGCTACAACGAAGCCAGTGACGCTACCCCCACGGCCATGGAAGCCCAGCGCTCGCTCCCCGTCGGCGCGCGTCTGCAAGTGAACGAACCGCAGGACCTGAAAACCTTCCGCGCCAAGGAACAGGCCGCTGTCACCACCTATGCCTGGGAAGATAAGTCGGCCAAAGTGGTCCGCATCCCCGTGGCCCGCGCCATGGAACTGGTCGCCGAAAAGGGACTCCCCAAGTTCGAGATCCCGCCCATGAAGCCCGGCACACCCGCAGCCAAACCGGCCGCCGCAGCCAAGACCGCGCGGTAACATCCATGAAAAACGCCACCCTCATCGCCGCCGCCCTGCTCGCCGCCGCCACCTTGTCGGCTCAGCCGGGCACGCCCACCGCCATGCGCCCGATGACGGGCGGTATGGTCGGCATCCCCACGGCCGAGGGCAAACTCCCCGAGCCCCTCAAAGACGTCTCCATCAAACAGAAGCTCGACGCGCAGATGCCGCTCGATGCGGAAGTGGTCGATGCCAGCGGCCGGCGCCGCACCTTCGGCAGCCTCCTCCGCGGCAAGCCCGTCGTCCTCGCCTTCGTTTATTACGAGTGCCGCATGCTTTGCAACATGACCCTCTACGGCCTCGTGCGCGCCCTCAACGCCATTCCCAACCTCAGCGCCGGCGACGACTTCGACATCATCACCGTCGGCTTCGACCCAGCCGAAACCCCCGCCGTCGCCTCCCGCAAAATGCAGGAGCTCGAAACCCGCTACCGCCGCGGCGGCATCGCCAAGGGCACCCACCTCCTCACCGGCACGGCCGCCAACGTGAAGCGCCTCGCCGACGCCGCCGGCTTCCAATACGCCTGGGACGAGCAGACCAAGCAGTGGGCCCATTCGAGCGGCCTCATGGTGCTCACCCCCGAAGGCAAGATCTCGAAGTACTTCTACGGCGTCGAATTCTCGGCGCGCGACCTGCGGCTGGGTATGGTCGAAGCCTCCCGCGGCCTCATCGGCTCGCCCGTCGACCAGGTTCTTCTCTTCTGTTACCACTACGACCCCACGACCGGTAAGTACGGCGCGACCGTGATGACCCTTCTCCGCCTCGCCGGAGGCGGCACCGTCGCCTTGATTATTGCCTTCTGGATTAGTTGCTACATCCAGAACAAGCGCAGAAAGACTCATCATGCCGAAAGACTTGCAACTGTTTCCCGATAGCGCCGCCACCGGCGCCGCCGGGGTGGACGCGAATTACCTCTATATTCTTGCGGTGTCGGTGTTCTTCGCCGTCGGCATCTCGCTGGCCATCCTCTACTTCGCCCTGCGCTATAAGCGCAAAAGCGAAGCCGACGTGCCCAAGCCCATCCACGGCTCCATCGCCCTTGAATTGACCTGGACCATCATCCCCTTCCTGCTCGCCATGACCATGTTCGTCGGCGGCGCGGTCGTCTTCTTCCGCAACTACCAGGCGCCGGCCAACTCCATGGAGATGTTCGTCGTCGGCAAACAATGGATGTGGAAGATCCAGCACCCCAGCGGCGTCCGCGAAATCAACGAACTCCACGTCCCTCTGAACCGCCCGGTGAAGCTCACCATGACCACCGAGGACGTCATCCACAGCTTCTACATCCCGGCCTTCCGCATCAAAAAGGACGTCGTCCCCGGCCAATACTCCACCATGTGGTTTGAAGCCAACAAGGTCGGTAAGTATCACCTCTTCTGCGCCGAATACTGCGGCACGCAGCACTCCGGCATGATCGGCTCGGTCTACGTCATGGAAGAGGCCGATTACGAAGCCTGGCTTAGCGGCTCGGTGCGCGGGGAAACCATGCAGCAGGCCGGCGAACGCCTCTTCAACCGCCTCGGCTGCGCCACCTGCCACAAGGCCGACAACTCCGGCCGCGGCCCCACTCTCGTCGACCTCTTCGGCAAGCCTGTCAAACTCCAGAACGGCATGAGCGTCATCGCCGACGAAGGCTACCTCCGCGAATCCGTCCTCAAACCCTCGGCCAAGATTGTGTCCGGCTACGCCATCGAAATGCCGACCTTCCAGGGCCAAATCTCCGAAGAAGGGCTGCTGCAAGTGATCAGCTACATCAAGTCACTCTCGAAATCCGCACAGACCGCCGCGCCGGCCCCCGCCGCCGCTCCCGCGCCTGATGCGGCCAAGAAGGGAGGCAACTAACCATGAGTTCCGCTGTGAACACGCTCCCCATGCCCGAAAACGTCGGCGAAAGCTACCTCACCAAAGGCAAAGGCGTCATGTCGTGGCTCCTCACCAAGGACCACAAACGCATCGCCCTGCTCTACCTGCTCTCCATCACCTTCATGTCGCTGCTCGGCGGCTTCTTCGCCGCCCTCATCCGCCTCGAACTGATCACCCCCGGCGGCGACCTGCTCTCGGCCGAGTCTTACAACAAGACGTTCACCATGCACGGCGTCATCATGGTGTTCTTCATCCTCATCCCGGCCACCCCCGCCGTCCTCGGCAACTTCCTCATGCCGATCATGATCGGCGCGCGCGACCTCGCCTTGCCCCGCATCAACCTCCTCAGTTGGTACATCTACGTCCTCGGCGCGGCCTTCACCCTCTTCTCCATGCTCTCCGGCGGCGTCGACACCGGCTGGACCTTCTACACCCCCTACTCCAGCACCTACGCCAACTCAGCCGTCATCACCGCCGCCCTCGGCGCCTTCATCAGCGGCTTCTCCTCCATCCTCACCGGACTCAACTTCATCGTCACCGTCCATAAAATGCGCGCCCCGGGCATGACCTGGTTCCGCCTGCCCCTCTTCGTCTGGGCCCACTACGCCACCGCCCTCGTCCAGATTCTCGGCACCCCTGTCGTCGCCATGACCATCCTCCTGGTGGCCCTCGAACGCCTCTTCGGCTTCAGCTTCTTCAACCCCAACACCGGCGGCGACCCCATCCTCTTCCAGCACATGTTCTGGTTCTACTCCCACCCCGCCGTCTACATCATGATCCTGCCGGCCATGGGCGTCATCTCCGAACTGGTCACCTGCTTCAGCCGCAAGAAAGTGTTCGGCTACAGCTTCATCGCCATGTCGAGCGTCTCCATCGCGGTGATTGGCTTCATCATCTGGGGCCACCACATGTACGTCAGCGGCCAGTCGGTCTACGCCGGCATGGTCTTCTCCATCCTCACCTTCATCGTCGCCATCCCCTCGGCCGTCAAAGTCTTCAACTGGACCGCCACCCTCTACAAGGGCTCCATCAGCTACGACGCGCCGATGCTCTACGCCTTCGGCTTCTTCGGCCTCTTCCTCATCGGCGGACTCACCGGCCTCTTCTGCGCCAACGTCGCCGTCGACCTCCACATCCACGACACCTACTTCATCGTGGCCCACTTCCACTACATCATGGTCGGCGGCGCCATCATGGGTTACCTCGGCGGCCTCCACTTCTGGTGGCCCAAGATCACCGGCCGCACCTATCCCGAGCTCGCCGGCCGCATCTCGGCCATCTTCGTCTTCCTCGGCTTCAACCTCACCTTCTTCCCCCAGTTCCTGCTCGGCTACCTCGGCATGCCGCGCCGCTACCATGCTTATCCCGAAGAGTTCCAGATCCTGAACATGATGTCCTCGGCCGGCGCCTCCGTGCTCGCCATCGGCTACACCCTGCCCATGATCTACTTCGTCTGGTCGCTGTTTGCCGGCCCGAAAGCCAGCGCGAACCCCTGGGGCGCCAAGGGCCTTGAGTGGACCATTCCCTCGCCGCCTCCCTTGGAAAACTTCACGGAAATCCCCATCGTCACCGAGGAAGCCTACGCATACGCTCCCGAAGAAGCAGAGGAGCACGAGGTGAAACACCATGTCTAGTCAAGTGCTGGATCACAGCGCCGCCCACCCCGCCAACCCGAACTTCCAGCACCAGTTCGAGGACCTCAACCAGCAGTACGCCTCCACCACCTTCGGCATGTGGGTCTTCCTGGTCCAGGAAATCCTCTTCTTCGGCGCGCTCTTCTGCGCCTATGCCATCTACCGGGCCACGTACCCGGAAGCCTACGCCGCCGCCAGCCACCACCTCGACGTCACGCTCGGCACCTTCAACACCGTTGTCCTCATCGGCTCCTCGCTCACCATGGCGCTTGCCGTCCGCTGCGCCCAGCTCGGCCGCAACAAGGGCGTCCTCGGCTATCTCTTCACCACCTTCATGCTCGGCAACGTCTTCCTCGGCGTAAAGGTCGTTGAGTACTCCGACAAGTTCAAACACCACCTCGTCCCCGGCGCCAACTTCTACATGGGCGGGCCCTATAACGAACAGGCCCAGATCTACTTCTCCATGTACTTCGCCATGACCGGCATGCACGCCCTCCACATGATCATCGGCGCCGGCCTGCTCATCTTCTTCATGTGGAAGGCCTACAACAACACCTACTCGACGGAATACTACGGCCCCATCGAAATCATGGGCCTTTACTGGCACTTTGTCGACATCGTGTGGATCTTCCTCTTCCCGATGCTCTACCTGATCGCGTAACTACCATGAGCGAACACCACGAACACCATATTGCTCCCAAGAGCATGTACTTCACCATCTTCGGCGCCCTCATGGCGCTGACCTTCCTCACCGTCGCCGTCGCCAAGGTCGACCTCGGACGCGCCAACGTCATCGTCGCCCTCGCCATCGCCGGCGTGAAAGCTTCGCTCGTCGTGCTCTGGTTTATGCACGTCAAGCACAACACGCCGCTCATCAAGCTCACCGTCGGCGTGGGCTTCCTCTGGCTTGTGTTCCTGTTCGTTATCACCTTCAGCGATTACCTCTCGCGCGGCATGATGGGCTGGCCCCAAAACTGGGGCGCCACAGGACCGGTGATCCTCAACACCACACCTCCCCCCGGAGTGGAAGCCCACGGCGAAGGTGCGGCCTCTCACGGTCCTGCCCCCGCGGCCGGCCACGCGGAAACAGCCGCTCCCGCGCACGGCGCTCCGCCTGCCCCCGCTCACACACCGGACACTAAAGGTCACTAATTTTAGCGGTAACCCCTTGCCTTAAGCGGGCATTTGCGATAGAACTATCCCCAACCGTTGAGCAGGGCCGATCTCACCCGGCCCCACGTGAAAGGGGTAGTCATGCGACTCCGTTGTTTCTTCCTGGCCCTCGTCTGCGCTCCCGCGCTCCTCGCGCAGAGCACCGGCACAGCCACCATCGTCGGTACCGTCACCGACACCAGCGGCGCCATCGTTCCCGGCGCTAAAGTCTCGGCGCGCAACACCGATACATCCTTCCTCTACGAATCCACCACTACCTCCGAGGGCGCCTACTACCTGCCCAACCTCCGCTCCGGCCCCTACGAACTGCGCGTCGAAGCCTCCGGCTTCAAGAGCGTCCTCCGCTCCGGCGTCGTTCTCCGCGTCAGCGAGTCGCCACGCATCGACATCCAGTTGGAAATCGGCAACGTCAGCGAGTCGATCAAGGTCGAAGGCACTCCACCTCTGCTCGAAACCGAAACCGCCGGCTCAGGCCAGGTACTCGATGGCGAGGTTGTGGAAAAGCTCCCCGTCATGCAGAAGTTCGTCCACCGCGTCCTGCTCTACATGCCCGGCATGACCAACATCAACGGCCAGCACGCCGTCGGCCAGCGCCAGCGCGCCATCGGCTACACCATGGACGGCGTCGGCGGCAAGGAACCCGCCGTCGGCCAGGTCGGCGACTACCAGCGCACCATGATCGCCTCACTTGACTCCATCCAGGAGTTCAAAATGTGGACCACCGGCACCCCCGCCGAGTTCGGCCACTCCGCCGGCGGCCAGCTCAGCCTCGTCTTCAAGGGCGGCGGCAACCAGTTCCATGGCTCCATCGAAGACCGATACACCAACGGCAAGCTCATCCACCGCGCCTACCTCGAACAGCTCCCCCGCACCGGCCAGTTCACCTATCACGAATGGGGCGTCACCGCCTCCGGCCCCATCATCAAGAACAAGACCTTCTGGTTCGCCGGCTTCCAGCAGCACTACGAAAAGGTGAGCGAAACCGTCGTCGTCACCGTCCCCAGCCCCGAGATGTACGCCGGCAACTTCAACTTCGGCGGCCGCGGCCTGCCCATCTATAACCCCTTCACCACCCGCCAAAACGGCGCCACCTGGACCCGCGACCCCTTCCCCGGAAACCAGATCCCCACATCACTTTTCAACGCCGTCTCCAAAAACGTCATCGCCCTCAAGCCATGGAAAGAGCAGAGTGACCCCGGCACCATCCAGCCCACCGGACCCGTCAACAACCTCACCTATAACGCCGGCGGCGCGTACGACTTCCAACGCTACGACGCCAAAATCGATCACTCCTTCAGCATCAATCACAAGATCTTCGGCCGCTATTCCCAGGTCCGCCACCGCAGCGAAGAGCGCCCCGTGCGCGAGCTCACCGAGGTCCTCTACGGCAGCGTCTACGTCAAACCCCTCGACCAACGCAACGTCGTCATCTCCGATACCTACACCTTCAGCCCAACTATGATCAACGAGGCCCGCCTCGGCTTCAACCGCCGCGCCTTCTCCGCCGTCCCCGAAAGCTTCGGCGCCGACTTCGCCGGCAAACTCGGCATCCCCGGCGTCTCCAACGAAACCTTCCCCGCCTTCCAGAACTCCGGCGGCGGACTCTTCTATGGCCTTGGGCCAGGCGGCCGTTCGCGCGACATCGCCGAAGACTTCACCCTCCAGGAAAACCTCACCAAGGTCGCCGGCAAACACACGCTCAAGTTCGGCTACGAACTCCTCCGCACCCGCTACAACTCCCTCACCCAAACCCTCCCCTCCGGCCAATACCGCATGGCCGGCACCGAGCTGCCCTTCACCCCCAACACCGGCAACGCCTTCGCCAGTTTCTTGCTCGGCACCGTCGGCCAAGGCATCTTCAACCAGAACCAGGCCACCTGGCTTCCCCGCTGGTGGTCCCACGCCTGGTATGCCCAAACCACCTGGCGTCCCCGCCGCAACATGACAATCGAACTCGGCGTCCGCTGGAGCTACGAATCGCCCTTCTCCACTAAGTACGGCCAGCAGGCCCAGTTCGATCCCAACGCCACCGATCCGCTCACCGGCCGCCGCGGCGCCATCATTCACGGCAAGGGCCTCCTCGCCAAACGCGACCTGAACAACTTCCAGCCCCGCTTCGGCCTCGCCTGGAACCTCCACCCCCGCACCGTCTTCCGCACCAGCTTCGGCATGTATTCAGTCGATCTCTTCACCAACGGCGTCGGCCAGAACTTCGAGGAGTACGTCGCCACCGCCAACGTCCAGGCCGCCCCCGGCAATCCCAGCCACGCCTTCCTCCTCTCACAAGGCCCCGGCTCCATCCGCTTCACCACCGCCGCCGACGGCAGCGTCCCCTTCCAGGGCACCAACTTCGGAGGCCGCAACATCTCCTTCTACGACCCCAATATGCGCCTCCCCTACGTCGCCATGTGGTCGGCCGGATTCCAAACGCAGCTCAGCGGAAGCTGGCTCATGGACGTCCAATACCAGGGCTCCTCCGGCGTCGGCCTGCTCAACAACTGGGACATGAACGTCGTTCCCCTCAACATCTCCAACGACACCGCCGTCCTCAACCAGGTCTTCGCCGCCACGCAAAACTACAAGCCCTACACCCAGTTCGGAGCCATCCAACACTACTCCAACTACGGCCACAACTCCCACCACAGCGGCACACTCCGCTTTGAACGCCGCTACGCCCAGGGCATGACGCTCAACGCCTTCTACCAACTCGGCAAAACCCTCAACGACGGCGACGACGACGGCGGCCGCTCCGGCATCACCTTCTACAACCGCGACCTCGAAAAGGCCCGCGCCAGCTACGACATCCGCCACCGCTTCGTCAGCGTCTTCACCTACGAACTCCCCTTCGGCAAAGGCCGCAAGATGATGAACGGCGGCGGCATCTCCAACCATATCCTCGGCAACTGGGACTTCGCCTGGACCCAGACCTTCCAAAGCGGCCCGCCCGTCAACATCACCGCCGCCGGCGGCCCCCGCTACCTCCCCGGCCAGGTCCGCCCCGTCGCCCTGCTGCCCGCCGAACAGATGACCGTCGGCGACTACTCGCTCGGCAGCCGTTTCCCGCTCGCCGCACAGAACAACTACTTCAACCTCGGCGCCTTCGGCTACGCTCCCCAGTTCTCCGCCGCAGGTATGATCGGCCGCAACATCGTCGAATCCCCCGGCATGCGATGGACCCAGCTCTCGCTCTCCAAGGTGTTCCCCATCAAAGAGCGTTTCCGCTTTAGCGTGCGCTGGGATGTGAACAACCCGACCAAGCAGCCGCAGTTGGCCGACCCCGGCGCCAGCTACAACGTCAATTCGCTGGCCCAGTTCGGCCGCTTCAATGGCATCGGGCGCGGCAGCTTCTCCGATATCGGCACCGCCCGCATGCACCACATCATCGTCGGCCGCTTTGAGTGGTAGCCGGCTGATCCAATTCCGCCGCCGCCCGGCCTCAGCCAGCCGGGCGGCCCATCTGCCCGCGTAACCCGTGTAACATTTTGGTTCCCGGCGGCGATATAATACCAGCCAACTGAACAACGTTGAAGAGGAGTCTTCCCCTCATGCGCAGAACTGTCTGCTCCGTCGCGGCCATCGCGCTTGCCGCGGCCTTCGGCTTCGCGGCGACGAACATCTCCGAAGAAAAGTACACGGCCACCGAGCGCCGCCACTGGTCGTTCCAGCCGCGCACCCAGCCGGCCATCCCCACCTTCGCCGCGCTACGTGACAAGGCCTGGGCCAAAAATCCCATTGATGCCTTCATCCTCGACCGGTTGAAGAAGGAAGGCCTGCCCAGCGCCCCGCTTGCCTCAAAGCAAACCCTCATTCGTCGCGTCTATTACGATCTCACCGGCCTTCCCCCCACCCCTGCCGAAGTAGCGGCCTTCGTCGCCGATACTCGCCCCAACGCTTACGAGCAACTCGTCGACAAGCTCCTTGCCTCTCCCCGTTACGGCGAACGCTGGGGCCAGCACTGGCTCGACGTCGTCCGCTTCGCCGAATCCGACGGCTTCGAATACGATACACACCGCCCCGACGCCTGGCGCTACCGCGACTACGTCATCAAGTCCTTCAACGACGACAAACCCTACGATCAGTTCCTCCGCGAACAACTCGCCGGCGACGAAATGGAGCCCGCCAACCACGAGGCCATCATCGCCTCCGGCTTCAACCGCCTCGCCGCCCTGCGCAAAAACGCCGGCAACCAGGAGGTCGCCAGCTCGCGCAACGAAGTGCTCACCGAGATGACCAACATCGTCGGCTCGGCCCTCCTTGGCGTCACCCTCGGCTGCGCCCGCTGCCACGATCACAAGTTCGATCCCCTCCGCCAAAAAGACTACTACCGCATGCAGGCCTTCTTCGCCCCCGTGCACGAGAACGATTTCGTCACCGCCAACGAAGAGGAACGCAAACAGTGGGAAGCCAAAAACAAGGAACTCGACGAGCAGATCAAGAAACTCCGCGGCGAAATGAAGGGCCTCAAGGGTGAGGAACGCGGCCGCATGTTCCAGCGCATCCGCGACACCGAAGCCCAAAAGCCTGGCCCGCTCCCCGGCCTCTATGGCGTGAGAAACGACATGGAGAAGCGCTCCCCCATCCATGTCCTCGCCCGCGGCGACTACCAGAACAAAGGCGACTCAGTCGGCATGCGCACCCTCGGCGTCCTACTCCCCGACGGCACGCCTGAGCTCGATCCCAACACTCCCAAGCCGCGCACCGTGCTGGCAAATTGGATCACCAGCCCCGATCACCCGCTCACCGCCCGCGTCATGGTGAACCGCCTCTGGGCCTACCACTTCGGCCGCGGCATCGTCGCTTCACCAAACGACTTCGGCCGCATGGGCGCCCGCCCCAAACACCGCGAACTCCTCGACTGGCTCGCCAACCAGTTCGTCGATGGCGGCTGGAAATTCAAGCCTCTTCACAAGACCATCGTCATGAGCAGCACCTACCGCCAGGCCGCCACCTCGCCAGCCTCCGCGCAGGGTATGGCCAAGGACCCCGACAACGAACTGCTCTGGAAGTTCTCCCGCCGCCGCCTCACCGCTGAAGAGGTCCGCGACTCCATGCTCACCGCTGCTGGCCGTCTCAACCTCAAGGCCGGCGGCCCCAGCATCATGGTCCCCGTCGATGAGGAACTCACCAAACTTCTCTACAAGCCCGGTCAGTGGCAGGTGGCCAAGGACAAGACCGAACACGACCGCCGCAGTGTCTACCTCATCTACAAGCGCAACCTCCGCCTGCCCATCATGGAGGCCTTCGACGCTCCCGACATGCTGCTCTCCTGCCCCCGCCGCGAGCAATCCACCCACGCCCCGCAGGCCCTCGAGCTGATGAACGGCCCCTTCGCCAACGAGATCGCCCGCACCTTCGCCGCCCGCCTCGACGCCGAAGCCAAAACGCCCGATGCCCAGGTCACGCTCGCCTACCGCCTCACCGCCGGCCGCGCCCCTTCGCTCCAGGAAAAGAAGCTCGCCCTCGACTTCCTGAAAGCCAACCCCTTGAGCGAGTTCGCCCTCGCCGTTCTCAACCTCAACGCGTTTCTCTACGTCGACTAGGAGCCCCCATGTCTGAACACATCCGCTTCACCCGTTCCCGCCGGGAGTTCCTCACCGACGCCTTCTGTGGCATGGGCTCGCTCGCCTTCACCCAGATGCTCTTCGAAGAGAAACTGCGCGCCGCCTCCACCACGAACCCGCACGCCAACCCGCTCGCCCCCCGCCCGCCTCACTTCGCCGCCAAAGCGAAGTCCGTGATCTTCCTCTTCATGGCCGGCGGCCCTTCCCACCTCGAAACGTTTGACCCCAAACCGCTCCTCAACAAGCTCGACGGCCAGACCCGCCCCAAGGAATTCGGCGAGGTCAAATACCAGTTCGTCACCAACAACGCCAGGATCCTCGGCACCAAGCGCACCTTCCAGAAGCACGGCAAGAACGGCATTGAGGTCAGTGACCTCCTCCCCCACACCGCCAAGGTCATCGACGATCTCGCCATCATCCGCTCCTGCCACGGCGACATGGTCGTCCACTCCGCCGCCCAGTATCAGCTCTTCTCCGGCCGCATCATCCCCGGCTTCCCCAGCATGGGCTCCTGGGCCGTCTACGGCCTCGGTTCGGAAAGCAACTCGCTGCCCGCCTACATCGTCTCGCCCGACCCCGATGGCGCCCTCGAAGGCGGCCAGCCCATGTACATGCACGGCTTCCTCCCCGCCGTCTACCAGCCCACCATGCTCCGCGCCGGCAAGAAGCCCATCCTCAACCTCGACCTCCCCCCCGGCGTCCAACTCGACAAACGCCGCAACACCGTCGAGCTCATCCGCAAGCTGAATGAGGCCAACCTCAAGGCCACCGTCGAAGCCGAAGACGACGAGTTCCGCGCCCGCATGAACTCCTACGACCTCGCCTTCCGCATGCAGACCGAAGCCCCCGAAGTCTTCGACATCGCCAAGGAGTCGCAGGAAACCCTCGACCTCTACGGCGTCGGCAAGGACGCCACCGACGACTACGGCCGCCGCTGCCTGCTCGCCCGCCGGCTCGTCGAAAAGGGAGTCCGCTTCGTCACCGTCGTCCACGGCGGCGGCCCCGGCAACCTGCAGTGGGATGCCCATGAGGACATCGAGGAAAACCACATCCGCATGGCCGCCCAGGCTGACCAGCCCTGTGCCGCGCTCATTCAAGACCTGAAGCGCCGCGGCCTCCTCGACTCTACTCTCGTCGTTTGGGGCGGGGAATTCGGCCGCTCACCCGAGGCTCAGGGCGGCAAGGGCCGCGACCATCACAACTACGGTTTCACCATGTGGATGGCCGGCGGCGGCATCAAAGGCGGGCAAGTCGTCGGCGCCACCGATGACATCGGCCTCAAGGCCGTCGAGAAGCCCTACCACTTCCGCGACATCCACACCACCATCCTCAACCAGCTTGGCCTCAACCAGGACGCCCTCAGCTTCCTCCACCAGGGCCGCAAGGAACGCTTGACCGAAATCCAGGGCTCGGTCATCAAAGAGATCGTCTGAAGACAACTCCTCCATTCAGACGGTGCGCCCGGTGATCCACGGATCCCCGGGCGCTTTCCGTTCAGGACGCCGCAAGCCCACAAGCCCACTCTCCCACCATCAAACGGTCCCCAACGCACAGGGCCCGGCGGCGCATTCTGCCGCCGAAGCTCCGAAGTGCCGGGGTACAGTCCGGAGCGCACAGGGCCCGGCGGCGCATTCTGCCGCCGAAGCCCCGATGTGCGCGCGAGCAAGCCCACGGGGTACAGTCCGGAGCGCACAGGGCCCGGCGGCGCATTCTGCCGCCGAGGCTCCGAAGTGCCGGGGTACAGTCCGGAGCGCACAGGGCCCGGCGGCGCATTCTGCCGCCGAAGCTCCGATGTGCGCGCGAGCAAGCCCACGGGGTACAGTCCGGAGCGCACAGGGCCCGGCGGCGCATTCTGCCGCCGAGGCTCCGTTGTGCGCGATTCAACTAAAAGTACAGCTTCACCCCTAGTACCATCCGCCGCCCATCGAGCGACGCCGTGTACTGGCCAAACCGCGCGTTCACCTGCGCGCCAGCCGCGTCAAACCGTCCACCCGTGTCCACCGCGCTGAAGCTCGTGTGGTTGAACGTATTGTACGTCTCGATGCGGAACTGCAACCTCCGCGCCTCGTTTGAACCCAGCGGGATGTTCTTAAACAACGACAAATCCCACACGTTCACGCCCGGCCCGCGAATCAGATCCTTCGCCGCCGTCCCAATGCCCAATTCCGCTCGGGTCGGTGGCCGCACCACGCTCGTGTCAAAGTGGCGCAACTCCGTCCGCTCACCCTTAGGCAGCACCGGATTCCCCGTCAAATTGACGCGCGAATCGATCCCTGCGCCCGACGCCCCCGTCAGGTCCTGCGCCACCACCAGGCTGTAGCCCAGCCCCAGCGGCGCCCCCGACAGGAACGACGTAATGCCTGACACCTGCCAGCCGTCCAGCACCCAGCGCGAAAACGCGTTGTTCCAGTTCTGGCTCGCCTTGGGAATGTCATACGTGTAGTTCAGCACGAAGTTGTGCGTGCGGTCGAAGCCCGCTCTGCCGTAGTTCCTCACCCGGAAGTTCAGGAACGGGTTCACCGCATTGTTATTCCCGTCCACCAGGTCCATCGCCTTCGACCACGTCCAGGAGGCGCCGAACGTCAGCCCCTTGCCGAACCGCTTGTTCACCTGCGTCTGCATCGAGTGATAATTTGAGCTCGAGGCAAACTCGGCGTACTGAATATCGCCGAACCCGCGAATCGGCCGCAGGAAGTTCACCGGCAACGGGCTGCCCGAGGTCGTATCGAGCGACGACGGCAGGAAGTTCGTCCCGTAGTTCGTCGCGTTGAAGCTGCGCCGGTGCAGCAGGTGCCGCGCCACGTTGCCCACGTAGGCTACATCCAACACCACTCCAGCGCCCAGATCGCGCTGCACGCCAAGGCTCCAGTTGTACACCGTGGGCGGGTCATAGTCGCGCTGAATCGCGTTCACGTTTGCCGGGCTCTGGTTCAGCGGCGAGCGCAGCAACTCCGGAATCGACGAGAACACCACCGAGTTCGTCAGTACGTTCGGCGGCTGCTCCACGAAGATGATCACCTGGTCGTCGTTGAAGCGGTCAAAAAAGATGCCGGCGCCTCCGCGAACGGCCATCTTGCCGTCGCCAAACACATCGTAGGCAAACCCAAGCCGCGGGCCAAACTGAATCCCCGGCGTCTGCATCACCCGCTCCTGGTATTGCCGCATGCCCTGGTGGAATGTTCCGCTGCCCGCCGCCAGCGTGCCGATCAGCGGCGCCGCCAGCAGTTCGCCTGTTGCCGGATTGCGTCCCACCCGCGCCGACGTCGGCGTTGCCCGGTACGGTTGCACCAGTTGCGCCGCCTGCGCCGAGTTGTACAGCGAACTATCGAACACACTCAGCGTGTCGCCTGAGCTGAATGTCGGCTCCACCCAATAGAACCGCATACCGTAGTCCAGCGTAAACCGCCGCGTCACTTTCCAGTTGTCTTGCGCGAACCACTCGAAGTTCTTATACCGCGCATGCCCATGCGGGTGCGAGTCCGACTCCGTGTAGCTGTTGAAGTACCCCATCAGCGTGTTCGAAAAGGCATAGTTCGTGTCCAGCGGATTGTTCACATTCCGCCCAAAATCGAACGTCCCGTTGAACGCCGTTGCCCGCGCCGCGTTGCGCGAGGTCCGCTCAAAGTAGAAACCGAACTTCAGGTTGTGCGACCCGTTGATCCAGCTCAGGTTGTCTGACCAGTTCCAGATGTTGTTCGTCCCAAAAAACGGAAACCGCTGCTCGATGTTCAACTGCGGCGCACCCACCACGCCGCCAAACGTCGCGTTCGGCACCAGGTTCAGCGGGTTGGAGCCAGGGAAAAACTGCGGCAGTCCCAGTCCCAGCTTGTTCCGGTCGTTCTTGTCGATCGCCGACTGGTCCAACGGCGACACCAGTTGCAGCGCCCGGTTCACGCCAAAGGTGAACTCATTCACCAGCGTCGGCTTGAACGTGTGAATCAGCGTGCTCACCAGCCCCGCGCTCTGAATCGAATAGTCGATGCCGAACTGCGGCCAGATGCTCGACGCCAGCACAAAGTTGTAGTCGCCCCGGAACGCCTCATAGTTCCGGATGCCCCGCGCGTAAAAGATCGTCTTCGGCCCAATGTTCCAGTCCACGCGCAGAATGTCCTCGTCGCGTGGCTGGTCCACCTGGCTCTGGAACACGTTGTTGAACGACCGCGCCGGATCCACCGCGTTCGGTAGCGGGAAGAGGCTCAGCAGCTTCTGCCCCGGTGCATTGATGCGCGACCCCGGCACGATGTTGCCTGGAAACGGGCTCTTGTTGTTCAGCGGATCGTTCACCGCGATCAACCGTCCATTCTGGTCCAGCGTCTGCGAAAAATTGCCCTGACGCTCCAATGCCGTCGGATAGGTCAGCCGCCCCACCTGCGTCGGATACTTGCGCGGCAAAAACTCTTGCGACCAGAAAAAGAATAATTTGTCTTTATTCCGATTGAACTTCCCGGGTATGTACAGCGGCCCGCCCACGTTGTAACCCGGATAGTCAAACCGGTAGCGGGGCCGTGGCAGCCCGTCGCGGTTGCGGAAAAACTCGTTGGCGTTGAACGCCTCGTTGCGTTTGAAGTAATACCCCACGCCGTGAAACTCCCGCGTCCCGCTCTTGATCACCGCGTTGATCGTGCCCCCCGACGAGCGCCCGTACTCAGCCTGGTAGTTCGTCAGTAGCACCTTCACCTCGCCCACCGCGTCCACGCTCGGCGCCAGATACGGGCCTCCCATCGAGCCGGTGTCGAGACTCGAAACACCATCCAACGTAAGATTGATCGTCCCCGCCCGGTTCCCGTTAATCGTGATTCCGCCCAGATTGTTCCACCCCGGCGCATTGCGGTTGGCCGTGTCAATCACCCCGGGCAGCAACTTCACCAGCCCAAGGTAATCGCGCCCCTTCAACGCCAGCCGCTCATACTGCTGCGTCGAAATCAATCCGCTGCGCTCGGCGCTCTGCGTCTGCAACCGCGCCGCCTCGGCCTCCACCGAAATCGTCTGCGACACCTCACCCAGCTCCAGCCGGATCTCGCGCACCACCACGCGCTCAGTCGCCGTCAGCTCAATGTCCCGCTGCTCATACTTTTTGAACCCCGTCTGCGCCACACTCAGCGTGTAGTTGCCCGGCAGCAGTTGCGTGAACACATACGCCCCTGTTGTGTCGCTTGTCGACTCACGCTTCTGCGCGTTGTTGGTGTTCACCAGCGCGATCTGCGCGCCGGCGATCATCGTCCCCGAGGGATCGGCCACCGTCCCCGAGATCTGGCCCGTCAACCCCTGTCCCCACATCGGGCTGCTCCACAGCAGGAGACAGCTCACCCAACCCAATCTCTTCATAACCCCACCTTCCCCGCTGGTCCCCGTTTTTCCGTTCAAACCTCCCGGCTCGGACACAGAGCCAGCGCTGGGCAAAAAGTCTATCATTTCGCAACGCACACCGACAGCGTGGGCGTCTATAAAGGAGCATGCGTTCCGCCGCCCTCCTCCCCCTCCTCGCCCTCACCCTCCACGCCCAGCCCGCCGCGCCTCCTCCCTCCGCCCAATCCCCCGACCCCAAGTCCATCATCCAGCGCGCCTTCTCCCGCCAGGACGACCTCTTCGCCGATGCCCGCGACTACACCTACCTCCGCCACCAGCAAATGAAGAAGCTCGACTCCCGCGGTAACGTCACCGAAACCGAAACCACCGACCACGAAGTCACCATCCTCTACGGCGAACCCTACCGCAAACTCATCCGCAAAAACGGCCGCGAACTTTCCGAGTCCGAAGCCCGCAAGGAGCAGCGCAAAATGGACGACGAAATCGCCAAGCGCGGCCGCGATCAGGAAAAGCGCCGCCGCGAAGCGGAAAAGGAGCGTGAGGAAACCCGCAAAGCCCTCGCTGAAGTCGCCGAAGCCTTCGATTGGAAGCTCGACGGCCAGGAAGCCATCCACGGCCGCCCCGCCTGGATCATCCGCGCCAACCCCCGCCCCTCCTATAAACCCCGCTCCCGCGAAGCCAGGGTCTTCACCAAAATGAGCGGCCGCCTCTGGGTCGACCAGGCCGATTCCCGCATGCTCAAGGTCGACGCCCGCGTCGACGACACCATCAGCTTCGGCTGGTTCCTCTTCCGCATCAAACCCGGCTTCCGCTTTACCTTCGAACTCACCCGGCTCGACACCAACGCCTGGCTCCCCCGCCACGGCTGGCTCAAAGGCGAAGCCAAAATCGGCGGCCTCAAAACCTACCGCGTCGAAATGGACACCACCTTCAGCAACTACCGCCGCTTCCAGAGCGACTCCCGCATCGTCTCCACCTCGGCCTCACAGTAGCCGCCACACACCAGTTCGCCCCGTAGCCGCCCCGTCTGGATCCTCCGCGCCCGCCCCCGTTCGGGCTGGCGTCCCCCAACAGCCGAGGCCCGCATCGAAGGCGCCGCCCGCACCGCCGGCATCAAAACCGTGCGCCTGGAAATCGACACGCAGTATAGTGGTTATCGTCGTCATCAGTCGGCGTCTCCCGTGGCGGCTTCCGCCCGTAACGCGGCACACTAGGAACCCCATCTCGTTCCCGTCGCGGACTAAAGCTTTCCTCCTACACCGCCGATCACTTGGCCATCGAGAGAAAGTGACCGCTCTCGCCACAGGGACTCATGAGGACGCATATAGATACCGGCCGTGTCTTGAACGCTGCCGGGCATCGGGAAGGGAGTCATGGAGCACGTCCGCCGGTGGCTGTTGCGCCTGCGCGAGCCGTGGATCAACTGGCGCGCCCGGCGTCTGGCCGATCCCGTCCGGCGTCTCCGCTACCTCCGCCGCGCCACCGTCTTTCCCCCCCTTCCCAACCGCGTGCCGAAGCTCCTGCTCGTGCTCACCTGCACCGCCGCCGGAGCTGCCCTGTTTATCCCAGGTCACCCTGGTTTGCTCCTCCGCGAGGTTGCCCCGCCTCCGCCACCGGCCCAACTCGTTGTCCAGCAGGCCGCTTCGCACCAAAGCGACGTCTGGCTGGTGGATTCGCGTGAGGGCCAGTATGAGATCTACTCCAACGGCCTGCGCCTGGAAACCGCCGGTACGGTCGCTTACCTGCCGCGCGCCTGGAGGCGCATAATGCGCCCCTCCCTGGCCCAATCCGAACTCCGCGCCGACCCCATCGGCATCATCTACCACACCACCGAAAGCCACATCGCCCCCTTCGACCCTGACCACACCGCCCGCCTCAAACGCGTCGGCCAGTGGCTCATTGACTACCTCCGCAAGGAACGCAGCTATCACTACCTGATTGACCGCTTCGGCCGCGTCCACCGCATCGTCCGCGAATCCGACGCCGCCGGCCACGCCGGACGCAGCGTCTGGGCCGACGACTCCTCGGTCTACATCAACCTCAACCACGAGTTCCTCGGCGTGGCCTTCGAATCAGCCACTCAGTCCGGCGACCAGCCCTCCGATTCCGTCACCTCCGCCCAGATCCGCTCCGCCCGCGCCCTCACTGAGATGCTCCGCGCCCGCTACCGCATCTCCACCGTCAACTGCGTCACCCACGCCCAGGTTTCCGTCAACCCCCTCAACCACCGCATCGGCAACCACACCGACTGGGCCTCCAACTTCCCGTTCCTCGAACTGGGACTCCCCGATAACTATGAGCTTCCGGTCGCCGCCCTGGAAATCTTCGGCTTTGGCTACGACCAGGACTTCGTCACCGCCACCGGCGGACGCCTCTGGAAGGGGTTGCTTTTAACCGAAGAACGCGTTCGCCAGGCGGCGAGCGCCGAAGGAGTGAGTGTGATGCCCTACCGGGCGCGCCTCAAAGAGAAGTACCGCAAACAGTTGGCCGAACTTCCGGCCTCCGGCGAGAGCAAGGAGAAAGCAATATGAAGAAGGAAATGAACACGTCCATGATGCTGGGTCTCGACATCGGCACCAGCCGCATCGTCGCCGCCCGCCGCTCCGGCGAGGAAACCGAAACCAGCAGCCAGCTCAACGCCTTCGTCAACGTCCCCTATGCGCCGATGACGGAAAAGGCCCTCAAGCGCGAAGACATCCCCTTTGAGCGTCGTGGCGCCGAACTCCTCGTCCACGGCAATGAAGCCCCGCGCTTTGCCGACCTGCTTAATGTCGAAGCCCGCCGCCCCATGACGCTCGGCGTGCTCAACTCCGGCGAACGCGAAGGCCTCGCTGTCGTCCGCAAAATCGTCTCCACCCTTGTCGGCGAACTCCCCAAGGGCGACGCCCGCCCCCGCATCGCCTACAGCGTCCCCGCCGTGCCCCTCTCCGGCGGCGCCGTCACTGAAGAAGGGCTCACTTATCACGAAGCTACCCTCAAAGGCCTCCTCGAAGACATGGGCTTCGAAACCCGCGCCATCACCGAAGGCCTCGCCGTCATCTACTCCGAACTCGAAGACACCAACTACACCGGCATCGGCATCTCCTGCGGCGGTGGCCTCTGCAACGTCTCCCTCGCCTACCTCTCCATGCCTGCCATCAACTTCTCCATCCCCAAGGCCGGCGACTTCATTGACTCTTCCACCGCCGCCGTCACCGGCGACCTCGCCACTCGCGTCCGCCTCAGCAAGGAGGAGGCCTTCCACTTCAACGGCAACTTCTCCGACAAGCTCCTCCAGGCCGTCAGCGTCTACTACGACGACATGATCCACTCCCTCATCGCCGCCATGAAGGAGGCCTTCTCCAACTCCCGCCGCATGCCCAAGCTCTCCCGCCCCATCCCCATCGTCCTCAGCGGCGGCACGGCTACTCCAAAAGGCTTTCGCGACCGCTTCGAACGCGCCCTCACCGCTACCGAGTTCCCCCTCGCCATCAGCGAGATCCGCATGGCCTCCGACCCTCTTACCGCCACCGCCCGCGGCGCCCTCATCAGCGTCCTGGCGGAAAACTAACAGGGGCCAGCCCCGCCCGGCGCGAGCCGAAACTACCCGTCCCCGCCGCGACCCGCCCACCTAACTCCACCGTCGCGACCGCCCCCCCGCAGTCACGCCGCCGAAAACTCGCTGCCGTATTCGCCCCGCTGCAACCACGCCTTCGCCACGACCACGCCGTCAAACTCGCACCTCCGTAACGGAGCCACGAGCGTAAGCGATTGGCCACTATCCAACTCCGACCCCTACAGCAACCCATCTCCGGCCGGTATCTGCTTCAGCGAAACCGTCTTCGTCTCCCTCTCCCCCAACTTCACCTTCTCGCTCGACCTCTCCAGCTTCTTCAGAAACTCCGCATCATACCCTTCGTTCGCGTCAAACTCCTCAAACGCATACACCCGGTATTCCCCCGGCGGGATGTTGTCCACATGAAACGCCCCGTTCTGGTCCACCGACGCCTCCCAACGGTTCACCGGCATCGGCCCCGAGTCTAACGCCTCCACCTCCGCGCCCTCGGCCACCAACACCACCATCCCCGGCAGCGACTCCGCCGCCGCCTTGCTCACCGTACCCGACACCGACGCCGGTTTGTTTCCCAATACCAACTCCATCCGCCCCGCTACCCCCGCCGTCAAATCGATTACCTTCCCCCTCACATCCTGCCCACCCATCGTCGACGATTTCACGTAATATCCCCGGCCCATGTAAACCGCCGCCAGCCGGTAGCGGTCCGGCGCCACGCCCTCAATCGAAAACGACCCGTCCGGATTCACCCGCCCGCCCGGCGATGCAAAGCTCGCATCCTCATTCATCAGTTGCAGCCGCAAGTTCCCCATCTCCAGCTTCTCGCCGCCCTCCACCTTGACCGTCCCCTGCACGGCGAACGTCGGACCAAACACCAGTTGCACACCTTCCACATCCGCGCTTCCCACCTCCACCTGCGTCTTCGCCGATAAGCTCCCCCCAGCACCTCCACCTCGCATCGCCATGATCGTGTATGTCCCCGCTGTCAAACCCGTCAGCTCAAAGCCCCCATCAGACCTCACCCCCCCGTTGAAACCACCCCCTCCCATCATCACCCGGCTCTTGGGAACCGCCATCACGCGCACTGACCGCATCTCGGCCCCCGAAACCACCCCCGTCACTCGGTATACCCTCAGCTTCTTCACCTGCATCGAGAGCCCTAAGAACTCCTGCCCCACGCCCAGCTCGACCGGCGTTGCTGAACCCATCTCTGTAGTTCCAGGAAAATATGTGCTCACATATGAATCCGGCGTCTCCTCGTCCACCCGCCTCATGTTCCTCGCCATCCCCATTCCCCGCCGGAACACCGTCGCCTGCAGGTAATACTTCCCAGGGCCTAACCCCGCAATCCGGAATTCCCCACGGTCGTCCGTCGAGTCATTCCCTGCCGGTCCCCCCTGTCGCCCTGCCGCCGGAATCCGCTTCCAGGCCATCACTTGCACACTCGGCATCGGCTCGCCATTCTCATCCAGAATCTGCCCCGCAATCACCGATTGTGGGTCCAGCTTCACATCTGCCCCCTTCATTTCCTGACCGTCGGTCAACGTGATCAGCCCGCCCCGCTGACCATAGCGCCGCGCCCCATACTCACCGCGCAGAAATCCCCGCCGCTCCGCGCTCACCCGGTACACCCCCCTGGCCACCTTCTCAAACACAAACTTCCCATCCGCCCCCGCCAGCCGGCTCAACCCCTGCGAACCGTCAGCCCGCGTCAGGTACACCATCGCCCGCCCCACAGGCTCACCAGTCCGGCGGTGTGCCACCGCTCCTTCCACTTTCGCTGTTCCTTCGCTAAACTGCTGAGAAGCTTCGGCCCCACGCCGCGGACCCATCCCCGGCTGCGCCCAGGCGCACCCAACCAAAAGTGACAAAACGAACCCAAACCGGCGCATGCCCATACCCCCCTGACGAAATTCACACCCCGTTGGTTGCCCCGCGGCCAGAATCACTGCTCACCCCCTATACCCGCGCCCGCCTTCGCGCGATATGATGAAAAGAGAGAGGCTGGGCCCGTCTCCCCGTCTGTCTCCACACCCCCATGTCTCAAAAGACCCCCTCCGTACCCGACCTAAACAGTTGGTTTGAAGACGAACTGCGGCAACAGTACCACCACGACCACCGTATGGTCGACGAAAGCTGGAAGGACGTGTTCGAAAGCAACGGCGGCCCTGCGAATGGCGCCACTCCTCCAGCGGCCGCCGCGGAGCCGCCCCCGGTGCCCGCCACAACCGCCC
>JAFLBB010000200.1 GCA_017304135.1 Acidobacteriota bacterium | reverse complement strand
TGTTGCGAGGTGGAAGTGCCGGAGGCGCCGGGCGCGGCGGTGAAGGTGATCGAGTTTCACGCGGCCTATGAGTGCGGGGCGATCATGAACCCGTCGAACCTGCGGGCGCAGGTGGAGGGTTCGCTCATACAAGGGCTTGGCGGGGCGCTCTATGAGGCGATGGAGTTCGACGGCGGCAAACTGCGCAACGGGGCCTTTGCGCGCTATCGCGTGCCGCGGTTGGCCGATGTGCCGAAGTTTGAGATCACGCTGCTGAACCGCACGGACCTGCCCTCGGTGGGCGCGGGCGAGACGCCGATCATCGCCGCGGCTCCGGCGGTGGCGAATGCGTTTTTCCATGCCACGGGGGCGCGGTCGCGGTGGTTGCCGGTGCGACGGGCATAGGCTTGTCGCGGCGCTGAGGCCGGCGTAGCCTGCAATTGGATACCGGTTTAGACAGCCAGCACGGCGGTATCGCAGGAGGTGTCTGTATGAGGCTCCTGATCGCGGCGTTGTTGGTGATTACGCCCGGTGCCTGGGCGCAGGAGGCGGACGCGTACAACTACCGGGCCAACGGTCATGCGTTCTTCACGGGGGGCGCGTGCCAGCACGGTTATGCGCATTATGGCGGTGGCTTCGGGGGCGAGGGGTTTGTGTGGCGAGGGCTGTCGCTGGGAGGTGAACTGGGAGTGCTCAAGTTCAATGACCGGAACAGCGATCCGATCGGGCTGACGGCGTTCCATGTTGGGTATCACTTTGTGAACCGGAAGCGGCCGGTGAAGGTGGATCCGTATGTCAATGCCGCGCTGTTGGGGATCGGGTTCACCGGGCGCGGCAATTCGGCGTACGGCGGACTGGGCGGCGGAGTGAACTATTGGTTCAAGCCGCGATTCGGCCTGCGCCTGGAAGGGCGTCTCAACGCGCTGGGCGAGGGCGAGGCGTTGTTTATGGCGCGAATCGGCGTGGTGTTCCGGTGAGCGTGGTTATTCGGTGAGCTTGATGTTGCCCTGTGCGGCGATGGCGGCGAGGCGGCGCATGTGTTTGGCGTCGAGGGCGCGGGTGAAGACGGCGACGCCGCCGATCCAGCCGGTGAGGCCGACGGAGCGCGAACTGTGGATGACGCGGCCGATGGTGAAGGGTCCGCCGTTGTCGATGCCGTCGGGCGAGTAGAGATCATGCGCGAACCAAAACGGATTGGCGCGGAGGCTCATGAGTTCGCGCGAGACGATTTCGCGGAAGCGGCCGCTGGGGCCGTGGGTGAGCGTGACACGGACCTTGGTGAAGGCGAACTCGTGGAGTTCGACCCGATGCGTGGCGCTTTCGCTGACACGCGTGCGGCGCAGCGGCTTGCCTTCGGGCGGTGAGTAGAACTGGTCGCGCGGGAAGGCGGGGTCTTCGCCGGGCTGCTCGCCGGGCATGGCGGCGAGTTGGGCTTGCAGCCAGCCGCGGGCGGGCCATTGGAAGAAGGGGTGCTTGGCCGGGTCGTCGATCCAGTAGTCCTTGGCTTCGCCGTTCAAATAAGACGTGACGGTGTCTTTTGCATTGTCGAAGGCGAAGGCGGCGACGTCCCAGTTGGCGGTGAGGCGGTCGGGCGTGACGGAGAGGTTGCGTGCGTAGCGGTCGCCGAAGCTCTTGCCGCCGTTTTCGCTGACGTGTGCGCCGACGCCGGCGGTGTTGGCGGCGAGTCCGGCGAAGAGGGCGTATTGGCGGCGGCCGAGTTCGACGCGTTTGGCGAGTCCGGCGGCGCCGTGGAGGTCGGTGCCTTCGTGCCAGATGCCGGCCATGGCGTGGTTGCCGGATTCGCGCTTGAGCCAGACGACGAGCGAGACGCCGCGGGCTGGACCTTTGGCGTCGATGCCGGAGTCGTGGAGCCGCGCGCGCGGGACGAGGAGGACGGGGCGGAAGGCGGCGTCGGTTTCGTTGCGGATCTGGATGGCCTGGCCGAAGGGGCCTTCGTTGAGGAGCGGGAAGTCGGCGTAGGTGGCGGGGCGGCCTTCGTTCCAGTAATCGAGCACATAGTTGACGGCGTCGAGGCGGAGGTCGGCGGATTCGCGCTTGGGCTTGTGTGCGTCGAAGCGGGGCGTGCCGTTGGCGGCGGGTTCGCGTTTGACGAAGTCCCAGAAGGCGGCGAAGCCAGGGGTGCGGGTGACTTCGGCGACGCGACGGTCGTATTCGGCGGCGGGGAGGGTGAGGGCGAGAGAGATGAGGAGAACGAGCGCGCGGGGCATCGACCTTACGATGACACGGCGAGGCTGGTGGCGTCAGCCGGGGGGGAGTGTGAGGTTGATGGTGTCGGGGGCATTGACGCCGCGCAGGTTGACCACCTGCATGTGGCGGGGCTTGCCGTCCTCGGTGACGATGAGGAGATGGTCGCCGCTGTCGAGTCCTTCGACGTGGAAGAAGCCGTCGGGCTGGATGGGTGTGTCGACGCCGCCGGGGCCGTGGAGGGGCGTGATTTTGAGCCAGCGGTCTTTGCGGCCTGTGATGGGGGAGACTTTGCCGCGGAGGGTGACGTAGGTTGGACAGCCGGTGATAGCCCCCAACTGCATCTGCACGCGGACCTGCGTCTTTCCTGGGGCAACGTAGACGCGGGTCACGGTGCTCTTGAAGCCCGCGGCACGGGCGCGTAGCGTGTAGTGGCCTTCGTCGACGTGCTGCAGGACGCCTGTTCGCGTGGTGTAGCGCGGCTCGTCCTTCGAGCCACCGAACAACTCGGCGTCGCCCACGGGCAGGCGGTTGCCGATGGAATCGTAGCCGATGACTTCGAGCGTGCCCTGCTGGAGGGGCGTGACAGTACGGCATTCGCCGGCTAACAGGATGCTGGAAATGAAGAGCAGAACTCCCCGGAAGCGCATGAGGTGATTCTACGCCCGCTGCCGGGCGTAGGCGAGGCCGACGCCGCGGGCCTCGCGCTACACCCCGAACTGGCGCAGGTGGTGGTCGACGTGACGGTACATGAGGCGGCCCCATTGGGCGGTGGAGAGCTTGCCGAAGGCGGGATGCGCCGAGAAGTCGCCGTTGGGGCCGCGTTCGGCGACCTTGGCGAGTTTGCTGCGGAAGCGGGTTTGTTCCTCCTCGACTCCGGCGGTGGGCTGCGAGATCAGTTCGGGTGCGGTGCGGACGCCCTTGGGCCAGGGGATGGGCGAGTCGATAGCGAACCAGCGGAAGAAGGGGTTGGCCATGGGGCCGGGGAGGGGGGCGCAGATGAGTTCGCCGAGGGCGACTTCGAACTGGCCGGTGATGTGGCGCAGCATCTTCACCGCGTTCATCTGGCCCCAGCGCGGCTTCGTGCCGGTTTGGATGCTGGCGACGCGGATGAGGAGGGCTTCGCGGTCGGCTTCGTTAAAGACCGTCTTTCCCACGGAGGGCCTCCTTGCCGGCGCGGAGGAGTTCGACGATGCGGTCGACATCGAACACGCAGCCGCCCCAGGGACCGCCGCTGGCATCCTGAAGCGCCGCCCAGAGGCGGGTGTCGTCGGGGAGTTGCTCGTCGGCGTGAAGGTCGTCGCGCAGGGGGCGGGCGGCGAATTCAGCGGGGTCGCCGGCGTAGTTGATGGAGGCTTCGAGCGAGTTGCGGTCGATGATGATTTCGATGGGGTCGCCGTCGCGGAGCTTGCCGATGGGGCCGCCGGCGAGGGCTTCCGGCGAGACGTGGCCGATGCAGGCGCCGGTGGAGACGCCGCTGAAACGGGCGTCGGTGATGAGGGCGATCTGTTTGCCGAAGGAGAGATGCTTGAGGGCGGCGGTGATCTGGTAGGTCTCTTCCATGCCGGAGCCGAGGGGGCCGCGGCACATGAGGACGACGACGTCGCCCGCTTTGACGGCGTCGGGGCCGGTGCCCTTAATGGCGGTGATGGCGGCCTTTTCGGTGGTGAAGACGCGGGCCGGGCCGCGCTTGCGGTAGATGCCGTCGGCGTCGACGACGCTAGGGTCGATGGCGGTCGATTTGACGACGCTGCCTTCGGGGGCGAGGTTGCCGAGGGGGAAGCAGACGGTGGAGGTGAGGCCGGCGGTGCGGGCGGCGGCGGGGTCCATGATGACGGCGGCGGGGTCGATGGAGTCGCGTTCGGTGAGCTGTTTGCGCAGGGCGGCGCGGCGTTCGCTTTGCTCCCACCAATCGAGGACGGCGCCGAGGGGTTCGCCGGAGACGGTGAGCGCGTCAAGTTCGAGCAGGCCCATGCGGCGCAGGTGAAGCATCACCTCAGGGACGCCTCCGGCGAGGAAGACCTGGGCGGTGATGAAGCCGCGCGGGCCGTTGGGGATGACGTCGACCAGGCGGGGCACCTGGCGGTTGATGCGCGTCCAGTCGGCGACGGTGGGGCGAGGGAGTCCGGCGGCGTGGGCGGTGGCGGGCAGGTGAAGGATGAGGTTGGTGGAGCCGCCGAAAGCGGCGTGGACGACCATCGCGTTGTGGATCGACTTTTCGGATAAAACGGTCTTCATTGTCCAGCCGCGCTGGGCCATGGCCATCACGGCGCGGGCCGAACGGCGGGCCATGTCCTTCCAGATGGGCAGGCCTGAGGGCGCAAGCGCGGAGTGGGGCAGCGTCATGCCGAGGGCTTCGGCGATGACTTGAGACGTGGCCGCCGTGCCGAGGAACTGGCAGCCGCCGCCGGGCGAGGCGCAGGACTTGCAGCCCATTTCGGCGGCATAGTCGAGCGAGATTTCGCCGTGGGCAAAGCGCGCGCCGAGGGACTGGATCTTGCCCGCGTCTTCGCCATCGGTGGGGCCGAGCGTGACGCCGCCGGGCACGAGGACGCAGGGCAGGTTGTGCGTGCCGGCGAGGGCCATCATCATCGCCGGAAGGCCTTTATCGCAGGTGGCCGCGCCGATGACGGCGGCGCGCGTGGGCAGCGAGCGGATGAGGCGGCGGAAGATGGTGGCGGCGTCGTTGCGATAGGGCAGGGAATCGTACATGCCGGGAGTGCCCTGGGTGCGGCCGTCGCAGGGGTCGGTGCAAGCTCCGGCGAAGGGGACGCCGCGGGCGGCGGTGACTTCGCGCGCTGCCTCTTCCACAAGCAGCCCGACCTCCCAGTGGCCGGTGTGATAGCCGAGGGCGATGGGTGTGCCGTCGGGGGCGCGGACGCCGCCGTGGGTGGAGAGGATGAGCACCTCGGGTCCGCCGAGTTGGGCGGGGTTCCAGCCCATACCGACGTCCTGGGTCCAGCCGAAGAGGTCGCCGGAGGGGCCGTGGATCAGCATTTCGGGGGTGACGGGGAGCTGGCCGGTGGGGCCGGATTGGCGTGTGCGGACGTCGAACAGGGAGGCGTCGCCGGAGTCAAAGATGAAATTGCTCATCAGGGATAGGATACGGGAGGTGGAGGGGCGTGGTGGCGCGCACTACTGCCGTGGGCGGTGGATTCCGATATTCTCCAGGTAGAGGTATGCGATGTCTTTATACCGTTTGATCGTGTTGGCGCTGGGGCTTGTGGCGATGTCCGCGCAGGCGCAGGCGGCGGTGGCGAGTTTGATTTGCCAGTCGACCGCCGTGCAGGCGCTGGTGCGGACCGAGGGGTTGACCGAGCGCCTGGGCGAGATGGTGTTCACCTGCAATGGCAACATCCCCAATGGCGACGTGGGGGCGACGTTCAACGTGTTCATCAACGCGCCGGTGACCAACAAGGTGAACGACGACGGCATGACCGACGCGGCGCTGACCGTGGACGCCGGGCCGGGGACGACGCCGCAAACCGTGCGGGCGCGGCTGATTCCGCCGGGCACGCTCATCTTCGAGTTTGTGAATTGGACGCTGACGGCGGTGCCTGTGACGACGATCACGATCGCCAACATCCGCGTGAATGCGACGGGCTCGGCGGCGCGCGCGATTACGGCGGCGGTATCGACGACGGGCATTTCGCGCATCGTCACCAACCAGCCGAACCTCACGGTGGGCTTCACGCAGCCGGGTTTGCTGACGAACAGCTCGACGGCTTCGATTTTGTGCGATGGGTCGCCGCTGCCGTCGGACGAAGTAATCAGTGTTTCGAACCTGTATGGCGCGGGGACGCGGGTGAGTTCGATTCGCGTCACCGAGGGCACGGCCAATGGGTTTGAATTGCGGCAGGCGAACACGACGTCGGGCACGCGGATTGTGATTCGCTATTCGGGCTTCCCGGAGGCGAGCCGGTTGTTTGTGCCGGATGCGGTGGCGGGCTCGACGGCTTCGGAACCGAGTTCGGCGGGCGATTTGGGATTGCCGCGCGCCTTGGGCAGGTATGTGCCCGGAGGGCCGGGACAACTGTTGCTGGTGCGCGTGCGCGGGCATGATGCCAACGGAGCGGGCGGGGCGTTGACGTGGGCGCCGCCGTTTGGCGCGACGGCTCCGTTCACGCTCGATGCGGCCTCGGAAGTGATTCTGAACCGCGGCGCGGGGCTGGCGGTGTATGAGGTCTACGACGGCTCGGCGTCGATTCTGGAGAGCGCGCAGATTGCCACGTTCCTGGCGCTGCCGCCGACGGGCGGGGCGATCAGCGTAGCGCAGGCGCAGGTGAGCTTTGGACCGTTGAGCGAAGTGCGAACGGCGAGCACGACGGCTCCGGTGCCACGCTTTGCGGCGGTGACGCCGGGCGTGGATTGCTCGATTCTGCGCGACTGCGGAGCCGACTATTTTCCCAAGCTGGTGGTGGACGCGCCGCCGCTGGTGTTTCAGGCACAAGCGGGCGTGCCGGGATTCCTCGGCAAGTTCATCCGCATTCTGAACGACCTGGGCGGGACGATGATCTGGACGGCGAAGATCCAGTACAAGCGCGATGGTCCGGAGGGCTGGCTGCGGGTGAGCCGCGAGATTGGCGTGAACAATGCGTCGATCATTTTGGACGCGTATCCGGAGAAGCTGCCGGGAGCGGGCTCGTATGAGGCGACGCTGGTGATTGACGCGGGTGCGCTGGCCGGGACGCGGCTGCTGCCGGTGCTCTTACTTGCCACCGAAGCGCCGAAGCCGATCGTGAGGCCGCTGGTGAGCAAAGCCTACAACGCGGCGGGCGAGCGATTCACGGCGCTGGTGCCGGGTTCGCGGGCGGTGATCGAGGGCCTGCGGTTGGGCGGGGCGCAGACGCAGTTGACGCTTGACGGGCAGCAGGCGCGCATTCTCACGGCGACCGACACGCGCGTCGAGTTCGTCGTGCCGGAGGCGCTGGGGTTCCGCACGACGGCGCAGTTGATTCACACGGCGGACTTCGTGCCGGGCGAGCCGTTTACGGTGGCGCTGGCGGCGGCCGCGCCTGTGATCTATCCCAACGGCGTGTTGAACCAGGATGGGACGCCGAACTCGGCGGTGTATCCGGAGTTCGTGGGCAACATCTTCCAGGTGTTCGCGACGGGGTTGCCGGCGGCTTCGCTGGGGACGCTTTCAGCGAAGATCCATGATCGCGAGATCAACCAGCCGCTCTATGCCGGACCGGCGCCGGGGTTGGAGGGCATCCAGCAGGTGAACTTCGTGATCCCCGCCGATCTGCCGGCGATGAACAGCGAGGTGATCGTATGCGGTTGGCCGGCCAATGCGCCGGGGCAGCGCGTGTGTTCGCCGCCCGCGGTCGTCGTTCTGAAGCGGGCCGAGTAGCGCGTGCGGATCTACGTTTACTTTGTCGGAAAGCCGCGCGATGAGCACGCGAATG
>JAFLBB010000199.1 GCA_017304135.1 Acidobacteriota bacterium | reverse complement strand
CGATATTCTGCTGGTGCATGGGGAGGGTGGGCACGGGGTGGAGGAGTTTCACGGGGGAGGAAGGCGGGCAGTGGAGATAGTATTTCTGCCGGAGTTGCTGGCCGGGCCGGGGGCGATGGAGTGTGACCTGTGGCTGCTGCGGATGTTTTGCCGGAGCAGGGGCGGGTTGGCGCGGTTGGGTGCGGGCGATGCGCTGGCTGGGGCGGCGTGGGGATGGGTGAAGGCTCTGACGGCGCGGGGGCAAGAGGCGGGAGATGATCCGGGGTCAAGGGCGCGGCGGAAGCACGCGTTGTGCGGGCTGCTGCTGGTGATGTCGGAGGCTTTGCCGGAGCGGATGCGGACGGGGTGCGACGGGGAAACCAAGCGCAGCCGGGTAAGGCGCCTGGCGCCGTTGTTCGACCATCTGGCGGCGCACATGCAGGAGCATGTGGGGGTGGGCGAGGCGGCTGGAATCGTGCGCATGAGCGAAAGCTATTTCACGCGGTTTTTCCGGGCCGCAATGGGGATGAACTACTCGGCATATGTGGAGGAGTTGCGGGTGAACCGGGCCTATGAGCTGCTGGTGGGCGAGGGCGGCATGTCGCTGGCCGAGATTGCGGAAGAGGCTGGGTTTTGCGACCAGTGCCATTTGAGCCGGCATTTCCGGCGGCGGTTTGGCGCATCGCCGGGGCGGGTGCGGGCGCGCGAGCGGGAGGGGCGGCTAGCGGGGGGAGTGAGTGGAGGCGAGCGCGGTTTCGAGCCGTCCGAGCATGGGTGAGCCGGGAGGAAGGAAGGATTTCAATTCGGCCAGGGCGCGTTCGAGTTTGGGGCGGGCTTGGGCGGGCTGGCCGAGTTCGACAAGGCAGAGGCCATCGGCGGCCATGCGGTTGCCGAGCCATTGCGGGGGCATTTTGCCACCGGTGATGGAATCGGCTTCCTGCATGAGAGCGGGGACGGCGGCGCAGCGTCCGGCGCGGAAGTTGGCAAAGCCGGCGTCGACGAAGATCATCCAGCGGGGCTGTCCGGTTTCGGCGGCGCGGCGGCGAGTTTCCTCGACGGCGGCGTCGATGATGGGAAGGGCGCGCTCCTTGTCGCCGGCCTCGGCGAGGCGGGCGGCCCACATCACTTTCATGCGCAGGTATTCGAAGGGATTGACGTAGCCCTCCATGAGGTGGACGCCACGGCCGAGGGCATCGGCGGCGGCCTTCACATTCTTCTGGGCGTATTCGAGGGTGGCGAGCGAGCGGAGGAGAGAGACCTGGAGGGAGTTGGAATCGGGCTCGCGGGAGGCAAGGTCGAGCGCTTGTTGGATGGCGCGGCGGGCGTCGTCGTGGCGCTGGGCTTTGGCCAGGGCGAGGGCGTAGCCGTTGAGGACGTAGCCTTTGAAGAGGCGCGCGGGCATGGAGGTTTCGATGCTGGAGTCGGGGAGTTCGGGGAAGCGGGCGACAGCTTGTTCCATGGCGGCGAGCATGGCTTTGGGGTCCTTGCCGCAGTTTTCCTTGACCTGGCCGAGGCCGACGGCGAAGGCGATCCAGGGTTCGACGGGAACTTCCCTGCCCTGCTTTCGGAAGACCTGTTCGCCTTCGCTATAGAGGCGGAGCGCTTCTTCGCAGCGGCCCATGGAGATCTGGAGCTGGCCGAGGGTGTTGAGGGTGCTGAGGCGGGGGCCGGGCTGATTGGTTTTGCGGGCGCGTTCGACGCTTTCGGTGACCATGCGGATGGCTTCGGCGGGGCGGCCGTCGAAGTAGCTGAGCCAGCCGAGGGAGGCCTGCAGGCTGGCGGCGGTGGCGTCGTCGAGCGTGGAGCCTTGTTGGAGGTGGCGGTTGGTGCGGTCGACGACTTCGCGCCAGGACATATTCTGGCGGCCGCCATAGAGGGGGTTGGCGCTTTGGATCATCCAGAAGAGGAACTGGGCGCGGGCCTGGGCCTTGCGGCCTTCCTCCACCTGCCGGCGCTGCTGATAGAGGCCGTAGCCAAGGGAGGCGAAGAGGGCGGCGGCGAGGACGGCGGTGAGGGTGACGGCTCCGGCGTGGCGTTGGGCGTATTTGCGGGCGCGGTAAAAGATGGTTTGGGGGCGGGCCTGGATGGGGCGGCCGTCGAGGAAGCGGGTGATCTCGTCGGCGAGTTCGTGGACGGAGGCGTAGCGCTGTTCGGGGGCGGTTCGGAGGCACTTCAGGACGATGACGGAGAGGTCGCCATCGAGGCGTGAGCGGAGCTGCTGGGCGGTGAGTCCGCGTTCGGCGGCGGCGTGGTCGGTGACAAGGCGGCCTGGGGCGGGGATTTCGGTTTCGCGGACAGCGCGTTCGACTAAGGCGACGATGGAGGCATCGCCCGAGGGGGGCTCGCCGGAGAGCAGTTCGTAGAGCACGATGCCGAGCGAGTAGACGTCGCTTTGGGTGGTGAGGGGTTTGGCGAGGAGTTGCTCGGGGCTGGCGTAGATGGGAGTGAGCGGGGCGGTGGTGGTGGAGGCGCCGACCTGATCGAGGAGCTTGGCGGTGCCGAAGTCGAGGAGCTTGACGACGCCGTCGCGGGTGACAAGGATGTTGCCGGGTTTGAGGTCGAGGTGGAGGATGAGGTTGCGGTGGGCGTAGTCGACGACGGCGCAGAGCTGGCGGAAGATGTGGAGGCGGCCGTCGAGGCTGAGCTTGCGGGAGTCGCAGTAGTCGTCGAGGCGTTGGCCTTCGACGAATTCCATGAGGAGGTAGGGGCGGCCGTAGGCATCGAAGCCGGCATCGTAGACGCGGGGGATGTTGGGGTGGTTGAGGGAGGCGACGATTTTCTGTTCGCGCAGGAAGCGTTCGCGCAGGGGCGGCGAATCGACGTGGGCGGAGAGGAGCTTGAGGGCGCCGCGGGCGGTGATGCCGGAGGTTTCCCATTCGACGAGCCAGACGGTGCCCATGCCGCCGGCGCCGATCTGATGGAGGACGCGGTAGGGGCCGATGGCGGGGGAGGCCATGACGGGGGGCTCGGCGGGGGCGGCTTCAGCGGCGGCTTCGTCGTCGGCGCGGAGGAGTTCGAGAACGCGCTGGCGCAGTTGGGGGAAGGCTTCGAGGGCCTTTTCGCGTTCGCCGGGAGGCAGCGGCGAGAGGCTGTGGAAGAGTTCCTGAATCTGATGCCAGTGTTGCTGTTCTTCGTTCATGGCCCCTCTGCTGTGTGTATGCGTAGCGGGCGGGCGGAGTGACTCATGGGGCGGGGGGAGATTCGAGCGGCGGGGTTATGAGTTTGAGGCGGTCGTAGAGCCAGGAGCGGGCGAAGCGGAGTTCGCGGTCGACGGTGGCTTTGGAGACGGCGGCGACTTCGGCGGTTTCCGAGGCGGTGAGTCCGAGCATGTAACGGAGCTCGACGAGGCGGCATTTGCGGGGGTCGAGGGCTTCCAGCTCTTCGAGAGCGCGGTTGAGGTCGATCATGTGTTCGCCGGCGGCGTCGACCCAGGCCAGTTCGTCGTGGAGGGGGAGGCGGACGGCGGAGCCGCGCTTGGCGGCGCCTTCGCGGCGGGCGTGATCGACGAGGATCCAACGCATGAGGCGGGCGGCGAGGCTGAGGAAGTGGCTGCGGTTTTCGAAGCGGAGTTCGCGTTGTTCGAGGAGGCGGAGGTAGAACTCATTGACGAGGCCGGTGGCCTGCATGAGGCCGCCGGAGCGTTCGCCGCGGCAGAGGGAGGAGGCGACGTCGCGGAGGCGGGGGTAGATCTGTTCGAGGAGGGGAGTGAGGGCGGACTGGTTGCCGGCTTCCCATTGGCGGAGCAGGATCGTGATGTCGCCAGGGTGTGGCTGTCCCTCTCCAGTCACGGATTCAGTATAGCGGGGGAGGGGCCAGGCTGACGGGGAGAACGAGGCAGATGCGGGTGCGGATAGATGAAGGAACCGATATAATTCCCCGCAATGGAAATTTCGCGACGAATGATGCTGGGCGTGGCCGGGGCGCCGTTATTGGCGGCGGAGACACGGCCGCCGAACATCCTGCTGTTGTTTCCCGACCAGTGGCGGCCGGACTGGGGTGGGTGGAACGGAAAGCTGGATGTGCGGACGCCGCATGTGGATGGGCTGCGGAAGCGGGGGATGGAGTTTACGCACGCCACGGTGCCGTCGCCGCTGTGCGCGCCATCGCGGGCATGCCTGGCTTCGGGACAACGGTATGGGTCATGCGGAGTGGAGAACAACGGGCAAGATTATCCGGCCAAGCTGACGACGTTTTACCAGATGTTGCAGGGAGCGGGGTACCGCACGATGGCGTGTGGCAAGATCGACCTGCATAAGAAGACGTTGGACTGGGGCACCGATGGGAAGCGGATGACGCGGGAGTGGGGCTTTACGGACGCGATCGACAACGCGGGCAAGCGCGACGCGCCGCGCAGCGTGCAACTGGCGGGACGGCCGACGGACCCCTACATGGCGATGCTGCAGGAGCGCGGGTTGATGCAGGCGCACATTGACGATTTCTCGCATCGCGAAGAGTATAAGGACACCTTTGCCACGCCTCTGCCGGATGGGGCGTACTGCGATAACTGGATCGGGCAGAACGGTCTGGATTTGCTGCGGCGGTCGCCGAAGGGCAAGCCGTGGTTTCTGCAGGTGAACTTCACGGGGCCGCACGGGCCGATGGACATTACTGCGGCGATGGAGAAGAGGGTGCGGTCGCGGCGGTATCCGCAGCCGTATGGAAACACGCAGTTTGAACCGGCGGTGCATGAGGCAATCCGGCAGAACTATACGGCGATGTGCGAGAACCTAGACCTGTGGGTGGGGCGGTATCTGGACGAGTTGAAGAAGCGCAAGGAGTTGGAGAACACGGTGGTGATCTTCTCGAGCGATCACGGCGAGATGCTGGGCGACCACAACCGGTGGGGGAAGTCGTTGCCGTATCAGCCGAGCGTGGGCGTGCCGATGGTGGTGGCGGGGCCGGGGATTGTGGGGGGCATCCGGTCAAGCGCGCTGGTGAGCGTGCATGACCTGGCGGCGACATCGCTCGATTATGCGGGAGTGGAGAAGCCGGCGGAGATGAACAGCCGGTCGCTGCGACCGGTGTTGGAGGGCAAGCGGAAGCGGCACCGGGATTTTCTTCGGAGCGGTTTGAACCAGTGGCGGATGGCGTGGGACGGGGAGCACAAGCTGGTGACGGGTTTCGATCCGGCTGTGCGGGGGCAGGCCAAGCCGGTGGCTGCCGCGGCGCCGTTGTTGTTTGATCACAACGAGGATCCGAACGAGTCGACGAATGTTTATGCGAAGCGGCCGGAGGTGGCGAAGCGGCTGCAGGAGATGTTGGAGTCGTGAGCGGGGACGCGGACGGCACGCTGATGCCGATTGCGTTGGCGGGTGAGGGAAGCGAGTAGGTCAGCCGCCGGGGGGCAGGTTCGAGTCTTGTTTGGGGAGCCCCATCTGAGACGTCGCGACTGTGTACTCTCGGAGTGATTTCATTGCAGGTCTCTGGCGTTGCTTCCGGACTGGGCCGACATGACAGGGACCTCTGCCTGTATTCAAACGCTTGATCCGGCCAACATCGCGAGCCGATGAAGTGGGACGCGATCACGACCGAAGATCTCGCCGGTTGAACGTCATGGCCGAGGCTACTGCTTGCTGTGGTGGACCGCCGTTTCAGTCATTGGGATAGCTCATCGGCATAGCGAACCTCGCGAGTTCCGCCGGTTGCGCGCAGGTGCACAGGATGCGTGGAGGCGGACAGGAGTGGATGCTCCCGGTTACGGCAGCAGTGTTCGAGAGCCAGGAGCAGACCGGACGAGGAAAGCCGGTGGTCCTCATGGAAAATGATAGGATTGACGCGGCCGGCTAAGAAACGACGCCCATCAGGCTTCGGCAGGCACTTCCAACTATAGGTTGGCGAAACGGGAGGCTGGAAGATTTATGAGCGATGGAGTTTCCAGAAGGCATTTCTTCTATGGCACGTTGCTGGCGGGCGCCGTACCCACAGGCGGGTTCGGCAGTGTTCCTTCGCTGCGGGCGCTTGGCTATAAGCCGTTCTATGACAAGTTGAATGTGGCAGTCGTCGGGTGCGGCGGCCAAGGTGGGGTGGATCTCAACGACGCGGCGAAGACCGAGAACGTCGCGGCGCTCTGCGACGTGGACGAGACGCGCGCCGCCGCCGCGTTCAGCCGATTCAGCAAAGCTCCCAAATACAAAGACTACCGGGCGATGTTGGACAAGGAAGGCAAGAACATCGATGCGTGTATCGTCGCCACCCCCGATTTCATGCACGCGACGGTCGCTCTTGCCTGCATGCAACAGGGCAAGCATGTGTACGTGGAAAAGCCGCTGACCAGGACTCCCTGGGAGGCCCGGTTGCTGCGCGACGCGGCGGCGAAGTACAAGGTGGCGACGCAAATGGGCAACCAGGGCTTTTCCCACGAATGCCACCGTGTGGCCGCTGAGATTGTCTGGTCCGGCGAGATTGGCGAGGTTCGAGAGGCGCACGTGGCCACCTCACCGAGTACGTACCCTACCGAACTGGCGCAGTTGCCGCCCGAAAAAGAGGTTCCCACGACGCTGGATTGGAATCTCTGGCTTGGCAATGCGCCGGCGCGCCCGTTCAGCGAATGGTACATCCCGTATAACTGGCGCGGCTTTTACGATTTCGGAACCGGACAGATCGGAAATTGGGCGACCCATACGGCCGGCCCTGTGCATACCGCGTTGCAGTTGGGGGCGCCGGAAAGCGTGGAATGCGTCAACCAGGCAGGGAAGAGCCAGTATACGTTTCCGAGTCGGGGAGTGGTGCGGCTGGACTTCCCGGCGAGGGGACCGATGCCGCCGGTTTCGGTGTACTACCACGAGGCGGTACGGCCGAACGACCCCGAGGCCTTCCGCGTACCCGGGATGGAGAAGGAGACGATTTTGCCGCCGACGGACAACCTGGCCGAGAAGGGCCGGCCGACGGCTGTGGGTCGGGGCGGGTTTGGGGGAGGGCGCGGTCCTGGTGGTGGACCTGCCGGCCCCGGCGGGCGGGGAGCGGCGGCGGAAGGACCACCCAGGGGTGCGGGCGGCCCTGGAGTGCCAGTGTTTCAGGGCTCGCAGATCGTAACGTCGGCATCGCAGATGGCCCCTCGGGGCGGGTCCCAGCCGGGCGTGCTGGCTGGAAACGGATCGGTGCTGATTGGCAGTAAAGGCGTATTGGCGACGAGCAGTCGCGGCGAAGGCGTGTGGCTGCTGCCCTCAGAGCGGTGGAAGGAGTATAAGCTTCCACCCCAGCTACTGACTCGCTCCCCGGGGCACATGGTGGACTGGGTCCGCGCGTGCAAAGGCGGCGACCCGTCGTGTTCCGACTTCAGCATCACGGCGCCCTATGCGGAGTGGCTGGCGCTGGTGTGTATTGCGTGGCGTGTTCCCGGGAAACTGCAGTGGGATAGCAAGAACACGCGGTTTACGAACAGCGAAGCGGCGAATCAGCTGGTGAAGCCGGTGTTCCGCCGGGGCTCGGAATTGAAGTTGTAGGAGAGAGTGAGCACAGGTATGGATGTGACAAGGCGTGAACTGGCACTGCTCGGGTTGGGAGCCGTCTCAACCGGCAGATCGTTTGGAGCGGCAAAGCCGAACTCCAAATTCGGTGGCGTGCAGGTGGGGGCGAATGTGCCGTACATCTTCCGCGGCATGCCCGGCGGAGCCGACGACATT
>JAFLBB010000198.1 GCA_017304135.1 Acidobacteriota bacterium | reverse complement strand
GGACCACCGTGAAGCGGCACTGGGCCGTGGCGCGGATGTGGCTGCACAGGGAGTTGGCGCCGGAGTTCCATGGAAGCGGAGCGTTGGAGGCAGATTAGCGAGCTTGCGGCGCTGGCGGCCGAGATGGCGGCCGGTGAACGGGAGGCATTGCTTGCGGGGCATCCGGAGCTGCGCAACGAGGTGGAGTCTCTGTTGCGGTATGGGGACGAAAGCACGGGGCCGCTGGACCGGGGGAGTGCGCGACAGCCGGCGGCGCCGCTGGCGGGGCAGACGCTGGGGGCCTACCGGCTGATCCGCGAGATCGGGCATGGCGGCATGGGCGTGGTGTATCTGGCGGAGCGGACCGATCCACAACTGAAGCAGACGGTGGCGATCAAGCTGGCACGGACGGCGTTTCAATCGGACTTCTTCGTGCGGCGGTTCGTGGAAGAGCGGCAGATTCTGGCCCGGTTGGAACATCCGCGGATTGCGAGGCTGTTGGATGGCGGACTCTCGGCGGATGGTTCGCCCTATCTGGTGATGCCCTATGTGGAGGGCAAGCCGCTGGATGTCTGGTGCCGGGAGCGGCAGCCGGACCTTGCGGCACGGCTTGAGCTGTTCCTGAAAATCTGTTCGGCGGTGAAGTACGCCCACGAGAACCTGGTGGTGCACCGGGATCTGAAGCCCGCCAACATCCTGGTGAGCGCGGAGGGCGAGCCCACGCTGCTGGACTTTGGAACGGCGAGGCTGCTGGAAGCGGCGGCGGGAAGCGGGCAGACGCGGACAGCGCTGCCGATGGTCACGGTGCGGTATGCGAGTCCGGAACAGATTGGGGGCTTGGCGGGTTCGACGCGGAGCGATGTGTATTCGCTGGGCGTGATCCTGTATGAATTGCTGACAGGGCAGTGGCCCTATGAGGAGCACACGGGGGCGGCGACGCAGCAGATGCTGGCGATCGTTGGTGCGGACCCGATTCCGCCGAGCCGGCGCGGGGCGGGCCAGGGGAGAGAGTTGGCGGGGGATGTGGACGCGATTGCGCTGAAGTCATTGGAGAAGGCGCCGGAACGGCGGTATGGATCGGTGGGTGAGTTTAGTGACGACCTGCAACGGTATCTGAACGGCGAACCGGTGCAGGCGCGGACGCCTTCAGCGGCGTACCGCGCGGGCAAATTCCTTCGCAGGCATCGTTGGGCGGCGAGCGCGGTGGCGGTGGTTGGTTTGAGCCTTGCGGCGGCAACCGTAGTCAGTGTGCGGCAGGCGCGGATCGCGGACCGGGAGCGGGTGAAAGCCGAGGAGACGGCGAAATTTCTGGAGCGCTTGCTGGGAGCATCGCGTTCGGGAAATGTAACGCCGCTGGCGTCGAAGGGGAAGGACGTGAAGGTGGTGGAGGTGATCGACGACGCGTCCGCGACGGTGGGCAAGGAGTTTGAAAACACGCCGGAGGTAGAGGCGGGGTTGCGCTCGACCATTGCGAGCACGTACATGGCGTTGGGGGAATATGACAAAGCCAAGCCGCACGTAGAACGCGCGGTGACGTTGACGGAACGGCTGTATGGAGAAAAGCACGCGGCGACGGCAAGAGCGCTCACGGCAAGAGGCCGGTTGCGGATGGCGGCAGGGGAATTCGCGGGGGCGCGGGTTGACTTCCAGCGAAGCCTGGTGACGATGGAATCGCAGAAGAGCCCAGACTTGCCCTTTCATCACAGCCTCCTCGGTGAGGCGGCCTATCGGCTGGCCGATCTTCAGGCGGCGCGGCGCCATATGGAGGACTCACTGGCAGGGATGCGGAAGCTGTTTGGAACGAATCATCTGGCCACCGCGACGTTGATCAACAACCTGGCGGTGATCACCGATGAAGGCGGTGACGCACCGGCGGCGTTTGCACGGTATGGGGAGGCAGCGTCGATTCTGCGCGCTCTGCCAGGCCCACCGCCGAACCTCGTGCATCCGCTCATTGGACTGCAGCGGGGGCATCTCTACCGCGGCGAGTATGCCAAGGCAAAGGCGGTCTGCGAGGAGGCTTACCGGGTTTCGGCGGCACAGGGGGGCGAAAGGAACCGCAACGCGGCGACGGCACTGATTATGCTGTCGCTGGTAAAGGCGCACCTGGGCGAAATCGACGCCGGGGCGGTGGCGGGGAGAGCCGCTGGAATTCACCGGGAGATCTATCCGAAGTGGCATCCGGAGATCGCGCGCGCGTTGACCCTTCAGGGGCGGGTGCTGCTGTTGTCGGGCAAGACGGGAGACGCGGAGAGCGTATTGCGGGAGGCGCAGGAGAGCATCCGCAAGGTGTATCCAAAGGCAAACTGGCGTCCGGCCGAGGCGCAACTTTTCTGGGGATTTGCTCTGGCTGCCGGCGGCCGGCGCGAGGAGGCGCGGGCGGCACTGGATGCGGCGCTGCGGGAGTTCCAGGCGCAGCTGCCTGTGTCGCATCCCCGGGTGGAGGAAGCAAAGCGGGTGCGTGGGTGCGCACTAGACTCGAACAAGCCGGGACGGGCCTGTCTTGCGGGCATCCATTCGCCACCGCTGATCAGCCCCATTGACTAACGTTGTTGTGTGCTGGCGCATTTGGGGTGAAGATAGTGCGGATGCCTTCGCCGCACAATTCGCGCCGCTATCTGTGTAACGTGTGCGGCGCTGTCAATGACGGCGCGGCTGAGTGCAAAGGCGAGATGTTCCCCCCGTGCACGGGTTGCGGCTCCACGGTGAGGCAGCGCGGGATTGTGCTGCTGCTGTCGAGGGCGTTGTTTGGCTGCGACGTGGCGCTGTGCGATTTCCCGGAACTGCCGGCGGTGCGGGGGCTGGGCGTGTCGGACCCCGCGGTGATCGCCAAGCCGCTGGCGAAGAAGTTTTCCTACACCAACACCTACTATCATCGCGAGCCGAGCCTGGATATTACGGGGGCGAGCGAGGATGAGCATGGGCGCTATGACTTCATCATTTGCAGTGAGGTGCTGGAGCATGTCGAACCGCCGGTGGACGCGGCCTTTGCGACGCTGGCGCGTTTGTTGCGGCCGGGCGGGTTTGTGATTCTGACGGTGCCCTACAGCGTGGAGGCGCGGACGGTGGAGCATTTCGACGGCGTGGCGAGCCTGACGGTGACGTCGGTGGGCGGCAAGATGATTGCGGTGGGGCGGGACGCGGACGGCAGTTACCGGTTGTTTGAGGATCTGGTGTTTCATGTGGGCGAGGGGTCGACGTTGGAGCGGCGGATGTTTTGCGAAGCGGACCTGGCGGCGCAGTTGACGGCGGCTGGGTTTGCGAAGGTGACAGTGCTCTATGAGGGCGGCGAGCGGTTTGGGGTGTCGTTTGCGCATCCCTGGTCGTTGCCGGTGGTGGCGAGCCAGGCGGAGACGCGGTTGCCTGCGGCGGGGTTAGCGGAGCTGGCCGAGGGGTTTGCGGCGCAGGGGCGGATGTTGCGGGCGGCGGGGCAATCGAAGTGGGTGAAGCTGGGACGGGCGATCGGGTTGGGTCCGAAGCTGGGTTGAGGCGCCGCGGGGGAGGGATGGAAGCGGCGCGGCGGCGGGGGCGGCTACACTGGTTTGGTGTCCGTTTCCCCGCGTTATGCCGTGCTTGGCGCCGGCAATATAGGATCAGCCGTCATCGGCGGCATGTTGAAGTCAGGCATTGCCGTGGCTGAGCAGATTACGGCGACGGTGAAGAGCGAAGAGCATGCGGGCGAACTGGCCGAGCAGTTCAACATCCGCGTGATGGCGGGCGGCAACCTGGCGGCGGTGGAGACGGCCGATGTGGTGATCCTGGCCGTGAAGCCGTCGGTGATGCCGCAGGTGTTGCAGGAGATCCGCTGGTCACTGCGGGATGGGCGGATTCTGATTTCACTGGCGGCGGCGTTTCCCATTGCGTTGATTGAACACCTGACGGGGCGGCGGATGCCGGTGTTTCGCGCCATGCCGAACATTCCCTGCGTGGTGGGGACGGGGGCGACGGGGATTTCGTGCAACGCGCTGGCCACCGAGGAGCACAAGGAGTTTGTGGGCCGGATCTTTTCGGCGATTGGGGTGGTGTGTTTCGTCGAGGAAGATTTGCTGCATGCGGTGACGGCGCTGTCGGGGTCGGGGCCGGCCTACATCTACATGGTGATCGAGGCGCTGATTGCGGGCGGGCTGAAGCAGGGGTTGTCGCACGAGGTGTCGACGAGGCTGGCCGAGCAGACCGTGCTCGGGGCGGCGAAGCTGGTGAAGGACACCGGGTTGCATCCGGCGATTTTGCGCGACCAGGTGATTACGCCGGGCGGGGTGACGATTTCGGCGATTCACGAGCTCGAGGCGCACGGGCTGCGCTCAATGCTGATCTCGGCCGTGGAGACGGCCACGGAGCATTCGCGCACGGTGACCAATAAGATCATGGAGAAAAACCAGAACACGAATGAGTGACATCAATCCGCTTCTCGAACTGCCGTTTCAGATTCCCTTCACAGCCATTGAAGCCGCGCATGTGGAGCCTGCGATGCAGGCGTTGCTGGCGCGAGCCGAAGAGCGGCTGGAGGCGATTGCCGCGCCGCACGTTGTGAGGACGTGGGCCAACACGATGGCCGCGCTGGACATGATGAGCGAGGATCTCGATGTGGCTTTCGGCGTGGTGCGGCACCTCGAGGCGACCGCGACGTCGCCTGAGTTGCGCGAGGCGTTTGGCAAGATCGAACCGCTGGTGATGGCCTTTTATGCGCGGGTTCCCTTGCACGAGGGGCTGTGGCGGGCGGTGCAGGAGTATGCGGCGACGGAGGAGGCCAAGGGGCTCACGGGCGTGCGGAAGCGGTATCTGGAGAAGACGATCCAGAACTTCCTGCGCAGCGGCGCGGGGTTGTCGCCCGAGGACAAGAAGAAGATGGAGGCGATCGACGTCGAGCTGGCCGAGCTAACGACGAAGTTCTCACAAAATGTTTTGGACGCCACCAACGAGTTTGAGCATGTGGTGACGGACGAGGGGTTGCTGAAGGGTCTGCCGCCGAGTGCGGTGGACGCGGCGCGGGAGTCGGCTAAAGCGAAGGGTTTGGAGGGGTGGCGGTTCACGCTGCAGGCGCCGAGTTACACGCCGGTGTTGACGTATTTGGATCATGCGGCGACGCGGGAGAAGTTCTACCGGGCGTATATGAGCCGGTGTTCGGGGGGGAGCCAGTCGCCGGAGGGGAGCCAGGGCTCGGGCGTCGAGCGCGACAACCGGGCGCTGGTGGTGAAGATCCTTGAACTGCGCATGCGGAAAGCTTCGATGCTGGGGTTCGCCGATTTTTCGGACCTGGCGTTGGAGGACCGTATGGCCGGGAAGGGCGAGCGGGCGTGGCAGTTCCTGCTCGATCTGCGGGCCAAGACGGAGCGTTTTTTTGAGCGCGAGAATGCCGATTTGCTGGCCTTCCGGCGGGAGTTGGAGGGGGCGGCGGCGCCCGCGTTGCAACCGTGGGATGTGTCCTACTATGCCGAGAAATTGCGGCAGGCGCGGTATGACTTCGACGAAGAGCAATTGCGGCCGTACTTCCCGATGGAGCGTGTGCTGGCCGGGATGTATGGGTTGGTGGAGAAGCTCTACGGCGTGACGGTGGAGCGCGATGAGACGGTGGCGGGGTGGGACCCGGCGGTGCTCTATTACCGGCTGAAGGACAGCGACGGGACCTTTCTGGGCGGGTTTTACGCCGACTGGTATCCGCGGGAGAACAAGCGCGGCGGGGCGTGGATGGATGCGTTCCGCACGGGCGGGCCAACGACGGCGGGCTTTGTGCCGCATTTGGGTTTGATGTGCGGCAACATGAATCCGCCGGTGGGCGGCAAGCCGGCGCTGCTCACGCATCGCGACGTGGAGACGGTGTTCCACGAGTTCGGCCACTTACTGCACCACTTACTGAGCAAAGTAGAGTTGCGCGGGCTGGCCGGGACGAACGTGGCGTGGGATTTTGTCGAGTTGCCGTCGCAGATCATGGAGAACTGGTGTTGGGAGCGCGAGGCGCTGGATCTCTTTGCGCGGCACTATGAGACGGGCGAGGCGCTACCGGAGGAGTTGTTCCAGAAGATGAAGGCGGCGCGTACGTTCCGGGCGGCCAACGGGCAGATGCGGCAGTTGAGTTTTGGGGTGACGGACCTGGCGTTGCACCGTAGCTATGATGCGGCGCGGGATGGCGATGTGGTGGCCTATTCGAAGGCGATTTTGCAGCAGTATTCGGCGGCGCCGCTGCCGGACGACCATGCGATGATTGCCGGGTTCACGCATTTATTTGCGAGTCCGGTGGGGTATGCGGCGGGTTACTACTCGTATAAGTGGGCTGAGGTCTTGGATGCGGATGCGTTTTCGCTGTTCCGCGAGAAGGGCGTGTTTTCGCGCGAGGCGGGGATGAAGTTCCGCTCGATGATTTTGGAGCGCGGGGATTCGGAGGATCCGGCGCAGTTGTTTCGGTCGCTGATGGGGCGCGACCCGGACCCGGCCGCGCTCTTGGAGCGGGCCGGGCTGGTGGGGTGAGCGGGCCGCGAGCTTCTATTCGTAGGCGTTGATGCGCTGTGTGAGGAAGTCCTGCAGGACCTCCATGCGGATGGGCAGGCATTCCTGCGCCGCTTCGGGAAATTCTTTGCGTAGGGCGTCGTAGATGGCCGGGTCGAGGCCTGTGTCGGGTGGCGGCTGGACGCCGAAGCCGAGGGCATCGCTCAACAGCACGGAGGATTGCGTGATGGCGAGCAGGCCGTAGTTGGTGAAGTCGACCGGGTCGTGGTGGCGGCGGACAGAGTCGAGGATCTCGGCGGGGAACGACCACTGGCGGGCGAGCCAGGCGCCGGCTTCGCAGTGGTCGACGTCGAACATGGCTTGTTCGGTGACGCGCAGGTCGATGTTGTTTTCGCGCGAGACCAGCAGCAGGTTGGCATACTCCTTGGGGTAGTTGACCATGAGGCCGAGCAAGCCGATGTCGTGAAGCAGGCCGGCGGTGTAGGCGCGGTCGGCTTCAAAGTTGACGGCCTTGGCCAGGCGTTCCGAGAGCAGGGCGGTGGCAAGGCTGTGACGCCAGCAGCGGCGGAGCGCGGCGATGCGCATGGCCGACTTGACGTAGGAGCCGAGGGCGACGGCCATGGCGAGGCTGCGCACCTGATCGAAGCCGAGCAGGACGAGGCCTTGCTGCAGGCTGCCCACCTGGGTGCGGGCTCCATACATGGCGGAATTGGCGCGGCGCAGCAGTTCAGCGCTAAGAGCGGCATCCGAGCGCAACAGCTCGATCAGTTTCTTGACCTGGACCTCTTCGTCGCTCAGCAACTGCAGCAGTTTCACGGCAATCGAAGGAAACGGCGGCAGTTCGCGAAGCGCCCAGTGTTGAGTTGGCTCCGGCGTGGTACCCGCGTCTGGCCTGGCGGCGGTGGAGCTTTCCGGAGTGAGCGTCGGCATGAATAACCCTCCTGCAAAGCTCCATATCGGAACGGGGCTGCGAAGTGTGAGCGAGATCGCGCATATCCCCGGTAGCTAAGATAGAAACTCGATGGACGTTTATACCTATTTGACCCGCCGGCGGCTGGTGCTGGCCTCGGCATCGCCGCGCAGGCGTGATTTGCTGGCGGCGGCGCGCTTGGACTGCCGCATCGTGGCGGCCGACATTGCGGAGGTGCGGGGTGACGGGGAATCGCCCGAGGCCTATGTGCGGCGGCTGGCGTGGGAGAAGGCGCACGCGGTGGAGGCGGG
>JAFLBB010000197.1 GCA_017304135.1 Acidobacteriota bacterium | reverse complement strand
GGCGTCGGCGGGGCCGTTTCGCGGGTTGAAGCGGAGCTTGTATGAGGGCGGAATCCGGTCGCCGCTGATTGTGCGCTGGCCGGGGAGGACGCGGGCGGGGGCGGTGGACAACGAGAGCGTGATTGGGGCGGTGGATCTGTTGCCGACGGCGTGCGGGATGGCGGGGGTGAGGAGGCCGGAGGGTTTGGATGGGGAGGATGTGGCGGATATGCTGGCGGGCAAGCGGCGGGCGCGGCGGGGAGCGTTGCTGTGGGAGAACCGGTTTCCGGTGTACGGGCATGTGTTGGATATGAGTCCGATGCTGGCGGTGCGGGAGGGGGAGTGGAAGTTGCTGCTGAATCCGGATGGGTCGCGGGTGGAGTTGTATCAGGTGGCGAAGGACCCGAGTGAGATGACGAATGTGGCGGGGCGGTATCCGAAGGTGGTGGCGCGGTTGCGGAGGAAGGCGCTGGAGTGGCAGAAGGGGTTGCCGGCGGGGCCGGTGGATGGGGGGGCTGGGAGGAGTGAGTATGCGTGGCCGGTGGAGATGAGGTGAGGGGATGGGATGTGGTTACGGTCCGATGTTGGCGCTGAGGTTGTCGAGGTTGCGGGTGATGGCGTAGAGGGCGATGGCGGCTCCAACGAGGATGCGGGCGAGTTTGGCGCGACGGGACCAGGTGGCGGGGCGCTGGTTGGGGCGGTTGCGTTCGCCGAGGAAGCGGAGGCCGAGGACGAGGAAGAAGAGGGCGGCGCCGAGGAGGAGCGGCAGATAGATCCGGAGCATGCAGGTTCAGTGTGAGGCAGATGGCGGGGGGGTGGTATCAGGCGAAAGCCCGAGGGGAAGCGCGGGGGAATCCGGTAAGATACAGATATCATGCACGAGCGGCACATAGTGGAAGCTCCTGTTTCCACGGCCCGGCTGAGGGACTTGGAAGCCGCTCTCGAAGAATCACTCAAAGGGAAACCGGAGCTGGTGCGGTTGTCGATTGTGTGCCTGCTGGCGCGGGGACACCTGTTGCTGGAGGATGTTCCGGGGGTGGGCAAGACGACGCTGGCGCAGGCGCTGGCGCGGTGTGTGGGGGGGCGGTTCCACAGGTTGCAGTTCACGGCGGACATGCTGCCGAGCGATGTGGTCGGCGTGACCGTCTATTCGGCGCAGACGGGGCAGTTTGAGTTCAAGCCGGGGCCGGTGTTCACGAATTTCCTGCTGGCCGATGAGATCAACCGGACGACGCCGAAGACGCAGAGCGCGCTGCTGGAGGCGATGAACGAGTTGCAGGTGACGGTGGATGGGCGGTCGCACCGGTTGGAGCCGCCGTTCATGGTGATTGCGACGCAGAATCCGGTGGAGCATCACGGGACGTATCCGCTGCCGGAGTCGCAGTTGGACCGGTTTTTGCTGCGGCTGCATATCGGGTATCCGGATTGGGAGAGCGAGCGGGAGATTGTGCGTGGGGCGTTGTCGCAGGATGAGCGCGTGCACACGGTGGTGATGGGGACCGAGGAGATTTTGCGGCTGCAGGAGACGGCGGGGCAGGTGAGGGTGGATGACGCGCTGGTGGATTACATGCTGGCGATTGTGGAGCGGACGCGGAAGCATGAGGGGTTGGCGCTGGGGGTGTCGCCGCGCGGGGCGCAGGCGCTCTACCGGGCGACGCAGGCGCTGGCGATGGTGGAAGGGCGGGAGTATGCGATTCCGGATGACGTGAAGCGGCTGGTGTTGCCGGCGTTTGCGCACCGGTTGGTGGTGAACACGCGGTATGCGCCGGTGCAGCGCGCGTCGGTGGCCGCATCGAGGATACTGGAAGAGATCCTCACGGAAGTAGACGTTCCCCTTTAATTCATGAAAACCGCAATTGTTGGCCTGCCGATGGCGGGCAAGACGAGCCTGTTCACGATTCTGACGGGCGTACACGAAGCCTCGCGCGTGGGTACGCTGGAGGCGCGCATTGGCGTGGCAAAGGTGCCGGATGCGCGGCTGGAGGCGCTGGCGAAGGTGTTTGAGCCGCCGAAGGTGACGCACGCGACGGTGGAGTACCTGGATTTCCCGGCCATTTCGAAAGAGGCGCTGCGGGAGCCGAGCTACCTGGCGAGTTTGCGCATGGTGGATGCGTTCGCGCATGTGCTGCGGACGTTCGACGATCCGACGGTGCCGCATGAGAAGGGGTCGGTGGATGCCGTGCGCGACCTGGAGGATGTGGAGATGGAGTTGATCCTCTCCGACCTCATGGTGGTGGAAAAGCGGATGGAGCGGCTGGACAAGGATCGCAAGAAGATCAAGAGCCCGGAGCTGGACCACGAGTTTGCGCTGCTGGAGCGGTGCAAGGCGATGCTCGAGGACAACCAGGCGCTGCGGCAGATGGAGCTGGACGCCGACGATGAGAAGCGGATTCGCGGGTTTCAGTTCCTGTCGCGGAAGCCGATGTTGTGCGTGCTGAACGTGGGCGAGGCGGACGCGGGGCGGCTGCACGAGGTGGAGGCGGAGTTTCGCGAGAAGACGCTGGCCGGGCGGGCGCACATGGAGGCGACGGCGGTGTGCGGGAAGGTGGAGGCGGAGCTATCGGAGCTGGATGCCGAGGCGGCGGCGGAGTTCATGGGGACGTATGGGATCAAGGAGTCGGGGCTGCAGCGCATCATCACGTCGACCTATGCGCTGTTGGGGCTGATGAGCTTCCTGACGGCGGGGGAGACGGAGGTGCGGGCGTGGACGATTCCGGTGCATTCGAAGGCGGTGAATGCGGCGGGGGCGATTCACTCGGACTTTGAGAAGAAGTTCATCAGGGCCGAAGTTGTGAATTGGAAGGACCTGGTGGATGCGGGCGGGTACTCGGGGCTGCGCGGCAGCACGCTGTTGCGGCTGGAGGGCAAGGAGTACATAGTGAAGGACGGCGATGTATTGGTCATCCGGCATAGTTAGGGCGGCGGCCGCGCTGGTGATCGCGGTGGTGATGGCGGCGGGGCTGGCGGCGCAGAAGGCGCAGAGGGCTCCGAAGCTCGAAAAGCCGCGCAAGCACGGCATTGGGATTGTGTATGCGATTCCGAAGGACTGGAAGGTGGAGGAGGGGGCGGAGGCGGTGATGCTGCTGCCGCCGGGCGTGGTGGTGGACGCGGAGAAGGAAGACAACCCGGAGGTGATCGTGGTGGAGATCGCCGAGGGGTTGGAGGGTCCAGAGGACGCGGCGATTGGGGATGAGCTGAAGGGGCGGTGGGGGTCGATGGGGGTGGAGATTGCGCGGGAGCCGCTGAAGGAAGTGTTTTCGGCGCCGGGGAAGCCGGGGGCGATTTACACGCTGGATTTGCGCAAGGGGGGAAAGAATGTGCGGGTGCGGGCGTTCTACGTGAAGGTGAAGGGGAAGCTGCTGGCGCTGACGGCGAGCGGGGAGACGGCGCGGGTAACGGCGCGCGAGGCGGCGTTGCGGGCGATTGCGGGGAGTTTGGATTTCGTGCCGTAGGGGGGGACCCTCTCGATGTTAAGTGGCGAGCAAAGTGGAAGAGCGATGTCTGCGCTTCGAATGCCGCTGCTGTTTGTGCTCGGTCTCGTGAGACTGGCTAACGGGCAGCATGTAGATGAGGCACACAGTGGCCGCAAGTGCGGGGAGTACCGGCTAGCCAGAGTTGCTTACCTGCTTGGATGTTGTGGAGATCTGGAGGTGAACTACCCAGGCAACCGATTTCCACACCTCAGCGCAGTTGATCGTGCGACACGAGCGCTCGCAGAAATCGAACTCGCGACGAAGGCACCATGTGCTCCAGTTGGACTCGAAGCGCGCATCGATTTGGCTTTGAACCGCATTGGAGCATACGCGATGCGGGCGAGCGCGCGATTGGATGCAGCGATTTCGGCCGCCGAGGTATCCGCAAGTCACCACGATGCAGATACTGCGACCCGGGAACTTCGCCGTTTCGTCCGCTTGTACCCACAGGCGGCGAACAAGTTGTGGGCGTGGGTTGCGACAACCTTCCGGCGGGCTGGACAACCCCTTGAGGCGCTTGCGTTCCTCACTCAGGTCGCGAACAACTGCTGTGAACATGACCCCAGTGCTGGAGCCAGATTGACCGCGATGAAGGCTGACATTCTTTACGACACCGCGGTATACAGTAGCGCCGCTCGGTTGTACTCCGAGTGGCTTAGCCGCGCAGAGCCGGGTGACCTATGCGGGCGCGCTCGGTCGCTCCGTAACGTCGCGGAACTGCATGGTCGAGGGTTTGGGATTAGAGGTTATCCAGTTGAACAAAAGACTGAGTTGATCTGTATAGAGGAAAGTGAATGGGAACCTTATGTAGGTGCACCAAGGTGAGGCTGACGCTAACGAACGACTGCGGGTGTTCACGGATGGCTAGGGATTTGGCACCGGCGAGCCGCCGTTAGTCCGTGACGGACCGCTGCGCATCACCGCAAGGCTTTTCTTGCGGGGGCGTTGCCGAACAGGAGGGGCGTGCGCATGGCAGCGATCACTCGCGCGGTTTGGGGTGGCCTTTGACGAGCATGGTGAGGGCTGGGCGGAACTCGGTGAAGCATTCGGCGAGGAAGCGGTGGAAGCGGAGGGGGTTGTAGTAGAAGCCGAGGGCGAGGGTGAAGAGGTAGGTGACGACGCTGGGGGTGGAGTGGACGTAGAAGCCGTCGTTGCCGTCGCGGAGGAAGGCGGCGTAGCCGTAGGTCCAGTTCAGCGGCATGTAGCCGCGGTGTTTTTTGAGGATTTTGGCGACTTCCTGGAAGGTGATGCGGCGGCGGGAGAGGGTTTTGTTGTCGGCCCACATGCGGGAGTTGGCGAGGAAGTGGTCGATTTTGAGGAGGGGGTGGCGGTCGCTGATTTTGAGCCAGAGGTCGTAGTCGAGGGTGAGGTGGAGGTTGGTGTTGAGCATGCCGGCCTGGCGGAAGGCGTCGGCGCGGAGGAAGGAAGCGGGCTGGCAGATGTGGCAGAGGAAGCCGAGGCGGTGGTAGTCGAAGGGGTCGACGGGGTAGCGGCGGATGGGTTTGTTTTGCTCGTCGGTGTAGTAAGCGTCGCCGTAGACGACGGCGACATCGGGGTGGGCCTGGAAGGCTTCGACGGCGCGTGAGACGGCGCCGGGGAAGTAGGTGTCGTCGGAGTTGAGGAAGGTGAAGATCTGGCCGTGGGAGCGGAGGAAGCCTTTGTTGACGGCGTCGGACTGGCCTTTGTCGCGTTCGCTCGTCCAGGTGAAGCGGCCGGGGTAGCGGCGTTCGTAATCGCGCAGGACGTCGACGGTGTTGTCGGTGGAGGCGGCGTCCATGACGATGTATTCGATGTTGGGGTAGTCCTGGGAGAGGACGGAGTCCATCGTTTCAGGGAGGAAGCGGCCCATGTTGAAGGTGGGCGTGACGATGGAGACGAGAGGGAGCGTTGGGTCGGGGTTAGTGGCGGAACTCACGGTGTAGTGGGGGTCGAGCCGCGCCAGGAGAAATCCCAGACTCTGGTGTTTCCCTTGCCCTCTGTGTATTCGATGACGGCGTATTCGCCGGGCTCGAGAGGTTTCCGCGGCCAGATCTTATATAGATTGTCGCCGAACTGCTGGCGAAAAATCTCGATGTCCTCGTGAGTCTGGATCAGTTCTTCGCTGACAGGGATTTTTTCCCAGGTTTGGGCGATGCGGACGCCCTTCTTGGGGGCTAGCTTGATGATGGTGAAGCGCTCTTCGCGTTCGAGGCGGAAGTAGAACTCGGGGGTGGGGATTTTGACGGCGTGGGGGGAGGTTTCGCCGTCGAGTTCGAGCGTGGACTTGCCGGAGACCATGGGGAGCGGGGAGATGCGTTTGAGGATGGAGCGGCGCTTGTCGGTGCGGAGGGCGGTTTCGGCGACGGGGATGGCGACGAGGTCGGGGCCGTTGAGGTAATAGACGCCGGGTTCGGAGGGGACGCGGGCGGCCTCGCGGCGCTGTTCGCGTTCGGCTTTGTCTTCGGCGGCGAGGGCGGAGGCTTCTTCCTTGATGGAGGCGGCGCGTTCGGCGCGCTCGGCTTCGGTGCGTTTGAGGTCGACGAGTTCGACGGGGATCTCTTCCCATTCGCCGCGTTCGGTGGAGTAGTAGCGGACGCGGTCGGCGTTGACGGAGTATTCGCGGACGGAGTGGTGGCCGCCTTCCTTGAGGAAGAGGCGGAAGGACTGGGCCGCGAGGAGGGCGGCGAAGGCGAGCAGGCAGAGGAAGGCCCGGGACACCATGAGTTCAGTGTAGCGGGGGTGGGGGGTGGTGGGAAGGCGGGCGATGAGGCGCCGCTCCACGGGTGGAGGGGGACGCTTGGGGCTTGGGGCCGCAGATTGCTTCCGAGGGCATGGGGGGCCAGTGGTCCGGCCGCGATCGGTAAACGCTACGCGACTTGTCGCGAGTGATCGGGTAAGTTCACTCGCCAGAACAGAATTTCATTAGCCAACTTGCGTTCTTACGAATGTGCGCACTGGGATCGCAAGCCAGCAAACGCAATTCCGCAGCCGACTCTTGGCGTTTGACTTCGACAAGGTCGATGAGTGCAGCGCTAAAGCCGTCGTTGTCAAGTCCTTCATCCAGACCTCTCTGATAGGCCACCAAGAGGGCCTTCAGGAAGGGGGCCTGCCCCAGTCCCGAAAGTGGCCATGCCGCAGCTTCCCGAACGAAGGCTTCATCGTCGCTCAACAGCGTGAGCAATTTGGGCACGTCTTCTTCGGTTGCTTCTTTGTACAGCTTCTCCGCGGCGGCACAAGCCTGATCAGTTTGTTCGACGTTCCTTAACGCCGCGACAAGCGTATCCCACTCGGCACTTGCGATTGCCATTCCTGCTCCAAAGACAAGTTAGTAGTGAAAGCGGCAGGCAAGAATTCTGATCTTGTCGGCGAACACCTGATAAACCAGCCTATGCTCCTGATTGATACGCCGCGACCAGCAACCGGAGAGCTCGTGCCTTAACGGCTCCGGCTTACCGGGGCCCGAAAAGGGATCCCGCTGGACATCCCTGACAAGGCGAATAATCCGCAACGCTTGAGCACGATCCCGTTCGATCCACCAAGCCAAATCCTCGAATGCAGAGGAATCGAATTCGAGGGTTCTCACATTCCTAGCTTTTCAACGACGGCGTCCAGCGAGAGTCCATCCGCGCGCTGCGCGGCGGCGAGGAGGCGCTGCTTCATCGCTTCGGAACCCAACAGGTAAGCCGTTTCACGCTCCGCGGCGATCTCGCGCCATAGCGCGATAGGCACAAGGACAGCGGTGGGCTCCCCAGCTTCGTTAGAGACGATTTGGATGTCCGTATCCGGCACAGCTTCAGTCTACCGCGGACGTGATCGCGGCAACAGCGACGTATTCCTCCCGCAAATCGGCGCAGCGCTAACGACCGCGCCGGGTCGATCGCGGGCTGCTTGGACATTGTCCCTATGCGGCGTTCTCGAAGCTGGAGTGGGGTGAGCGGTAGTTGGCGGAGAATCCGTTCGTGCGTATGGGGGCGGCGGGATTGGCGGTGGCGTGGCGTATGATGGCGGCATGCTACGACGGCAGATGCTGCAGCTGTTTCCCGCGCTTGGTTTGGCGCAGAAGGCGGGGAATGGTCCGTTGAAGATTACGGGGATTGAGGGGATAGTGATTCGGACGCCGAACGATGGGGCGGCGCCGGAGACGTTGATTGAGATGCCGCCGCCGGGGGCGATGACGGGGGGCGTGGGGTTGGGGAACCGGTTGGATCATGCTTCGCCGTCGCGGTTCAAGGGGCGGACGCAGGCGGTGCTGGTGAAAGT
>JAFLBB010000196.1 GCA_017304135.1 Acidobacteriota bacterium | reverse complement strand
ACACCCAGCGCCACCCCGTCAAACACCCCAAGGACAAAGAACTCGACGACCTCCTCAACGGCGCCTTCCCCCTCGATAAACTCCCCAAGAAGCCCAACAAGGACCTCAACCCCACCCTCAAACACCCGTAACGCACCCAAGCCCACACACCAGGAACAGAACCGCGACGGTAACGGAGCGGCTACGCCCGCGAAAGCAGACTGCCTCTCGGCCGGAGGCCGCGAAAAGCCGCAGGAGGCGGTTAGCAGGCCCGCAGCGTACGCTCTAAATCCGACGAAAACGCCCGCAGCGCCGCCACCTGCTCCTCGCTCGCCGCCTGCTCCACCCCACGCGCGACAAAATACGCTTTCCCCTCGCGCCACATCAGCATCGCCAGCCCGGCCTCGGTCATCAGACCCGCCGCTCCCACGCGCCCAAACCCCTCGCGCGTCCGCTCCACCAGCGCCGCATACCCCGCGCGCGCAAACACCACATGCCGCTCCATCCCATCCACGGGAGCCGCCTCAATCCCCAATTCCATCAACCGCTCAAGCTGTTTCAGCATCGGCTAACCCGCAATGACCCTACATCCTGAGCGCACAGGCGCGGCCCAAAGGGCCAGCGTCCGTTGTGCGCGATTCAATCCAAAAAGCCCACAGGCGCGGCCCAGAGGGCCAGCGTCCGTTGTGTGCGATTCAATCCAAAAAGCCCACAGGCGCGGCCCAAAGGGCCAGCGTCCGTTGTGCGCGATTCAATCCAAAAAGCCCACAGGCGCGGCCCAAAGGGCCAGCGTCCGTTGTGCGCGATTCAATCCAAAAAGCCCACAGGCGCGGCCCAAAGGGCCAGCGTCCGTTGTGCGCGATTCAACAAAAAGGCCCTACATCTTATACCGCCCCAAGTCCTCATCGTTCAGGTTCTCCAGCCAACGCCGCAGCTCCTCACTGTTCACCCGGTCGGCAATCGTGTTCGCCATCTTCGAGTTCTGCAACACCGAATCGTCCACATAAATCGGGCAATCCAGCCGCAGCGCAATCGCCAGCGCATCCGACGGCCGCGAATCCACCGAAATCAATTTGCCCTCGCGCTCTAGCCAGATCACCGCATAGAACGTATCGTCCTTCAACTCGTTCACCACGATCTTCCGCACACCCGTGTGCAGCCCTGTGAGCAGCGTCTTGATCAGGTCATGCGTCATCGGCCGCGGCGTCACCACCTTCTCAATCTCCAGCGCAATCGCATTGGCCTCATACACGCCCACCCAGATCGGCAGAATGGAGTTGCCACCCGTGTCCTTTAGAATCACGATCGGCATGTTGGTCACCGGGTCCATCATCAGACCGCGAATCTTCATCTCAACTTCCATGGCGCCTCCCTTCCTCTCTCATTAGAACAAACCGCTTAGACATGCACCGCCTCCCCCGCCAGCGAGTTCGGCCCCGACCGCGTCACCACCACATCCCGGTACTCGCCCGCCTCCGGCCGCGCCATGCCCTCCGGCAGCGTGAAGTTCAGCGTCTTGTTCTGCGCCGTCCGTCCCACCCACTGCTCCGTCGCCTGGTTGAAATACTCCACCATCACCTCATGCCGCTCGCCAATATACTCCGCATTGCGCCGCATCTGGATCGCGCGCTGCTTCTCCTGCAACACCGTCAGCCGCCGGCTCTTCTCTTCTTCCGGCACATGCGCCGTCAGCGCCAGCGCCGGCGTGTTCGGCCGCTGCGAATACTTGAAGCTGAACATCGAGTCATACTCCACCTCCTCGATCAGCCGCAGCGTCTGCTCAAAGTCCTCATCCGTCTCGCCACAGAAGCCCACAATGATGTCCGTCGTGATCGCAATGTTCCGATGCGAATTCTTCATCCACTCGATCCGCCGCATATACTCATCCCGCGTATAGAGCCGCTGCATGGCGTTCAGTACGCGGTCCGAACCCGACTGCACCGGCAGGTGCACATGATTGCACAGCACCGGGTTCTCATCCATCGCGTCGATAATGTCCTTCGTGAAGTCCCTCGGATGCGACGTCGTGAACCGCACCCGCCGCATGCCCTCCACCTCGCCCACGGCCTTCATCAACTGCGCGAAGTTCATCCCCGCCGGCGACGGATCGCGGTACGAGTTCACATTCTGCCCCAGTAGTTGGATCTCCGTGTAGCCTTCGGCGGCGATCTTCCGCGCCTCTTCCAATACGGACTCCGACGTCCGGCTCCGCTCCGGCCCCCTCGTCATCGGCACCACGCAATACGCGCAGGCTTTGTCGCAGCCTTCGATGATCGTGATGTAGGCCTTGTTCGGGTTATCCCGCCGCGTGTACGCCGTCTCAAACGTGTCTTCCGTATCGAGCGACAACCCCGTCACCCGCCGCTCGCCCGACTCAATCTGCACCAGCAGTTCCGGCAGCTTCGTGTAGCTCGCCGACCCCACCACCAGCGACACATGCGGCGCCCGGTCAAAAATCCGCTCGCCCTCCTGCTGCGCCACGCACCCCAGCACGCCATACACCTTGCCATTCTTCCCGGCCGCTTTCTTGAACTGGTCCAGCCGGTGGAAGACCTTTTGCTCCGCCTTATCGCGGATCGAACACGTGTTGTACAGCACCAGCTCGGCTTCCTCCGGCGTCTCCACCTGCGAGTAGCCCTGCTGGTTCAGCGTGCCAATCACCTTTTCCGAATCGTGGACGTTCATCTGGCACCCGAACGTCTCGATGTAGAAAGTCCTCATGCGCGTATCTAACCATTATACGGAGCCGCCCCCGCACGCCATCGTCCGCCACCGAGATCCGCCGCCGGACCGCCGCCGAGCTCCGCCACCGAGCTCCGCCGCCGGACCGCCGCGCCCACCTAGACCCGGGGGCCGCTCCCTCGGGTCTTCCCCTCATTGAACCGGGGCGGCTCTCGCCTTACGCTGGAGGTATGATTGCGCGCGGACTCGCTCTTTCCCTGCTCGCCGCCGGACTCGCCGCGGCTCAGTCCTCGGCCACCGTCGGCACCTACACCTACGACCTCAATGGCCGCCGCGTGCTCGCCTCGCAGTCCGGCATCACGGCCACGCCCGGCGCCTCGGCCAACGTCCGCACCACGCAATCGGTGAACGGCCGCGCCGTGCCCGCCGAAACGGTGGAGGAGAAGGTGGTCAGCGAAGGCCCCGACGGTAAGGTGGTGGAACGCATCGTCAAGTCCTACGACGAAAGCGGCCGCCCCGTTGCCACAGAAAAGCAGGTGATCACCGAACGCAAGCGCGACGGCGGCTCCGAGGTCTCCACCGCCATCTACCGCTCCGACCTCAACGGCCGCCTCTCACTCACCGAGCGCGCCCAAACCGTCAGCAGCGACTCCGGCGCGCAATCCACCGCGCAGACCCTCGTGGAGCGAGTCTCCCTCAACGGCGGTCTGGAACCGGTGGAGCGCCAGCAAAGCGTCAGCCGCAAAGACGGCCAGCGCGTCGACACCGACACCACCATCTTTCGCAAGGACTCCAACGGCGGCTTCTCCGCCGCCGCCCGCGAAGTGGTGAGCGTCACGCAAAGCGGCTCCACCACCACGCAGAACGTCTCGCAGTATGGCAACGCCGCCACCGGTCAGATGGAGTTGATGGGCCAGCGCGTGGTGACCACGACGGTCCGCCCCGACGGCAGCCAGCTGCAAGTCGTCGATGTCTACGGCACGACCTCGGCGGGCCGCGTCGCCGCCGACTACTCCAAAGGGCCCAAACTGCGGGAGCAGCAGATTATTGAGAAGAACATGAGCCCCGGCGGCGGCTTCGTTGAGACTCTCTCCGTTCGCCACACCAACTCCGAAAACGGTGCGCTCAGCGCTCCGAAGAAGATTAGCGAAACCGTCTGCTCGGGCAACTGCATTCCCCCCAAGCCCGCCGAGCCCAAGCCGGCCGCCGAGCCCAAGCCCGATCAGCCCTGAGCCGCGCCGCTACAAGTAGTCCTTCAACCTCTTCTCAATCTGCTTCACTTCGTAGCTGCGCGCCGCGCCCTCGCCGCCGCTGGTCGAGCCCGCCGCCCAGGACCACCACTGGTCCACCGCCTTCCGCGCCAACCAGCGCGCCCCCGGCGAACGCTTCGATCCAGCCGACTCAGCCGCATCAAGGAGCCAACTGCCCAACTTCTCGAAGTGGTAGTCGCCTAGCATCCTGCCATCGTCGATCGTCTTCAGCAGCGCCTCGGCGCGCTCCAAATCGCCCGCCACCGCCGCCGCGTAGACTTCCTCCAACGGGGCTTTGCCCGGCGAGGCCGGCGACGGATCAGGCGTGCGCTCGGCATCGCGGCGCGCTTCCTCGGCTTCGCGCCGCGCCACTTCGGCCGCGAATTCGGCTTCGCGCACCTCCAGCGGCAGGCTCTCGTAGGGGATCTCTTCAAAGTAGCGCTTCAGATTGCCTGGCCGCGGGCCATCGCCGGTGGCGAACTCAAACACCCACTCCGTTCGCTGGCCGTTCTGCTCCACGCGCAGCTTCATGCGCTTGTCGATGAGGTTCACGTGCGGGCCGTGATAGCGGAACTCCTCGCCGGCCTCGTGCGCCGAGCCGTTCGAGTCGACAAACGGCTGCAGCACGCGATACCGCGTGTCCCGCGACAGATGGTCCACTTGACCTTCGAGATTGGTGAGGTCGAACACGCCCGCTTAGCCGTGGCCGAGGTACATCAGCCAGCCCAGACCGAACACCGTGCCCACGAAGTAGCCGAAGCACTTCAGCCCGTAGCGCAGCTGCTCGTCCTTGGTCTTCTTCGTCGTCATGCCCAGCACGACGCTGATCACCAGCGCCATCAGCAGCGTTGTTTCCAGATGCGACAGTCCCATCTTCGGCATGGCGCTAGTCCTTCTTCCCCGTGGCGATTTCGAAGGCGTCCACCATGCCCAGGATGTTCATCAACCCGGCGCACACCAGGAACTTCGTGCCGTAGTCGATCACATGTCCGGCCATGTCCGGTTCGCTGTAGCCCAGCCAGCGCGCGAACATGTAGGGGATGCCGCTTGCCAGGTTGGCGATGTAGCCGCCGCAGTAGATGAGCGTGGTGAACAAGTCGCCCGTCTGCCACTCAAACAGGTAGCCGCGCATGAGCATGCCGACCGCAAACGAGATCGTCACGCAGCCAAACAGCAGCGCGCCGCGCAGCCGCTTGCCCAGCAGGAAATGCCCGCCCCCGGGAATCAGCCAGCCCAGCGCCACAGCGGGGCCCCATTTGTTGATCGTCGCCAGAGCCGAAGCTCCGCCTGCCAAAGTCGCCATGTACCTATGAGGGTAGCATCTACGCGTCGGGGAACGCGGCCGGGGTGGCTAGAACCGCGCCACCAAACCAATCCTCGCCGCGGCCGGCGAACCGGGCATGATGTTGTTGTTGCTGTGCGCCGTCGGGTAGTAGCGCGTGTTCGTGAAGTTCTCCACGTTGGCCTGCAGCCGCACCCGCTCGGTGACGTCGAAGAACACGCCGCCATCGGCGCGCGTGAAGCCAGGCAGCTTGACGAGGTTGTCGATGCCGGCGAACATCGAACCCTGGCGAATGAGCCCGAGCCCCACGCTGACGCGCGGCAGCAGCCGGTAGTGATTCCAGAGCGAGAGGTTGTCGCCGGGAACGATGGCCACCTTGGCACCCAGCCCCGCTGCCGTGGTGGCGCTGCTGATGAAGGCATCCTGCTTCGCATAGCCGCCCACGATCATCCATTTCGACGTCAGGTTGCCGTTCACGCCAAGCTCGAAGCCATTGGTCCTCTGGCTGCCGGTTTGCACGATCAGCGCCGGGTTGTTCGGGTCGCGCGCCGTTGTGTTCGTGCGGTCCAAGCGGTAGAGCGCGGCGGTGAGCGAGAGGCGGCGGTTCACCTCCACCTTGGCCCCGGTCTCGTAGTTGTTGAATCGCTCCGGCTTCAGCGTGCGCGAGGTGGCCGTGAGCGAAGCGAACTGGTCGCCCGAGTTCGGCAGATAGGCCACGCTGTAGCTGCCGTACAGCGACAGCGGGGCAATCGGCTTCACCACCACGCCCAGGCGCGGCGACACCATGTGGTCGCGGCTCTCCAGTTGCTCGTTGTTGCGCAGGTTGCGGAAGTCCATGTCGAAGAAGTCGTAGCGCAGTCCAGCCACCAGTTGCAGGTGGCGGCCGAACTCCATCTGGTCCTGCATGTAGATGGCCGCAACGTTGACGTGAGGCGTGTTGTGCGCGTCGGAGGCGCTCTGGCGGAAGGCGGCCGGGGTGCGGTAGAGCGGGCCGGAGAAGGGAACCAGCACGCTGGTCGCGTTGCCGTTGAAATAGGCTGTCTGGCGCAGATTGGTGGAACGCTGCCGGCCGAATTCGCTACCGAGCAGCAGCGTGTGACGGATCCCCCAGGCCGACACGGTCGTGGTGGCGTCGGTCTGGTTGAAGAGGTTGCGCCGGACGGTGCCGTTGTCGTAGCCGGATAGCGACACCTGCATCGTGTTTGCATTGAGCGCTCCCGGGAACACGTTGCTGTAGAACTTGTCGTAGTCGCCCGCCAGTGTCGCATTGCGCAGGTTCCACTGGCCCGCCTGGTGTTCCAGCGTCAGCGAACCCAGGTGGACGGCGGCGCGGGCGCGGCTGTCGTGGGGATTGCCGAAGAAGGTCGACCGGTGGGCCGGTGAGGGCGCGCCCGCCAGCGACGGAATGCCGCGATCCACCGTGCGCTGGTCGTGGAAGTACTCGTAGCCGGCGCGGAGTTGCGTCCTGCCGCCGAGTTGCAGTGTGAGGCTGGGCGCCACGCCGTAGCGCTCGACGTTCGCTTCGTGACGGAAGCTGTTGGAGTTCTCATAGACGCCGTTGATGCGGATGGCCACGCGGTCACCGAAGTTGTGCCCGGCGTCGGCGCTGAAGCGTCTGTTGCCGAAGGAACCGCCCTGCAGGCTCAACTCACGGAGCGGTTGGAAATCGGCTTGCTTGGTGACGCGGTTGATCACGCCGCCGCCGCCGCCGCGGCCGAACGTCATGGCGTTGGCGCCTTTGACGGCCTCGACGCGTTCCACGTTATACAGGTCGCGGTAATACTGCACGTCGTCGCGAACGCCGTTCACGTAGAAGTCCGACGTGGTTGCGTTGCCGCGGATGACGGGCGCGTCGCGGTGGCCTTCGCCTTGCGCCATGGTGATGCCCGGCACGTAGCGCACCACGTCGGCCATGCTTTGCATGGACTGGTCGCGGATGAGATCGCGCGACACCACGGAGATGGCTTGGGGCACGTCCTGCAGCGGCGTGGGAGCCTTGATGGCGCTGCTCACCACGGCCTGATAGTTCATGGACTCGGTGACTTCGATCACCTGCCGTTGTCCGGCCAGTTGCAAGACGAAGCGCAGTGGCGCCACGGCCGGCCCTCCGCTCACGGTCAGCGGGGTGCGCAATTCTTCGAAGCCGTCGGCTCTCACCACCAGCTCATACTGTCCCACGGGCAGGGAAATCGTGAATGTCCCGCTTGCCCCCGTGACCGTGGTGACGCCCTGTGAGCGCCCCGGCAGCAGCGCGGAGACACGCGCGTTCGGCACCCCTCCGCCGGCCATATCCTGCAAGGTTCCGGTGATTTCCTCCGGTGGCGGTGGCGCTGGGGCGGGCGTCGCGGCGAGGGCCGCCGTGCCGAGCCAAAGGACCGCCGCCAAAGTGCGAATCAAACCGCCGTGGAACGCCTCGCTGGATATGCTCATCAGTTGCCTCACTGGGCGGAAACAAGCCGCCTTGGATTCTGATGGTCAGGATACAGTAATCAGCAACTCAGTTGCAAGTGATGAAAGTCACGGTACGAGCGCGGCCGCCGCCGGGCGCGGCCTGGCCGTGATTGAGCGCCGTTGAGACGGCGGGACGGCCGGCCTC
>JAFLBB010000195.1 GCA_017304135.1 Acidobacteriota bacterium | reverse complement strand
AGGTAAAAGAGGTGCTGGCGCTGCAGTCGGTGAAGTTAGCCGGCGATGCGCAGAAGCAGTTGCTCGACTTACTGGGGTAAGTTGGGCTGAGTGGAAGCCGGGGGAGGCGCTGCGGCGGGTTTCCTCCGCTCGGCGAACTTCTTGGCCGTGGGGTCGTTGAGATCCCACTCCGGCGCTGTATCGTTTTCGGCGAGGCGCAGGGCGGCCAGCGCGGCAATGCGCGTGGCGCGTTGCATGTTGTCGTAGTCGAGCTTGGGCCACTCGTCGCCTGGGGCGTGATAGTCCTGGAAGCTGAAGCCGGGCGTCAGGCTGTGGGCGGGGATGCCGGCCATGGCGAGCGGGAAGTTGTCGCTGCGGGCGAAGAACTCTTCGTTGCCCTGGCGGTTGATGAAGTAGATGCCGCCGAGGTCGAGCGTGGCCTGGCGGACGAAATCGGTGACGGTGGAGAAGCCCGAGCCGGTGATGGTCATTTGCCCGGCGCGCGTGTATTCACCCTCCTCGGTGCGGCCAAACATCTCCAGGTTCAGGTTGGCGACGGTTTTGTCGAGCGGCCAGAGCGGGTTCCTGGCGTAGTGCTTGGAGCCGAGCAGGCCTTTCTCTTCGCCAACGAGGCCGAGGAAGAGGATCGAGCGTTTGGGGCGTTGCGGCAGGGCGGCCAAGGCGCGGGCGGTTTCCAGCATGGCGGCGACACCGGAGGCGTCGTCGTTGGCGCCGTTCATCACCTGGTCGCGCGGGTTGTTGGGGCGCAGGCCCTCGTGGTCGTAGTGGGCGCTGACGATGACGGCGGTGGCGGCAAGGGTGGGGTCGCTGCCACGTAGCAGGGCGGCGACGTTCCAGAGTCGGGCGGGCGTGGTCGTGCCGGCGGGCATGTGGAACTGGGCTGTCTTGGCGGACTTGGCGAGCGCGGCGGCGGGACCGGTGCAGAGCACGTAGACATAGTTGCCGCGCGGCGGGTCATACGGGGTTACGAGGGCACGCGGTTGGAAGGCTCCCGAGGCGTTCAGCGTGTCGCGCTCATCGGGGATGAGGACGACCTGGGGCGGTGAGTTGCGCAGGATGCGGAGAGCATCCATCACGGTGGCGCGGTTCGCGTCGGCGAGGCGGACGATGCGGCCGGCGGTTTCACTGGACTTCACCTCGGCGATGTCGCCTTCGGCGTCGATGGCGTTGGCCCCGGCGGTGACGCGGAAGTGTTTGGGGTCGACGGGCGCACCGTCGAGCGAGAGCGTGATGCCGGTGGGGGCGGATTCGATGATGGTCCAGTTGATGGTTTGGAAGTAGCCGTTGTCGCCGAGGGGTTCGAGGTCGAAGGCGCGGAATTGGGAGGCGAGGTATTCGGCGGCGATGTCGAGTCCGCGGGAGGGGGTGTCGCGGCCTTCCAGCAGATCGCTGGCAAGGAACGAGACGTGGCCTCTGAGCCTGGAGGCGGTGATGGTGTCAAGCGCTGAGGGCAGCGGGGGAGCGGTTTGCGCCGCGGCGGAGGCGCACAGGAGGAGGGCGCAGAGGCCCTGGGGACGCATATCTTCATCGTAAGCCAGGTGGCGCTTGGCCCTGGGCGGGGTTGCGGAAGATCGCTTCGCCGTTCCAGAAGCAGATCGGAAAATGCTGCGCGACAAATCGAGACCGGAAGCGCCTGCTAGCCTAAGGAAGTGTTAAGTCGACGGGCTCTGTGCGGCTATTTGGGGGCAGGCCTGTGGGCCCAGACTCCGTCTCCCCATCTCACCAACAATCAGCCGACGAAAGCTCGAAAACTACACGGTGGCTTTGTTTTCACGGAGGGTCCAGTTTGCAGTGAGCGGGGGGACCTGTACTTTAGCGATGTCGGCGAGGAGAGAATCTATTGTCTGTCGGGCGGAGGTCTGCGCGTAGTCCGGAACAGCAGCAACCTCGCGAATGGGTTAGCCTTTGATCGCGAGCAGCGATTACTTGTCTGCGAGCGTGGCAGGCTGACAAGAACCGAGCCTGATGGTCACATCTCTATCCTCGCTGACAGCTACGCCGGAAAGGGGTTGCATTGGCCAAATGACCTCGCGGTGCTGCCAGATGGTTCCATCTACTTTACGGACCTCAAACAGAAAAACGAGTGGGCTAACCCGGCCAAGACCGGCATGAACGCCGTGTATCGCTGGTCTAAGCGAAGTGGGTTGACCCTCTTTTCACGCGACTGCCAGGAGCCTAACGGCATCACTCTGTCGCCCCAAGGCAACTCGCTCTACGTCAGTGACACCGCGGCCAGGAGTGTAGTTGTTTATGGGGTGAGCGCCCAGGGCGCACAAGGAGGCCGTGTCTTCGCACGAACTTCACAGTCCGGTGGGCCGGACGGATTGAAGACTGATGCAATGGGGAACGTTTGGGTTTGCGAAGATGAGGGCATCGTGGTCTTCTCGCCGAGCGGGGAACGGCTCATGGTTGCTCCGATACCGGAGACCCCAAGCAACTGTGCATTTACTCGAACTGGCGCAGCATTGTACGTGACGGCGAAAACATCCATCTATCAACTGGACGTTCCGGCCTCCCTGCGCGCTAGCGGCTTGAGGCGGGTGAGGTAGCCATCGAGTGACGCCGGCGGAGCTGCCACGAACAGCGTTGCCAGCAACGACAGAGTTCGCCAGTTGCCGCGAGATGACAGAGCTGAGACGCAAGCGCGTTTCGGGCAACTCATCCGTCGTCAAGCCACCGAGGCGAGGCCTGCCGTTTGTTTGTCCAATTGGGAGAGGAGGCGCTGGATCGTCCTGACTTCGCGCTCCTCAAAGTAATGCTCGCCGCATTGGCTGCACACCCATGCCGGGACGGCGTCCAGTGACAAATGGTAGCCCTTGCGATCGATATGGAACGGCGCGGCCGCCTTCTTCATCCGCCCTTCGCAATGCATGCACTTCATAGGTCCGAAGCTCCTGACTTCTTTCTCACTTTGAAGGAAGATTCCCACTCGGTGGGGTCGGGAGTGTACGCCGTGATGATGGCCAGGAACTCTGGCTTTGGCGAGCACACAACATGGACCGGTCGTCCTTCCTGGTCGATTCCGTGCAACAGACAGCTGTGACCGCGCACATCTTCCGGGTAGTCCTCAATGACTTCACCGCGCAGTACTACCCGGCGAACATCCTGGCCCGTAATCATTCTATCGGGTCTCGACATCTGCCGGATGGCGTGGGGAAGAAACAAGATCTTCTTGCGTGCCGAGTTGACCACAGTGCGCCGGAACGCTGCTAAGCTACCTTGTTCGCGCATGGGTTTCCTGCTGCCGGGGATCGCTTCGATTCTATCGCGCATAGCACGCCGACTGGAGCTTCGAACCGCGTGGTGGGCCAATGCCATGTCAGAACGGGACGGCACTTGCGCGTGCGGTTGACACGCCGTGCTAAGCCGCCAGCAACCGCCAAACAAACCAGGCAAGGCCTCCCACCAACAACACCGACGAGAGCGCGCGCGGCTGGTGCAGGCGGCGCATCAGGGCATAGAGCGCGGCCAGGATGAGGGCGGCGGCGAGGGCGGCTCCGGCGAGCACGGTGTGGGCGGCGTATTCGGCGGCGATCTGGAATTGTGCCAGGCCGAGTCCGTGGAAGGCGCCGAGGATGGCGATGATGAGCCAGCGTGTGCGCGAGCGGGGCAGGAAGAGGATTTCGACTGCGAGGTAGGCGATGGTGAGCGCGGCGGCCATTTCGAGGAAGCGCGGGGCCAGTTGCAGACTCTTCGCTCCGAAGAGCACGGCGGCGGCGGATTCGCCGAGCGCGAATGCCAGCCAGAGGATGGCCGCTTCGCCCCAGGAGGCGGCGGCGAGGGCGATGCCGAGCAGGAACATCCATTGCCAGGGCGAACTGAGCGTGCGCCAGGCCGCGCCGCCCGATTGGCGGACGATGATCTCAGCAGCGGTGAGCGGGCGGAAGCGGAGTTCGGCTTCGGGGAAGGAGAGGTCGAGCACCACCTGTTCGAACTTGCCCTCCCGGGTGGCGCGCAGGATGTGGACGTGGTTGGGCACAGTGGCCGAGGGGAGCGTGGAGCGGGCGGTGAGCAGGTCAGGCGGGGCGGGGAAGCGGTAAGTGGCGGTGCAGAAGAGCGCACTTTCGGCGTCGAGAACGCGGCATTCCTGGGCGATGCGTGTGGGGCGGACGTCACCGGCGCGGAATTCGACGCGGGCGAGGAGATCGAGCCCCTTCGACGGGTCGGGGACTTCGTAGAGCGGCATCCGCAGCTCGTAGCGCAGCTCAGCGCCGTTGATTTGCGCGTCGCCGGTGCTGATGCTGACGACGTGGGCGGCCAGGGGGAGCGCGGCGGCCCACAGCAGAAACAAGCGCCTCACGCAGGCACCGTGGTGTGCGATTTTTTGTAGCGCACCAGAAGCAGCCGCAGCATGGCCATCACGGGGATGGCGAGGAACATGCCGGTGATGCCGCCGATCTGTTCGCCGGCGAGGACGGCGAAGATGACCAGCAGCGGCGGCAGTTCGACGCCCGAGCCGAGGAGCAAGGGCTGCAGGACGTAGTCGAGGAAGAGGCGGTAGATGACCAGGAAGAGGATCAGCGCCAGGAAGCCGTGGTAGCCGGAGAGCGCGGCGACCAGCAGGATGACGACGCCGGCGGTGAGGGTTCCGGCGACGGGCACGAATTCACCCACCGCGCCCACCAGGGCGAGGATGACGGCGTAGGGCACGCCCATGACGCCGAGGAAGAGCCAGTAGGCTCCGAAGGTGGAGAGGCTGAGCAGCACCAGGGCGCGCACGTATTGCACGAGCAGCGTGTGGACGTCGTTGAGGAAGTCATCGACCGCGCTCTGGCGCGGGCCGTCGGCGAAGGCGAGCAGGGCGGCGCGGTATTCGGGGCCGTCCTTGAGGAAGAAGAAGCTGAGGATGGGCACGAGGATGACAAAGACGAGGTTGCCGAGGAGCTCAAGCAACTGGCGGCTGACAGAGGTGATGAGGGGGATGGATTCGCGCAGGTATTCCTCGATGCGCACCTGGATCTCGGCGCCGAAACGGATTCTGTAGGGCTGGAGCCAGTCAGGCACGGGGATGCGCTGCAGGGCCTGCGGGTCGGAGAGGATTTCGGGGAGGCGCGTGGAGAGGCTGGCGGCCTCTTGCGCCAGTTGCGTGGCGATGGCGGAGACGGCCAGGCCGAGCACGAGCATCATGACGAGGTAGAGGATGAGGAGCGAGGCGGTGGGCGGCACGCGCTTGGGGCGGAAGCGCTCGGCCAGGCGCAGCAGCGGGGCGAGCAGGTAGGCGAGCAGAATGGCGCAGATGAAGATGAGCAGCGTGCGCCGGATGAGGTAAGCCGCGCCGGTGACGGCGGCCACGAGCAGGATGGTCCAGGCGGCGCGAGCGGTGCGGCTGTCGATGCCGAGCATGGGGCTATGCTAGCGCACGCCGCGGCGTGGGATACTGCTTCCCATCATGGCGATGCGACTCCGAACACTTCTTCTCCTGCTGCCGCTCGCCGCCCCGCGCCTGGCCGGAGCCGAACAGGTGACCCTGCGCGGGCTGGAAAAGCCGGTGGAGATTCTGCGCGACCGCTGGGGTGTGCCGCACATCTACGCCGAAACGCAGCACGACCTGTTCTTTGCTCAGGGCTGGATCACGGCGCGCGACCGGTTGTTCCAGATCGACCTCTGGCGGCGTGTGAACAACGGGCGGCTGGCCGAAGTGTTGGGCGCGCAGGCGCTGCAGCGCGACCGCATGGCGCGGCTGGTGCGCTTCCGCGGCGATTGGAACGCTGAGTGGCGTGCCTATTCGCCCGATGCCAAGGCGATCGCGACGGCGTTCACGGCGGGCATCAACGCCTACATCGATTCGCTTGGCGGCAAGCGGCCGCTGGAGTTTCGCGTAGCCGGTTTCGATCCGGGCAAGTGGGAGCCGGAGGATGTCACCGGGCGCGTGGCCGGACTGCTCATGACGCGCAACCTGGCGCGTGAGGTGGGGCGGGCGGTGGACATCCAGAAGTACGGCCTCCTGCAGGTGCAAAAGCTGCTGCCGACACTGCCGGCGATGCCGCTGGTGATTCCCAAGGGACTCGATCTGGACCTGATTCACGGCGGCCTGCTGACGCACTTCAATGAGGCCATCTCGACGGTGCAGTTTCCTGACCAGCCGGAAGGGAATGGGAAGCGCGCGGCGGTGGGTGCGCCGGCGGTGGCGGGGCGGCCCGTGGCCGTGAATCTGCTGGAACCGCTGGAGGAGCGCGAGCGTTGGGGCAGCAACAACTGGGCCGTGAGCGGCGCGCTGACGGTGACGGGAAAGCCGATGCTGGCGAGCGATCCGCACCGGCCGATTCTGAACCCTTCGCTGCGCAAGACGGTGCACCTGGTGGGTCCCGGCTGGAATGCGTTTGGCGCTGGCGAGCCGGCGCTGCCGGGCATTGCGCTGGGGCACAACGAGGAGATCGGCTTCGGCTTCACGATCGTCAACATCGACCAGGGCGACCTCTATGTCGAGAAGCTGCACGAGACGAACCCGGACGAGTATTGGTACAAGGGCAAACTGCGCAAGATGCAGGTGGTGCGCGAGGCGGTTCCGGTGCGCGAGGCAAACGGCACGGTGAAACCGCGCATGGTGGAGTTGCGCTATACGCTGCATGGTCCGGTGATCGCCGAGGAACTGGGCAAGCACCGCGCGTTTGCGCTGAAGTGGATTGGGGCCGAGCCGGGCGGAGCGGGGTATCTCGGCGCGCTGGCGCTGGGCCGCGCGAAGAACTGGACGGAGTTTGTACAGGCCGCCTCGAACTACAAAGTGCCGTCGGAAAACCTGATGTACGCCGACCGGGCGGGCAACATCGGCTGGTTTGCTTCGGGCCACGCGCCGGTGCGGAAGAACTGGGACGGGCTGCTGCCGGTGCCGGGCGAGACGGGCGAGTTTGAGTGGGCGGGCGTGCTGCGGCCGGAGCAACATCCGCAGTTGCTGAATCCGGCGCAGGGCTGGCTGGCGACGGCCAATCACGACATCCGGCCGGAGGGCTATCGCGAAAAGCTGGGGTACGAGTATGCGCCGGCGTTCCGGTTCCAGCGCCTGGCGGAGATGCTGGCTGGGCCGGGCGCGCTGCCACTGTTTGGCGTGAGCGGGCGGGCGCGGCCGGAGACGATGGCGAAACTCTCCGTGGAAGACATGCAGGCAATGCAGCAGGATGCGATGTCGCTTCCGGCCCTGCGGTTCCAGCATGTGGTGCGCAAGGCGCGGCTGAGCGGGCTGACCAAGGAGGAGCAGGGCCTGGTGCGGCGGGTGCTGGCCTGGGACAGGCGGCTGCTGGCGGAGTCAGTGGAGGCGATGGTGTTTGAGTTGTGGTTCGGCAAGCTGCATGGGGCGGTGTTCGGGCCGGGGATCGGGCCGCGCGTGACGCGCACGGTGTTGCTGGAGGAGTTGGAGCGCAAGCCCGACGCCGAGGTGTTGAAGCGTACGCTGCGGTCGACGATTGCCGACCTGACCTCATCGCGCGGGGCCGACCAGAAGAAGTGGACCTGGGGCGCGGTGCACCGGGCCACGTTCCGCCATCCGCTGGGGGTGCGGGCTTGGAACCGCGGTCCGGTGGCGCGGCCGGGCGACGGCGATACGGTGAACGCCACCAGCGGGACGAACTTCAGGCAGACCTCTGGGGCGAGCTTTCGCATGGTGCTCGATTTCGCCGATTGGGACAACAGCGTGATGACCAATGTCCCGGGCGAGGTGGGCGACCCGGAGAGCAAGCACTACGCCGACCTGCTGGACGATTGGGCAGCCGGGCGATATCACCCGATGCCCTTTACTCGCAAGGCGGTAGAGGCGGTAACGGAAGAAACACTGGAACTGTTGCCGGTAGGGGTGCCGGAGTTTCCGCGGAAGGCGGCGCGGGGGCGGTGAGAG
>JAFLBB010000194.1 GCA_017304135.1 Acidobacteriota bacterium | reverse complement strand
CCAGTCGCGCACCTGCCCTTCAATCAAATACGGCAGCCCGCACGCCCCCAGTGAAATCTGCTCGCCTTTTTCGAGTACCGTCACGTCCAGCGACGGATCCAATCGCTTCGCCCGTGCCGCCGCGCTCAACCCGGCCGCCACCCCGCCGATCACCACCAGCCGCATGGCCGCGCGCCCCTCTACTCTTCCTGCCGCGATTGCTGCACGAACGAGAGAATGTCGAACCGCTTGATCTCGCGCCCTGGAAAGTAACTGTTCACCGAATCCTGCTCATCGTTGAACACCTCAAACACCGTCTGCAGCTTGGTAAGCACCAACAGCTCCACATTGCGCCGGTTCAGGTTCAACAGCTTCAAGGCCCCCCCGTCGCGCTTCAAAGTTGTGTAGCAGATCACCAGCCCGCCCAGCCCCGTCGAATCGATGTACTCCACCTTCTCCAGGTTCAATACCACCTTGTACCGGCCCTCGGCGCTCAGCTTCAAGACAGCCTCGCGCAGCGCTCCGGCCTCCTGCCCCACGGTCAATCTGCCGTCCAGATCGAGAATGACAATGCCTTCCCGTTCGCGCTGCGTGATCTCCAGGCTCATTCCGACAGTCTATCCCACCAGGTGCGCCTCGCCCGAACCGCGCCCGCCGCCCGCCCCCATCTCCGCCTTCTTCACCAGCGGAAACGTCACCGTGAACGTCGAACCCCGCCCCGGTTCACTGCGCACATCGATCCTGCCTCCGTGCTCGCGCGCAATCCAGTTCACGAAGCTCAGCCCCAATCCCAGCCCCCGCAACTGGTCGCGCGTGTGGTCCGGCGCACGGTACAACCGGTCGAAAATATGCGGCAAATGCTCCGCCGGAATCCCCCGGCCCGTGTCGGTCACTTCAATCACCGCCGCCCCCTCCACCACCTTCGCCGCGGCCCGTATCCGCCCCTTCTCCGGCGTGTACTTCATGGCATTGGTCAACAGATTCGTCACCAGCCGGTCCAACTGCAGCTTGTCCCCCCTCACCACCACGCCCGCCTGTGTCTCGGCCCGCATCTCCTGTTCCATCGCCTCGGCCTGCACCGCAAACCGCTCCACCACAGCCTCCACCAACTCGCCCACATCCACCGCCTCGCGCGCCAGCGTCACCTGCCCGCTCTCGGCCTGCGAAAGTTGCAGCAGCGCCCGCACCACCTTCGCTAACCGGTCGGCCTCCTCCACCGCCTGCGCGATCGCCTCCTGATACTCCTCCTTGCTCGTGGCTGTCATCAGCGCCACTTCCAACTCGCCGCGAATCGTCGTCAGCGGCGTCCGCAGCTCATGCGATACATCGGCGGAAAACTGCCGCGCCTGAATCAGCGAATGCTCCAGCCGGTCCACCATGCCGTTGAACCGCTCAATCAGGTGGTCCAACTCATCGCCCGTGGCCCGCGCCGGAATGCGCAGCTTCAAATTCGTTCCCGTAATCTGCGATGCCGCCGCCGTCACATCGTTCAGCGGCTGCAGCGCCCGCCCCGCGATCCACCAACCCAGCAGGCTGAAGATCACAATCAGAATCGGCGTCACCACGTAGTACGTCTTGGTGGCCCGGTCGAGTACCCGCTCATTGTCGGCCAGCGTCCGGCCCACCGTGAGTAAGTACTCCTTGCGCCCTTCCACCAGCACCCCCGTGCGCACCAGGTATCGTGCCCCGTCCGGCGCCCGAAGCTCACGCCATAGCGGCTTGTGCTGCCCCACCATCCGCTTCAGCACTTCGCGCGGCTCCACCCCCGCTTTCGCATACAACTCTGAGACCTCCAGCACATTCCCCTCGCTGTCGGCCAACAGAAATATGCGCCGCAACCGGCGCACGAAAAACGCTTCCTCGCTGTCGTTGCGATCGAAAAACCACACCGTGCGGTTCCCGTCAATCTGCAGGTACCCCCGCACCGCCGCCCACTCCTGCTCCAATACCTCCGTCGTATTGGTGTACATGCTCGAGCGCAGCGTGCTCCGGAACACCAGCCCCACCGCCAGCACCAGCAGCACAAACGCAATGCCATAGCTCAGCGACAACCGGCCCCGCAACCCAAGGCGTCGTCCGGCTGCTCTGGTTACCGCACTCACCCTGCTAGGCTTCCGTTGCTTGTTCCGCTGTGTCGGGGGCCATCTCGCCGCGTTCCCCAGCCCGCTCCGGCGCATCCAGCATGTAGCCCACGCCACGCACCGTGTGGATCATCTTCACCGGGAACCGTTCGTCTATCTTCGCCCGCAAGTGCCGGATGTAGACGTCGACGATGTTCGTCAGCCCGTCATACTCCATATCCCAGACGTGCTCCACAATCATCGTCCGGCTCAACGGACGCCCCCGGTTCCTCATCAGGTATTCCAGGATGCTGAACTCTTTCGGCGCCAGTTCGATGTTCTCGCCTGACCGCACCACCTTGCGCCGGATGCAATCCAACGACAACTCGCCCACCTGCAACCGCTCCGGCATCGGCTGACCGCGCCGCAGCAGCGCCCGCGCCCGCGCCAGCAGCTCCACAAACGCGAACGGCTTCACCAGGTAATCGTCGGCGCCAAACTCCAGCCCCTTCACCCGGTCGTCCACCGCGTCGCGCGCGCTCAAAATCAGCACCGGCGGACTCAGCTTCCGGTTGCGGATCTTCTTCAACAGGTCAAGCCCGTCGATATCCGGCAACATGAGGTCGAGAATCACCAGGTCATAGTTCGTGCCATAGATAAAATCGATGGCACGCTGCCCGTCGGTGGCCACATCCACCGCATAGCCGGCGCTCTCTAATCCGCGCCGGAGGAAATCGGCGATCTTCGCCTCGTCGTCAATTACTAGTAGCCGCACTTTGCCCTACTCTAGCACCGTTGCCACTCCGCGCAAGGGGGATCATCATTTACCTGTTTTCATGGCAAAACTGGCAGTCGTTCGGCGCCTTCTCCCGGCGGTGGCATTCCATGCACGCCCCCATCGAGATGTCCTTCTCCCGGAACAGCACCGCTCGCTCGGCCACTTTGCCATGGCAGCCCTCGCACGTCGCCCCCGCGTTCAGGTGTGACCGGTGGCTGAAAAACACGTAGCTCGGAATCTGGTACACCCGCTCCCACGGCACCGCCCGCTTCCCGGCGTGATACTTCGCCAGCGCCTGAATCGGCTCTTTCTCTTTCGCAATCGTCTGGTGGCACCCCATGCACAGCGCCGTCGCCGGCAGCCCCATCGTCTCGCCCGGATCGGCGTTCTTGTGGCACTGTGCGCACTTCAACCCCATCGCCAGGTGCTTCTCATGGCTGTACGGAATCGGCTGCCGCACCGCCGGCCCCGGCGTGAACGTCCTCACCGGCGGCGCTGGCTGCTGGGCGAACACCGCCACCGCCAGTCCCGCCGCCGCTGCCCACCTAGATCTCCCCACGCTTCATCCCCTCCGCCAGATACTCGCTCGCCCGCAGCGCCAGCGCCATCAGCGTCAACGTCGGGTTCTGCGACCCGCCGCTCACAAACGCGCTGCCATCCACCACAAACAAATTCTTCACATCGTGTGACTGGTTCCATCCATTCAACACGCTCCGCTTCGCATCGGCCCCCATGCGGCACGTCCCCAGCTCGTGAATGCTCTCCCCCGGCGGCACCATCTGCGCATGGCTCGCCACCACCTCAAAACCGGCTGCCTTGCACATCGCCACAGCCATTTCTTCGGAGTGCTTCGCCATCTTGAACTCGTTCTCGCCGTACTTCTGCTGAATGTGCAGCACCGGAATCCCCCAGGCGTCCTTCACATCCGGATTGATCCGCGCATGGTTCTCGTGCTTCGGCAACACCTCGCCCATCGTCGTCATCCCGAAGCCCGCTCCGCGCACATCCTCGAGCGCCTTCCACATGGGCTCTCCCCACGTGCCCAACTGCGCGACACTAGGCGTCCCGCCGCTGCCAAAGTCGTACGCATACCCACGCAGAAAATCGCGCTTGCCCGCCACGCCCTTGCCGCCGGCTTTCACATTGACGAACCGCGGAATGTAACCCGCCCCGCCCATCATCGTCCGCGATGCCCGCCCGCCGCGCGCCTGCGGCACCACCGCGCTCACCACACCCTTGATGTAGAACTGATCGAACAGATAGTGACCCAGCACCCCGCTCGAATTCCCCAGCCCCGCCGGATGCCGGGGCGACCGCGAATTCAACAGCAGCCGCGTCGACTCCAGCGTCGATGCCGACAACACCACCCGCTTCGCCGGGACATGAAACTCCTGCCCCGACCGCCGGTCCACATAATGCGCCCCGTTCACAAGCCCCGTGTTCGCATCCACACTCAACTCGCGCACCACCGCATTGCCGACGATGGTCAACTTCCCCGTCGCCATCGCATCCGGCAACAACAGGTTCGTCGACGCCGCCAGCGTCCCCGTCGCCCGCCGCGGCTTCGTCGTCGGCACGCCCAGCTTCCCCGCCGCCTCGCGGAACCGCGCAATGCTCTCGCTATCGCGCGAATCGTCGGCCAGCAGCTTGCCATCGGGCATCTGCCCCCAACCCTCGTTCCGCCCCGACACGCGCAGAATCGGCTCCACACGGTCATAAAACGGCGCCAGGTCCTTGTACGACACCGGCCAGTTATCGCCCTCGCCGTCGTGGTCCTTGCACTTGAACTCGTAATCGCTTAGCCGCCACGACGCCCGCCCCCAGCGCAGCGTCTTGCCGCCCAACGCCCGGATGCGCACCCAATAATAAGGATCGTCCTTCGGATACGTATACGGGTTCTGCTGCTCATCGGCCCACATGTTCGCATCGAACTCGCCCGCCTGCGTCACATGCGGAAACCGCCCCGGCTTGCCCAATCCGCGAAACGGCAGATCGTAGGCCGACACCAGCTTCCGGTCCGCCTCCCAATCCACTACCGGGCCCGCCTCCAGCATCAGGCACTTCACGCCGAGCCGCGTCAGCGCCCAAGCCGCCATGCCGCCGCCCGCCCCTGAGCCAATGATCAATACGTCGTGTCCTGTCCGTTCGGGCATCGTTAGTCCAGACTCCGCCAGTAGTAATTGCTCGCCGCCGCCGAGCGCCGCCCCGTATTAGCTTCGGCGTACTCGCGCGAATTCAGCGTCGCCTGCACCATCTCCCCACGCGCCTCCCAAAGGAACTTCGCAAATGGCTCCTGCGGCCCATAAAACGTCCACTTCACTTTCAACGGCTCCAACACCGCATTCGCCTGCGCCTCGCTCAACTTCTCAAACCGCGCCCCATGCGCCTGCAGCGACCGCGCATCCAACTCATGCAACCCCGTCCGCCACAACTGCTGCTTCGCCTCCGGCGCTTGCGACACCAGGAAATCGAAGAACTCCACCACGCCGCACTCCACCGCCCCCGGCATCCCGTTGTACGTCGGAACCATCACCGCGGCCAGCGCCCGCAGCGCCTTCGTCTCCAACTCATCAAAGAACGAAGCCCGCTGCGCGCCCACATACGACGGCATGTTCACCGCCACCTTCGCCGCCGTGTCCGAAACCTGTGCCGCATACTGCGCGGGTGCAGGTGCCGCCACAGCCACAGCGGCGGGGGCCAGCACGGCCCCCCTCAGTAAATTCCGCCGCTTCATTTACGCCCGATTCTCCACCCACCACGGCTTCGACACCTCATCCCGAATCACGATCGAGTTCAGGAAATCCGCCGCCTTGGTGAGCCCTTCCTCGGCCGACATCAGCAGGTCCTCATGCTCAATCGAGAGCACGTAGTCGTAGCCAAACATCCGCAGCGTCGAGATGAACTTGATCCACCAGTCGCGCGAATGCCCGTAGCCGCACGTGCGGAAGTTCCACGACCGGCCCTTCGTGTCGGTGTAGAGCTTCATATCGAGCACGCCCGCCTTCGGCAGGTTCATCGCGTAGATCTCGGTGTCCTTGGCATGCACGTGGAAGATCGAATCGCCCAGCACGCGAATCGCGTCAATCGGATCGATGTTCTGCCAGAACATGTGGCTCGGGTCGTAGTTGCAGCCGATGTTCGGCCCGCACGCCTCGCGCAGCCGCAGCATCGTTTCCGGCGAATACACGACATAGCCCGGATGCATCTCAATGGCGATCTTCACGCCATGGTCGGCGGCAAACTTCGCCCGCTTCTCCCAAAACGGGATCACTTCCTTCTCCCACTGCCAGCTCAAAATGTCCTGATAATGCGGCGGCCACGGCGACGTCACCCAGTTCGGCGTCGTCTCCTTCGGCCCGCCCCCCGGACACCCCGAAAAATCGATCACCACCGGCACGCCCAGCTTCTCGGCCAGCAAAATCGACTTGCGGTTCGTCTCCTGCTGCTTCTTCCTGTACTCCTTGTCCGGATGCAGCGGCTCGCCATGGCACGAGAGCGCGCTGATCGACACCCCTTCGCCATCCAGCTTCGCCTTGAACTCCTTCAGCGCCGTCTTGCTCTCCAGCATCGACAACTTGCAGTGCGGGTCCGTCGGATAATTGCCCGTCCCCAACTCCACCGTGCTGATGTTCAGCGATTTCAGCTTGGCCAGCACCTGGTCAAGCGGCATCTGGGCCAGCAGGGCCGTAAAGACTCCTACGCGCATGGGTACCTGATTCTCCTGTCGTCTGAGATGACTGCGAAGGCTTATCGTATCGCGCGGGCTAACGCGCGTGCTACCCCAACCTACTCCGCATACAAATCGGGCAGGTCGTTCTCAAACAAAATCGCATCCCCGGCCCGCAGCATCCCCCGCATGTGCACCGTCGCCTCGCCCAAATCGCGGCACACCTTCAACTGTCCCTCCGCGAACCCCGCCTCGCGCAACCCCCGCGCCACATCCCGCGTCTGCTCCGGACCAATCAAATACACAAAATCGCACACCGCCGCCGCCTGCCGCCCGAACTCCGCATTCTTCTCCGCCTGCAGCGTGCCGAGTTCAATCATCCCCGGCGCCACCAGAATCCGCCGCCCCGTCTTGAACTCGCCCAACACCCGCAACGCCTCCGCTGCCCCAATCGGATTCGAGTTGTACGAATCGTCAATCACAATCGTCCCGCCCGCCCCGTGAATGATGTTCAACCGGTGCGGAGCCGGCTCCAGCTTCGCAATCCCCCGCGCGATCTCCTCCAGCGTCAACCCCATCTCCAACGCCACCAGCGACGCCCCGAGAATGTTCAGCACATTGTGCCGCCCCACCAGCTTCGTCCGCGCCGCCTGCCGCCGCCCATCGCGGTGCACCAGCGTGAAGCTCATGCCCTCGGCTCCATGCACAATCTCCTCGGCCCACAACGCCCGCTCCGCCGTCCCGTCCTCCACCCCATACCGCAGCACCTTTGTGTGCTCAGTCCGCCGCGCCAGCACCTCGCACTCCGCCAGATCGCAATTGAACGCCGCCGCCCCGTCTTTCGGCAACGCCTCAATCAACTCATAGTTCGTCGCCTGAATATTCTCCATCGACAAAAACCGCTCAAAATGTTCCGGACCGATCGACGTCAGAATCCCATACCGCGGCCGCACCATCTCCGCCGTCTCCCGCACCTCGCCCCGCTGGTACGCCCCCATCTCCACGACAAACACCTCGTGCTCCGGCCGCAGCGCCGCCTCCGGCTTCACATTCCCATTGATCACCCGGCACACACCCAGCAGCGTGTTGAAGCTCTCCGGCGTCTTATGCACGCGAAACTTCTCACCCAAAATCGTCGCCACGAAATACTTTGTCGACGTCTTTCCGTAGCTCCCCGCCACACCCACCACCACCGGCCCATACTCTTGCAACCGCCGCTGCGCCTGCCTCACAAACCCTTGATTGATCGCCGACTGCACCGGCGCCAGCAACACATTCGCCAGCACCGTGAAGAACGGCCACGCCAGCGCCACCGCCTCGGCAGCCATGTACGGGTAATACCCGCGCGCATACAACCCCGCCGCGCCCACCGCCACCATCAGCCCCCACGTCACACCCAAAATGCGCCACGCCCGCCCCGTATACGCCAGCGGCTTCTTCGCCTCGCCCACCTTCGGCCACAACCACCGCGCCACAGGCTTAGCCAAAGTCCACTTCACATACCGCGCATTGTTGTAGCTGTCCTGCTGCAGCATGTGCAGCGCAAACACCGCCCGCCACGCTCCATACGCCACCGCGCCCAGCACCACCACAATCGCAACGATCACGCCCCGCCTCCCCC
>JAFLBB010000193.1 GCA_017304135.1 Acidobacteriota bacterium | reverse complement strand
GTCCCATCCTGAAACCTCTCCCCGCACTCTCCACCGCCCCCGCGCTCTCCACCGCTCCCCGCCCCCCTTTCACCGAATCTTCAAACCCGAATCTCTACTTTCCCGCGTATATTGAAAGAAGGAGCATCGATGATCCGCACCCTGGGCCTCACATCCCTCTACCTGTCTGCCGCCTTAGCCGCCTCGGCCGCCACCCCGCAAGCCACCTATTACAAAGACGCCCTCCCCGTCATCCAAAAGAACTGCCAGGGCTGCCACCGCCCCGGCGAGCCCGCCCCCATGGCCTTTCTCACCTACGAAGGCACCCGCCCCTGGGCCAAGGCCATGAAACAGGCCGTCCTGCGCAAATCCATGCCCCCCTGGTTTGCTGATCCCCACGTCGGCAAGTTCACCAACGACCGCTCCATGAGCGAGGCCGACGTGAAAACCCTCATCTCCTGGGTCGACGCAGGCGCCCCCGCCGGCAATCCCAGCGACGCCCCCGCCCCGCTCACCTTCGCCGAAGGCTGGTCCATCGGCAAGCCCGATCTCATCGTCGAAATCCCCGAAGCCATCCCCGTCGCCGCCAGCGGCACCATCGAGTACACCTACGTCATCGTCCCCACCGGACTCACCGAAGACAAGTGGGTCCAGATGGCCGAAGCCCGCCCCGATCAGCGCGCCCAGGTCCACCACATCATCGCCTTCGTCCGCCAGCCCGGCAACAAGTGGTTCCGCGAATACCCCGTCGGCAAGCCCTTCATCCCCAAAAAGGGCGGCGACATGGGCATGGGCGAATTCCTCACCGGCTACGCCCCTGGCTCGCCGCCTGAAGTGCTCCGTCCCGGTCAGGCCAAACTCGTCAAGGCAGGCGCCGAACTCGTCTTCCAGATGCACTTCACCGCCAACGGCAAAGCCGTAGCTGACCGCAGCCGCGTCGGCCTCGTCTTCTCCACCGAGCCCGTCAAGCAGCGCGTCCTCACCCTCGCCGCCAGCGACCACAAATTCGTCATCCCGCCCGGCGCCCCCAACCACCGCGTCGACGGTGCCATCACCCTCCACAAGCCGAGCGAGCTGATCAGCCTCCTCCCTCACATGCACCTCCGCGGCAAAGCCATGGAGATCAGCGCCGTCTACCCCACCGGCGAACGCGAAAAGCTCCTCTGGGTGCCCAACTACGACTTCAACTGGCAACTCTGGTACCAGTTGCCCCAGGGCAAAATCCTTCCCGCCGGCACCACCATCGAAGCCACCGGTTACTTCGACAACTCACCCAACAACAAGGCCAACCCCGACCCCACCCAAGCCGTCCGTTATGGCGATCAAAGCTGGGAAGAGATGATGTTCGGCTTCTTCGACATCGCCATCGACGTCAACATGAATCCGATCGACCTCCTCCGCGCACCCAAAAAGTCCACGGCCACCGGCGCCGGAGCCGAGTAGCTCACCCCAACCCCTCGGCCGGAGACCCGCCCCAAGCCAGCGCAACCCCGCTGTTAAAATTGGGCGTGACCCTCCGGCCGTTTCTCTTTCTACTGCCCGTCTGCCTTGCCTTCTCGCAGGACCTCACCCTCCGCCCCACCCTCCAGGTCGACGACACCTTCGAACTCGAGATCATCCGCCTCCGCGAAGACTCCCGCCGCCCCCAGATGAACGGCCGCAGCCGCACCCCCATCCACGTCCGCGTCCTCGAATCCAACCCCAAGGGCTTCCTCCTCGAATGGAAGCAGGGCGCCACCGAGTTCGACAACCCCGAGATCATCAAGAACCCCATCGCCGCCGCGGCCTCCAACGCCGCCAAGGACCTCGTCCTCCAACTCGAACTCAACCCCGCCGGACAGTTCGCCCGCCTCCGCAACGAAGCCGAAGTCACGGCCAAACTGCAAACCGTCATGGAGTCCCTGCTCGCCGCTCTCGGCCGTCAGATCCCCGACTCGCAGCAGCGCCAGCAGGTCGATTCCCTCGTCCGCCGCCTCATGTCGCCCCCTGTCCTGCTCGCCTCGGCCACCCGCGACTCCCAAACCTACTTCGCCCTCAACGGCGCCATGGTCAACAAGGAAAAGCCCTTTACCGCCGACCTCCAGCAGCCCTCCCCCTTCGGCGGCGGCACCATCCCCGCCCGCTTCCGCCTCACCCTCGACTCCCTCGACGCCCACTCCGCCTCTCTCACCACCACCACCACCTACGATCCCCAGGCCGTGGCCCGCTTCAGCGCCCAGCTTCTCGCCCAGACCTCCCCAGCCCCCCACGCCGCCGCCCAGGCCGCCCCAGCCCTCCACATCGAGGACTCCGCCGCCTACACCTACAACCGCGCCTTTGGCCTCATGAGCGATGTTGTCGTCCGCCGCCGCGTCTCCGCCTCCGGCACACTCAATGCCCTCGACGGCTGGGACATCCGCCTCACCCGCCGCCCCGGCCAGTAAGCTCATCCGCCTCCGCCCGGCATGCGATCTTGCCCGGCGTGGCATGATGAATAGCTCGTGTCCGCCACCATCAACGAACCCATCGGACTCCGCAGCGCCCTCCTCGCCCTGCTCGTGTCCGTCTTCTGGGCCGGCAACGTTGCCGCGTTGAAACTCGGGCTCGTCGTCTTTCCGCCCTTCTGGAACGCCTTCTGGCGCATGCTCTTCGGCATCGCCGCCCTGCTTGCCTGGGCCTGGTGGCGCCGCATCCCCATCCACCCCGGCGCCTCCGAACACCGCCGCCTGGTGCAGCTCGGCCTGCTGTTTGCCGTCCAGATCTCCCTGCTCAACGCCGGCGCCGATCTCACCTCGCCCGCCTACACCGTCGTTCTCATCAACGCCCACCCCATCTTCGCCAACCTCTTCGGCCACTTCGCCGCCCATGAGCAGCGTCTCGGTTGGATGCGCCTCGCCGGCCTCGCCATCGCTTTCGCCGGCATCTGCGTCCTCGTGCTCGGCACCCCTGCCAGTGCGCTCGCCCGCAATCCCCTCCTCGGCAACGCCATGCTCGTCGCCTCAGCCGCCCTCCTCGGCCTGCGCAGCGTCTACACCCGCCACCTCGTCCAAGGCATCGACCCCGTCCGCGCCATCGCCTGGCAATGCATCGTCTCCACCGCGCTCTTCCTGGTCGCCGCCGCGCTCCTCGAACCCATGCGCCTCGGCCCGGCCAGCTTCGTCTCCGTCTCCGCCCTCGCCTACCAGGGCATCATCGTCGCCGGCTTCTGCTTCGTCGTCTGGACCGAACTGCTCCGCCGCCACAGCGCCGGAACCCTCTCCATGTTCGCCTTCACCGTCCCCTTCTTCGGTGTCCTCGTTGCCGCCCTGGTGTTCGGCGAAGCCGTGACGCCCCGCATCATCGTCAGCGGCATTTTGGTCACCGCCGGCATCGGCATCGTCACCCGCCAAGGGTAATCCCGCCGCTCCCCAGCTCGCCCCTCCCGCGCCCGCTCCGCGCCCTCAGATCCGCGCGCACCGCCAGCCCGCCTTGGCCAGCCGCGCCGCATCCAAGAACAGCCGCCCGTCCAGCACAAACGGCGACCGCGCCGACTTCGCCATCGCCTCCCAATCCAAATCCTGAAACTCCGCCCACTCGGTCACCAGCACCACCGCATCGGCCCCTTCGGCCACCTGCTCGGCCGTCTCGCAATACTTGACGCTGACACCGGCCCACTCGCTCTTGGCCCGCTCCATCGCCACCGGATCGAACGCCGCCACCGACACCCCACGCGCCACCAGCGCCCGTGCAATGTCCAGCGACGGCGCATCGCGCAAATCGTCCGTGTTCGGCTTGAACGCCAGCCCCAGCAGCCCCACCGTCTTACCCTTGATGATCTTCAACTCCCCGAGCAGCTTCTCCACCACCCGCTCCCGCTGCTGCTGGTTCACCGTCCGCGCCGCCGACACAATCGGCATCCCCAGCCCATAATCGGCCGCCGTGGCCACCAGCGCCGCCGTGTCCTTCGCAAAACACGACCCGCCCCATCCCAGCCCGGCCTGCAAAAACCGCGTTCCGATGCGTGCGTCCAGCCCCATCCCCTTGGCCACCAGCGTCACATCCGCCCCCACCTTCTCCGCCAGCCGCCCAATTTCATTGATGTAGCTGATCTTCAGCGCCAAAAACGAATTCGCCGCATACTTGATCAGCTCCGCCGACGCCAGATCCGTCGTCACCAGCGGCGCCGCCGCCATCCCCTCCGGCCTCTTCAAATAGCTCGGCGCCGTGAAGCTCTGCTCCAGAATCGGCCGGTACAGGTTCGACAGCACATCCACCGCCCGCGGCGAATCGGTCCCCACCACAATCCGGTCCGGATACAAACTGTCCTGCAACGCGCTCCCCTCGCGCAAAAACTCCGGGTTCGACGCCACCGCGAACTCCACCTTCCCGTTCCGCCCCCCGCGCGATTCCCGGATCAGCGACTCCACCCAGTTCCCGCTCCCAATCGGCACCGTCGACTTGTTCACCACCACCGTGAACCCCCCGCCCAAATGCTCCCCAATCGCCGCCGCCGCCTCGCGCAAATACCGCAAGTCCGGCGAACCGTCCGCCATCGACGGCGTCCCCACCGCAATGAACACGACATCGGACCCCGGAATCGCCTCGGCGTAGGATTGCGTGAAACGCATCCGGTCCTTCGCCTCTTCCAGAATTTCCTCAATAAACGGCTCGAAAATCGGTACCTTGCCCTGCCGCAGCGTCTCAATCTTTGCCGCATTGTTGTCCAGGCACGTCACCTCGTGCCCAATCGCGGCCAGGCAAGCCCCCGTGGTCAACCCAACATAACCGGTCCCAATGATGGCAATGCGCATAAACCTAAGTATCCTTCGGCCACCCGCGCGAAGGCCAATAGAGTGGACGCGTTCTTCCCCCCTCTACTCCCCCTTCACCCGCCGCACCCAGATGTTCCGGTACCGCACCGGATGCCCGTGGTCCTGCAAACTCAACGGCTCCTCCCCATGCGCCTTGTACACCCCCGTCCTCCTATGCGCCGCCGGCCCCAGGATCTCCTTGTGATGCTGCACCAGCACCCCGTTGTGCACCACCGTCACCACCGCCGCCTTCACCAGCTTCTCGCCCTCAAACTTCGGCGCCTCGAAGAAGATGTCATACGAGTTCCACTCCCCCTTCTTCGGCGACACATTCACCAGCGGCGGATACTGCCCGTAAATTGACGCCGCCTGCCCATCGGCATACGTCACGTTCTCATTCGACTCCAGCACCTGCACCTCATACCGCGACATCAGCTCCACCCCGCTGTTGCCCCCCGCCTGCCCCTTCCCATTTACCTCCGCCGGAATCATCCACTCCAGGTGCAACTGGCAATCGCCATAGCTCTCCTTCGTGATCATGTTCCACCGCATCCCTTGCGGCGACACGATCTCCACATAGCCGTTCTCCACCTTCCAATTCGCCGGCGCAAACTCCCCCTTCCGGCTCTTCATCTGCCACTTGTCCAGGCTCTTCCCATCGAACAAAACGTCCGCATCCCCCGGCGCCGGCAGGCTCACCAACGGCCGCCCCGGAGCCACCTTCACCGGCCTCGGCCGCGCCGCATCATGAACCTTCCACGTCTGCCCCGGAATGACAGGCGTGTCCGTATACCCCCGCACATCATCCCCAGCCTCGGGATTCCGTTTTCTCTCTTGTGGATTCTGCGCCAGCAGCGTCAAGGCAAGCAAAAAGCAAAGCGAAAGTCGCATATGGGGACAGTGTATGCGATCCCGCAAGCCCCCGCCCATCACCACACCCCTCACAACGCCACCGCCTCCCTCAACACCGTTTCCCGTATCCTCGCGTGCAACGATCGCCGCGTGACCACCTGCACCCGCCGCCCGAACATCTCCTCCAACTCCGCCACGAGCCCGCCCGGAAACCAAGCGCTCGTCGGACCCACAACATCAATTAGCAAATCGACGTCGCTCTCCTCCGTCTCCTCCCCCCGCGCCACCGAGCCAAACACAGCGACGTTTCCCGCTCCATGCCGAGCCGTGACCTGCACGATCTCAGCCCTCCGTCCGCGCAACTCTTCCAGCAGTCTCATCTCACCCCACACTGTATCCTCGCTCATTACCCCTTCACCCACCCCCACCCCGCCCCCCATCCGCCATAATCAAAATCATGACCACCCGCATCCTCGCCCTCCCCGCGCTGGCCCTGCTGCTCACCGGCTGCACCGCCACCACGGGCAAACCCTCCGCCACTGACGCCGCCAAGTTCCTCGACTCTGCCGAAACCCGCCTGCTCGCCGCCTCCAATGAGGCCGGCCGCGCCTCCTGGGTCTACTCCACCCACATCACCGAGGACACTGAAGCCATCTCCGCCCTCGCCAACGAACGCCAAATCGGCCTCGCCGTCGAGCTCGCCAAGGAAGCCGCCACATACGACGGCGTCACCCTCCCTCCCGATCAGGCGCGCAAGATGAAGCTCCTCAAGCTCTCCCTCTCCCTCGCCGCGCCCGCCGACGCCAAGCTCCGCGAAGAGACCACCAAACTTGCCGCCGCCATGGAAGGCGCCTACGGCAAGTTCAAGGTCTGCCCCGAAGGCGTCACGCCCCCCAACGAAAAGTGCATCGCCGAATCCCAAATCTCCCGCATCATGGCCGAAAGCCGCGATCCCAAGGAACTCCTCCGCGTCTGGACCGGCTGGCACAACAACGCCCCGCCCATGCGCAAGGACTACGCCCGCTTCGTCGAGCTCGCCAACCAGGGAGCCAAGGAACTCGGCTTTGCCGACTCCGGCGCCATGTGGCGCTCCAAATACGACATGCCCCCCGATGAGTTCGCCAAGGAACTCGACCGCCTCTGGGCCCAGGTCAAGCCCCTCTACGACTCCCTCCACACCTACGCCCGCAAACGCCTCCGCGCCAAATACGGCGACGCCGTCCCCGCCACCGGGCCCATCCCCGCCCACCTCCTCGGCAACCTCTGGTCTCAATCCTGGGACAACGTCTACCCCCTCCTCGCCCCCGCCGGCTCCGACATGGGTTACGACCTCACCCAGATCCTCAAAGCCAAGAAGTACGACGAGCGCGAAATGGCCCGCGCCGGCGAGCGCTTCTTCACCTCCCTCGGCTTTGAAAAGCTCCCCCCCACCTTCTGGGAACGCAGCATGTTCGCCAAACCGCGGGACCGTGAAGTCGTCTGCCACGCCTCCGCCTGGGACGTCGACAACGTCAACGACCTCCGCATCAAAATGTGCATCCAGATCACCGGCGAAGAGTTCGCCGTCGTCCACCACGAGCTCGGCCACAACTTCTACCAGCGCGCCTACAACTCGCAGCCCTTCCTCTTCCGCGACTCCGCCAACGACGGCTTCCACGAAGCCATCGGCGACACCATCGCCCTCTCCATCACCCCCGAATACCTCGGCAAACTCGGCTTCCTCGCCAAACCCACCGACCCCTCCAAAGACACCGGACTCCTCCTCCACCGTGCCCTCGAAAAGGTTGCCTTCCTCCCCTTTGGTCTCTTGGTCGATCAATGGCGCTGGAAGGTCTTCTCCGGCGAAGTGAAGCCTGAGAACTACAACACCGCCTGGTGGGAGCTAAAGAAGAAGTATCAGGGCGTCGTCCCGGCCACCGCCCGCGCCGAAGAGTTCTTCGATCCCGGCGCCAAGTATCACGTCCCCGGCAACGTCCCCTACACGCGCTACTTCCTCGCCCACATCCTCCAGTTCCAGTTCCACCGCGCCCTCGCCAAGGCCGCCGGATGCACCCAGCAGCTCCACCGCTGCTCCATCTACGAAAGCAAGGAAGCCGGCGCGAAGCTCCAACAGATGCTCGCCCTCGGCGCAAGCAAGCCCTGGCCCGAAGCCCTCAAGGCCATGACCGGCGAAGACAAAATCGACGCCACCGCCATCCTCGACTATTTCGCCCCCCTCAAGCAGTGGCTCGACGAACAGAACAAGGGCGAAACCGTGGGATGGTAGCCCGCGCGGCCATCGCCGGCGCCATCGCCCTCACCCTCGCGGCGGCAGCGCATGTTGCCGCCGCGCCCCCCACCTTCCACCGCGACATCCAGCCCATCTTCCAGCGCCGCTGCCAAACCTGCCACCGCCCCGGTGAAATCGGACCGTTCGCTCTTATTTCCTATTCCGACGCCCGCCCCCGCGCCCGCGCCATCCGCGCCGCCCTCCTCCGCCGCACCATGCCCCCCTGGTTCGCCGCCGAAGCCTCCCACCCCTTCGCGAACGACCCCTCGCTCACCC
>JAFLBB010000192.1 GCA_017304135.1 Acidobacteriota bacterium | reverse complement strand
GGGGCCCGATCGCATCCCGAAGCTGGACAAGCGGCACATCCGGTTTCGCGTGGAGTACCGGCATTCGAAGATTCACCGCTGGGGGCTGTTTGCACTGGAGCCGATTCCGGCGGGGCGGCGGGTGATCGAGTATACGGGGGAGCGGATCGATGAGCGCGAGGCCGAGCGGCGGTCGGTGCGGCCGGCGGTGTATTTGTTCCGGACGGGCGGCAAGTGGATGATCGACGGCGCGGTGAAGGGGAGCGGGGCGGAGTTCATCAATCACTCGTGCGAGCCGAACATGGTGGCGCGGATCAGCCGGGGGCGGATCTGGCTGGTGAGTTTGCGGCGGATCGAGGCGGGCGAGGAGTTGAGCTACAACTACAAGCTGGCGGGCGGGCAGTTGATGCCGTGCCGCTGCGGGGCGAAGAAGTGCTGGGGGTATGTGAATCCGATTGTGGAGGAGGGGCGCTAGTTGGTGTGCAGTGGCTGGGCGCGGCGGGCGCCGCGGCGCTGTTCCCAGGCGTAGCAGAGCCAGATCATGAAGGCCGTGATGGCCACGACCATGGAGTAGGCGCCCTTCAGGTCGAGGTTCTCTTTCCACATCCAGAACCAGCGGCCGTAGACGATTTCGGTGTGCACCCAGTAGATGAGCAGCGAGTGCATGCCGACGAGCTTGATCCAACTGAAGCGGCCGTGGAGTCCGTATTCGTGCCAGACGTAGGCGATGGCCAGGAGCAGGAGGACGACGCCGAGCTTGACGAAGATGAGGGCCGGGCTGTCGAGCCAGAACTCGCTCTTGGTGTAGAGCGAGTAAGGGAGCTGGCCGAAGTACTGGCCGCCGATGATGAGGCCGAAGGCGGCAATGCAGCCCCACTGCAGGAAGCGCTCGAGGTGGGCGTGGTCGAGCAGGCGGAGGATGCTGCCGAAGGCGATGCCGAAGGGGACGAAAGCGGCCCAGGGGAAGAAGCTGAACTGGAGGTAGTCGGGAACGAAGTAGGAGCGGATAAAGGTGGGCAACCAGGTGAGGTCGGTGGCCGTGACAAGCGGGGAGACAGCGGCGATGGCGAGGCCCACCAGCGGAGCGCGGACGGTGCGCTGGCGCGTGGTCCAGAGGCCCATGAGGGCGCTGGCGCTGAGGGTGAGGCCCATGCAGTTCAGGATGTCGACTTTGAGCAGGTCGGTCCAGGGCGAGGAGGGCTGGCCGAAGAGCCAGAGCTGGAAGCGGAAGGCAAAGGCGAGCGCCCAGAGATAACCGGAGCGGCGGAGGCAGGTGAGCACGCTTTGCCAGGGGGCGATGCCCTTCTTCTCATTGGAGTTCATGAGGAACGAAAAGGTGCAGCCGGTGAGGAAGAGAAAGATGGCCGGGGGCATGCCGCCGAGGAACTGGGAGAGGTTGTAGATGGAGCCCTGGCGCAGGTCGGTGGCCGTGAAGGAGTGGAAGATGTGGCCCTGGAGCATGATGAGCGCGGCCCAGCCGCGGGCCCAATCGAGAAAGCCGAGACGGCTGCCGTAGGACTGCTTCGGAGCCTGGGTTGGGGCGGTTTGTTCCTGCACCTGTGCGCTCACCGCTGCGGAAACTCCCTCTTCACACCTGCTGGCAGTTTTAGCGACAGCGCGGCGGGTGTCAAGGCCGGGTTCCAGACGAGGTTGGAATAGGTGACCGTGGTGGTGTCGCCGGAGGGCTGGTAAAACTTCTGGCGGAGCGTGCGGCCCTCGGCGCTGATCCAGAGCTCAACCTTGGTGAAGAACTCGCGGGTCTTGGCGGACTTGGGCGTCAGTTCCAGGCGCGAGGCCTTCTGCGTGCCGATGGTCTGTTCGGCGGCGAGCTTGACGGTGTAGTTCTTCGTGAGTTCCTTGCCCGAGGTGCCGAAGCCGAGTAGGATAAACTGCTCGACGAGTCCCTTTTGCTTGCCGACGTCGTATTCCTGGACGGTTTGGATTTTGGGGAAGTAGATCTCGCCTTTGCGCCCGGAGAAGGCATACTGTTTGAGGTCGGGCTTGGTGAATTCGATAGAGAGCAGGACGGCGCCTTTGTCGCGCAGCATCTTCATCGTGCCTGTTTCCGAGAGGCTCTCGTTGATGATGGCGGTGTGGGTGATGCGCTCGATGCTGGCGCTGGCGGAGCGGAACGAGGACGAGGTGGCGTCGAGGCGGGCCAGGACACCGGCGGCGGATTGGGCCCTGAGGAGGGCACTGGAGGGGACGAGGGCGAGCGCGGCAAAAGCGAGGGGCGCGATGCGGAGAGAAGCCTTCATGCTGAGTTGGATTCGGTGGACGGGGTCGGGGTTACGGCGCTGTCGAGGCCAGGTAGCCCTTTAGCTCGTGCTCCTCGTCGTAGATGGGGTCGAGGCTGATGAGCGTCTTGGAGCGGCCATCGGTTTGGGAGTGGACGAGGCGTTCGGCTTCCTTCATGCGTGCCTGTGGGGGGAACTGTTCGAGCAGGGCGGGCTCGATGAAGAACTTGGCCGAGCCGTGCTGGCCGGGGAGCAGGGCGACGTTTTTCGGTCGCGGCTGGTCGCGGAAGATCTCGCGCGGCGTGAGGAAGATGAAGCCGAGGATGAGGATGACGACGACATCGTAGCCGCGGCTGCCCCGGGAGAACTCCCAGAGGAAGAGCCGACGCATGATGCCGCCAAAGCCGAGGGACATGAACCCTCTCATTTTAGCACGGGGGGCTGAGGGGCTGACGCGGCGGCTTACCGGGAACGGCTACTCGGGACGCTGGGCGCAATAGCGGACGAGACGGACCATCTCCTGGCCGAAGTCGGCCTTGCTCACAGGCTCTTCGTAGCGGACAACGCGGAGATCGGGGAACAACTTGGGGATCTCGCCCGTGTCGAAGACGACGCTGCCGCCGATGGAGCGGCCGCGGGTGGCGTCGCGGTGGAAGCCCTCGATGATGAGGATGCCGCCGGGGCGGAGGGCGCGCTCGATTTGCGCCGGGACTTCGCGGCCTCCGGCGTAGCTGATGAGGATGAGGTCCCAGCGGCTGTCGCCGAAGTCGAAGGCCTCGCGCGTGGTGACTTCGGTCTTGAGCGCCACGCCGAGGGCGGCGGCGTTCTTTTGGGCGAGGGCGACGGCGGCGGCGGCGGGGTCGAAGCCGGTCACCTGCCAGCCTTGCTGGGCGAGCCAGAGGGCGTTTCTTCCCTGCCCCATGCCGACGTCGAGCGCCGTGCCGGGCTTGCGGCCCTTGGCCATGTCGACCAGGAAGGCGTTGGGGTTGGTGTTGAAGCTGGGCTTCTGGCTGGTGAGGATGCGGTTCCACCTCTGCGCTTCGGCGCGGGGGCCTTGTTCGCGAATGAGGCGGATCTGTTCGTCGATGGCGGAGGCGGAGAGGCCTTGCGACTGGAGGTGGGCGCGGTATTGCTCGGGGGTGACGGCGGCTTGTTGATTTGGCGGGAACTGGGTGAACCAGGCGCGATACCGCTCGTAGGCCTGCTCGCCGGGGGAGATCTGGGCTGGGGCGAGGGCGAGACAGTAGAGCAGCAGTAGGGGGGTGATCAGGAGGCGGCGTGGTTGCATGGGGGGTCTGTGGGAAGGGATCGTAGCACGGCGGGGAGGCGGGGCGCTACTGTGCGGCGGGTTTGGCACGCGGGGTGGGGTGAATGGCGCGGGTTCAGTGAAATGTGGATTGTGCGTGGACACGCGAGGAGGCAGGGATCTCCATTTTGGGCGGGAATTGCCGATAGAGGCGCAGGGGGACGAGAGTAGGGATGGAAGTGCGGGCAAAATTGCAATATGATGACGGCAGAGTGAATGTTCGGACACAATCCGGAGGGCGGTTGGTGGCGGCGGTGTTGGCGCTGCTGGCCAGCGCGGGGAGTCTGAACGCGGCCGGGACGCAACCGCAAGTAGTTGTCTGCATTGGAAATCCACTCGCTGCCGACCGCTGGCTGGTAGAGGAATGGAAGCGCGAGTTGGGGCGGATCGTGGAGAGCTCGGGGCGCGAGCTGCGTGTTGCCAATTGCGACGAGCCTGGGGCAATGCAGGTCTACTTCATGCGAGTTCACCCGTTGGAAAGCTCGGCGCTGGGTGCGGCGCGGACGCGCGGCGGGGTGGTGCTGCCGCTGCTGGAGGTCTATACCGAGCCGCTGGCGGCGATGCTCGGGACGCGGCTGCCGGGGGTGTTGGGACGGGCCATGGCGCGGGTGACGGCGCATGAGTTGGCGCACGTTCTGCGGCAGGAGACGCACCACGAGGCGGCGGGGGCGTTTGCCGCGCAGTACACGGCGGGGTTGTTGCGTGCGGCGCGGCCGGCGTATTTCGCCATGCAGTAGTGCGGGCGAGTGGCGTGGCCGTGGGCCCTCAGTACAATGGGAGTGCATGCACTCCTTCATCCTTCACAACGGGCAGTTGATCCCCAACGATGCGCATACGGCGAGCGTAGGCCAGGTGGGCCTGCTCAACGGCTGGGGGGTGTTTTCGACGATCCGCGTGATCCACGGGGTGATGTTTGCCTGGGAGAAGCATTGGGAGCGGATGAGCCGCGACGCGGCGCTGATGCGGGTGCCGATGCCGGAGCGGGCCGGGGAGTTGAAGGAGCAGTTGGAGCGGCTGATCGCGGCCAATGAAGCGGTGGAGGCGACGCTGCGCGTGGCGGTGGTGCGCAACAAAGGGGGCGTGTTTCAGGCGCCGCACCTGGAGCGCGACTTCGACGTGGTGGCTTACACGGTGAATCTGCAGGACTGGGGAGCGGGGGCGCGGCTGGATGTGCAGGAGCAGGGGCGGCATGCGGCCAGTCCGATGTCGGGGTTGAAGCTGACGTCGTGGTCGGGCAACCTCACGTTTTTGGAGCAGGCCAAGGCGCGGGGCTTTGACGAAGTGGTGCTGCTGAATGAGCGCGGCGAGGTGAGCGAGTGCACATCGGCGAACCTGTTTGTGGTGCGCGGGCAGAGTGTGTTGACGCCGCCGCTATCGTCAGGTTGCCTGCCGGGGGTGACGCGGCTGTTTTTGCTGGAAGAGGTGAAGGTGGACGGGGTGACGGTGGAAGAGGCGGCGCTGCGGCTGGAGGATCTCTACGAAGCCGATGGGGTGTTCATGACCTCGACGACGCGCGAACTGCTGCCGGTGGTGCAGGTGGGGGAACGGACCACGGGGGGAGAGGATGGGGTGCGGGCGAAGCTGCATGCGGCGTTCCGGGCGGTGATGGAGGAATATGTGGCAGTCGCAGGTGGGGTAAGGTAGAACGGCGGGGGCGTAGTTCTTTCGATGCAGGACCAGGAAGTTTAGGGTGTGGGACGAATGAGAGATTCTCAACACAGCGCGAATCTGCTAGGATAATTGAGACTTATGGGCGTCGAATGTCCGGAATGTGGATCCCGGAGGGTCCGCTTTTCGAAACGGCGCGGGATCCTGGAAAGCTTTGCTTCGGCTCTGGGATACTGCCCCGTGCGTTGCCGTGACTGTGGCCACCGCTTCTGGCATGGCTTGCTGTTCAATTTCCGATTGCCGTATGCGCACTGTCCGCAGTGTCTGCGCCAGGATCTGAGCGACTGGGCGGAGAAGTACTACATGCCGGGGAAGTTTTGGCGGATGCTGCTGTACGTAGGGGGGAAGGCTCACCGCTGCTCGGCGTGCAGGGTAAACTTTGTGAGCTTCTTCCCGCGCAAAGCGGAGTATGTCAATCCAGCCAAGCTGAAGCGGATGGCGGAGATGCAACAAGCCGGCGTGGGCGGGCGCGTGGGCGGGCGCGTAGGGGACGATACGGCTGAGTTTGGCGAACGGCGGGGTGTGGCCGACCATCAGTAGCGCGGGTCGGGTGAGCGCGCGGGGCGGGACCGGTGGCTGAGGGCCGCGTGGCGACGGATGAAGGGGACGGGCAAAAAAGAAAAAGGTTCCAAGTGACCCTTGGATCAGCTCGCTCTCCGGCCTGCTAGCTTGGCCTGAGCCTGTCATCCACTGAGTCGGGGCGTTTCGGTTTCCGCTCCCCGCGTCGCCGTTTGGCTTCGCGGTTCACCGCTCGAACCGTCGCCTGCTCGCTCCGGTGGTAGGGACCGATCCCTCGCAGCCGCCTTTCACTCGCCAACCCTACGCGAACCATTTCGGGCCCGCCCAAGGCTGGGTCAACATTCCTGGCAAACTGCTTCGGGTTCACACCGCGCTGTTGGGCGATCCGTTCGGCTCCGAACTCCTCCCCTCGATGCCTTGTCGGCGTTTCGGGGGGTATCGACATTCGAAACCCGTTTCCGCTTGCTTGCGCGGCGCCCACGGCTGCTTTTCCACCTCTCGCTCCCGGTCAGGACGTTTTGCATCCCTTCCGATCGCCGCGGTGAAGTGGACCTGCCTCCGCGGAGCCCATCCTGACACTGCGCCCGATGATCCTCTGCTCCCCGCCCTGGCTTTCTTTACAGAGTACCTGGAACGGATCGACGCTTAGGACTCGCTACGCCCTGCCGGACTCGCTGTTCCTCAAACCTCTTGGAACCATCTGCAGTATGCGCCTGGTGTGGCGATGAGTCAAAGGTTTTCGATGACGGATGCGTGACTTTTGCACAACTGTATCGCCCTGAATTCCCATCAGTTTGGCTGGGGGGGGCTGTGACTAAACTGTGGATAAAACGGAGGCGTGGGGAAATGTTTTGGAGTCCGGTGGGCGCTGGGAAGGGCGGGGCCTGGCGCGGCGGGGAACCGGACTTGACGGGCCTAGGAGCGGCGCAGGATCATGCCGGTGTCGGTGAGGGCGAAGACGGCGCCGGAGGGCGAGGGGACGAGGCGGACGTTGCGGGCGGTAGCGCGGTAATCGACCGGGGTGGGGGTCCACTTGCCGGAGGCATCGCCGTGCAGGATGTGGACTTTGCCGGGGATGGGCGCGGTGCGGAGGCGGCCGGGCGTTTCGTAGCCGGCCAGCAGGAAGGTATTGTCGGGGAGGACGAGGAGGTCGGTGATGTGGCGTTCGGCATCGCGGTAGATGCGGTCGGTTTTACCGCCGGTGAGGTTGAGCAGGTAGACCTCGCTGGGGTAATCGAAGGAGTCTTCGAACTCGACCAGGGAGAGACCGAGGCCGCGCTGGCCGATGCTGAGGCGGCTAATGCGGCCGAGGATGGAGCTGGACATGGGCTTCCAGAGCTTGCCGCCGTCGATGGTTTGCAGGACGAGGCTGAGGGAGGGGGTCTGGCGGCGGCGCATGGCGGCGGGGGGATCGATCCAGGCGGGGAGGTCGTTGCGGCGGCGGCGCTGCTCGGGCTGATAGTTGCCGGAGATGAAGCCGACCGTGGAGTTGGGGAGTTCGATCCAATCGTAGACGGTGCGCTCTTTGGGGGTTTTCAGCCCGGAGGTGGCGGCGAGCGGCTTCCAGGTTTTGCCACCGTCCTGGGTTTCGAGCACGGTGCCCCCGTCGCCGGCGGCGTAGCCGCGTTCGTGAGTGGCAAAGCGCACGCGGAGGAGGTTGTTGTTGCGGAAGACACGGCGCCAGGACTGTCCGGCGTCGGTGCTTTTGTAGATGCCGTTGTCGGCGGCCAGCCAGCCGTTGGATTCGTCGAGGAACTGGATGGAGGTGGCGCGGGGCTTGAGGGGGACCAGCGTCCAGGTGGCGCCGCCATCGGTGGTGCGCAGCGCGGCGGGCTTGACGTTGCCGCGGTCACTGAGGGCGGCGATGGCCATGCCGGCGCGGGAGGAGTAAAAAGAGAGGTCGAGGAAAGCGAGCTGCCGTTCGTCTTCATCGAAGTGGTAGACGGTGTTCCAGGCTGGCTGCGGTTGGGCGGGCACGGCCTGGGCGGGCGTGGTTTGGGCAGGCGAGGCTTGGGCCAGCAGGGGCAGACCGGCGGCCGAGGCAAGCAGGCCGCGGCGGGTGTAGCGGATCATGGGGCTTGCTCAGCGGGGAGGGTGCGCAGGGCGAGTTCGGCGTAGTTGACCTGTTCCAGGCCGAGCTCAAGGCGCGACATGGTGACGCGGCAGCCGATGAGTTCGCCGACGGTGGTGAGCATTTCCATCTCGTCGCCGGTGTGGGCATGGGGGCGGCGGTGCTGGAGGTTGATGACGCCGATGACGCGGCCGGCGACGATGACGGGAGCCGAGAGGAAGGCCTCGAAGGCGTCTTCGGGGAGGTCGCGGAAGAACTTGAAGCGGGTGTCGTTGTAGGCTTCTTGTGAGATGGCCAGCAGGCGGCGTTCGCGGGCGACCCAGCCGGTGAGGCCTTCGCTCAGGCGGAGGCGGACGTTGCCGATGGCGCCGG
>JAFLBB010000191.1 GCA_017304135.1 Acidobacteriota bacterium | reverse complement strand
TTCATCGGCGCCGCCCAAATCGCTCCCGGCCGCTACGACCCCAACGAGGTATTTCGGATCGCGAAATCCAAAATCGAGGAGGTGAAGGCCCTCGGCTGCGTCCGCATCCACGAATGCACCCCCAACTTCATCGGCCGCGACGCCCCGCTCCTCCACCGCCTCGCCGAAGCCACCGGCGTCGACCTCTGGACCAACACCGGCCTCTACGGCGCTGCCAACCACAAATACGTCCCCCGCTACGCCTACGACGAAACCGCCGAGCAACTCGCCCGCCGCTGGATCGCCGAAGCCCGCAATGGCATCCCCAACCCCTCCGGCCCCGCCATCAAACCCCGCTTCATCAAATCCGGCGTCAACCGCGGCCCCCTCGACCCCATCGATCGCAAACTCGTCGAAGCCGCCGCCCTCACCTCACGCGAAACCGGACTCCCCGCCGCCATCCACACCGGCGACGGCAAGGCTGTTCTTGAAGAAACGGACATCTTCACCCGCGCCCGTGTCCCGCTGTCGAAACTCATCTGGGTCCACGCCCAGAACGAAAAGGATCACTCGATCCACGAACAACTCGCCCGCTCCGGCGTCTGGATCGAATTCGACGGCCTCAACGCCAAATCCCTCGCCTGGCACGAAGCCTGCATCCGCCACATGGCCGCCCGCAACCTCCTCCACCGCACCCTCATCTCCCACGACTCCGGCTGGTACCGCGTCGGCGAACCCGGCGGCGGCCAGTATAACGGTTATACCTACTTATACGTCCAACTGATCGCCCGCCTACCCAAACCCTGGTGGAAAACCCTCTTAGTCGACAACCCCCGCGCAGCCTTCGGGGCGTGAACTGTCACTTACCCGAGTATCCCCTCCACCACATTCCCATGCACATCCGTCAACCGGAAATCCCGCCCCGCATACCGGTACGTCAGCTTCAAATGATCCATCCCCAGTAAGTGCAGCATCGTCGCATGCAAATCATGGAAGTGGACCTTCTTCTCCACCGAGTAATACCCATAATCATCCGTCGCCCCATATGACAACCCCGCCTTCACGCCGCCCCCCGCCAGCCACACCGTGAACGCCTCCGGATTGTGATCCCGCCCATCGGAAGCCTGCGCCGTCGGTGTCCGCCCAAACTCGCCCGCCCACAGCACCAGCGTGTCCTGCAACAACCCCCGCGCCTTCAAATCCGTCAGCAACGCCGCAATCGGCTGGTCCACCTCAGCCGCGTTCTGCGCATGGTCGCGCTTCAAATTCTCATGCTGATCCCACTTATACGTGTGGCTCACCTGCACAAACCGCACGCCCTTTTCGGAAAACCGCCGCGCCATCAAACACTGCCGCCCAAAATCCTCCGTAATCGGATTATCGAGCCCGTACATCTTCTTAGTCGCCTCTGACTCCCCGCTGATGTCCTGCAAATCCGGCGCCTCGGCCTGCATCCGGAACGCCAGTTCAAACGACTCAATCCGCCCCTCCAGCGCCTGATCCGGACCCGTCGTCTCCAACTGCCGCCGGTTCATCTCCTGCGTGTAGTCAATCTCCACCCGCTGCACCTGTCGCGGCGTCTCCGTGTTCGCAATGAACGGAATCCGCGCATCCCGCGCCGCAATCCCCACCGAACCAATCGACGTCCCCGCATACGGCGCGGGCAAAAACGCCGACCCGAAGTTATTCGCCCCGCCATGGCTCTGCGTCGGGCAAATCGTCACAAACCCCGGCATCGACGAATTCTCACTCCCCAATCCGTAAGTCACCCACGAACCCATGCTCGGCCGGATAAATGTGTCCGAACCCGTGTGCAGCTCCAGCAGCGCCCCGCCATGCCGCGAGTTTGACCCGTGCATCGACTTGATGAAACAAATATCGTCCACCTTCTGCGCCAGCTTCGGGAACAAATCGCTCACCCACGCCCCGCTCTGCCCGTACTGCTTAAACCCCCACGGCGACTGCAGCAAATTGAACGTCTCGCTCGACACCACCTTCGGCCGCGCAAACGGCAACGGCTTCCCATGGTCGCGCTTCAACAACGGCTTGTAGTCAAACGTGTCCACCTGCGACGGCCCGCCATGCATGAACAAAAAAATCACGCGCTTGGCCCGGGCAGGGAAGTGCGGCGCTTTCACCGCCAGCGGATCGGCCGCCGCCCGCGCCTGCTCCGCGCTCATCAGCCCCGCCAGCGCCAGGCTCCCAAAGCCCGTGCTCGAAACCCGCAGCAACTCGCGCCGCGACAACGTCTTGTTTAAATAGGAGTTCCAGTGACGGTTCATATTAGTTCAGGTAACTGAATTCGTTCGATGCCATCAGCGACTTACAGAAGCTCTGCCACGCCCGCTTCCGGTCGCCCTTCCATTCCTTCTCAAACTTACTCACCTGCGTCAGCGCTTCATCCACCTCGCGCGCCGTCGGCGGCCTCGACAACGCCCGCTCATACGCCTCGCGCACCCGCGCCTCATCCGTCGCCCCAGCCTGCCCCAGAAGGCTCTCGGCCATCTTCAGGCTGTGCTGCAACATCACCGAGCTGTTCATCATGAACAACGCCTGCGGCGCCACCACCGTCGCATCCCGGCTCCCGCTCGACATCGTCGGGTCCGGCAAATCGAACGCCCGCAGAACGTCATAGAGCGAACTCCGCACCACCGGCACATACACCGTCCGCACCGGTTTATCGTAATCCACCTCGCCTCCCTTCGATGTATTCGCCACATACTGCCGGTCTTTGTACTTCAAAATACTCCCGCCCGTCTCCAACCTCAGCCCGCCCGAAGCCCGCATGATCCCATCGCGAATCTCCTCGGCCTCCAACCGCCGCCGAGGCATCCGCCACAAATACTCGCTCTCCGGATCCAACTCCGCCGCCTTCGCGTCATACTCGCTGCTCATCTGATACGTGCTCGTCAGCATCAATGTCCGGTGCATCGCCTTCATTGACCAGCCCTGCTCCACAAACCGCACCGCCAGCCAGTCCAGCAACGGTTGATTCAGCGGCTTCTCCCCCAACCGCCCGAAGTTATCCACGCTCGCCACAATCCCCCGCCCAAAGTGCCACCGCCACATCCGGTTCACCATCACCCTACTCGTCAACGGATGATCCTTCCCCGTCATCCACTGCGCCAGTTGCAACCGCCCGCTCGCATCCGCCGGCATCGCCGGCGCTCCCTCGCTCGTCAGCACTTTGATGAACCCGCGAGCCGTCTTCTCCCCAAGCGTCCAATGGCTCCCGCGAAGATGCACCGGCACATCCTCCACCTTCTCTGCCTCCCGAACCCCCATCGCCCGAGGAAACTCCGGCGTCGCCCCCTCCAACTGCTTCGCCTCCTCATCCAACCGACCCAACTCCTCCCGCACCGCCGCCGCATAATATCGCCGCGCACCCTCCGGCGCACGGAACGGCCCAAACTTCTCCTTCAAAAACGCATGCAGCGCCTTCACGCCCGCGTCTTCCGCCTTCTCGCCCTCCGCCGCCGCCCGCGCAATCAACTCCCCATACCGCGCCGCCACCGCCTCCGCCGAATCCAGCTTCACCCCCGCAAACAGCTCCTTCACCGGCGACGACCACGCCTCCATCTGCGCATCTGTCCCCAACACCTCCCACGCATACAAAACCGACCCCGGAGCCCCATTCGACTGCTCCAGATACTCCACCACCTGCTCCAAAATCCCCGCGTTCACTCCATACCGCGCCGCCGCCTGCACTAAGTTCAACGGAGCCAGCTCCAACGTATTCGGAGCCAGCATCAACTTACTAAAATACGGAAACCGTGACCCATGCTCCAGCCGGATCACATTTTCCCCCGCCCGTAACTTCACCACCGCCACATACGACCACCCATCCACCTCCGGCGATGCCGCCCGGTTCTGCACCGGCGGCGCTCCCCGCTTCTCCCACACCCCGTTCACATACACATCCGCCGTCCCCGCGCCCTTCTCCTGATCGAGCACATCCAACTGATACTCGCCCTCCCGCGCCAGCGTCACTTTATACTCTGCCCAATACGGACCCTTTACCCCCGCCGGCGCATTCGTCTTCTTCCGTTCCAGCTTCCGTGGCGCATTGCCCGTATCAAACGACCCCGCCTCCCGCTCCACAGCCCCCGCCGCCGACTCCACCGGCGCCACCTGCACCTCCGCGTCCCGCTTCACATGCGCCGCCGCCAGCAGATACTGCCCCGCCTTCCCCACAGCCTCGGCGACTAACTTCTTGTTCTCCGCACCGGAAATCTTACTAATCTCTTTCCGCTTCGCCTCCACCTTCGCCTCATGCGCCGCCAGCCTCTCGCGATCCTCCTTCGGTGCCAGCACATACTCGTGCCACTTGGCCACCACCTTGTGATGGTCCATCGTCTTTGAACTCTTGAAAATCCCCGCCAGCGAGTAATAATCCTTCTGCGACACCGGATCGAACTTATGGTCGTGACACCGCGCGCACCCCACCGTCAGCCCCAAAAACGCCTTCATCGTCGTGTCGATCTGTTCATCGATGATGTCCATCTGCATCTTCACCGGATCATCTTCGGCCAGCATCTTCGCGCCCAATGACAAGAACCCCGTCGCCGTCCAACGCTCATACATCGTCGCCAGGTCATCGCTCGCCGGCAGCAAATCCCCCGCCAACTGTTCCGTCAGAAACCGGTCAAACGGCTTATCCGCATTGAACGCCGCAATTACATAGTCGCGGTAACGATACGCATTCTTGTAAACCAGATTCTCATCCAACCCGTTGGAATCCGCATACCGCGCCACATCCAGCCAGTGCCGCCCCCATTTCTCCCCATACCGCGGTGAAACCAGCAGACGCTCCACCAGCTTCTCGAACGCATCCGGCGCCTCATCGGCCAGAAACGCCTTCACTTCCTCCGGTGTCGGCGGCAACCCCGTCAAATCGTAAGTCGCCCGCCGGATCAGCGTCCTCTTATCCGCCATCCGCGCCGGTTTCAGCCCCTTCTCTTCCAACTTCGCCAGCACAAACGCATCCACCGGCGACCGCACCCAGCCCTTGTCCTTCACCTCCGGCGCCGCCCCCGCTTTCGGCGGCGCAAACGCCCAAATCTTCTGCCCTCCCGCCGCGCTCACCTTCCCGCCGCCCCACGGCGCGCCCATCTGAATCCACTGCGCCACCAGCGCCGTCTCGGCCTCTTTCATCTTCGGACCCGGCGGCATCTTCAGCGACCCCGCCGTATGTAGCATCGCCTTCAGCAGCAGGCTCTCCCCAGGCTTCCCCGGCACAATCGCCGCCCCCCGCCCGCCCCCTTTCAACGCCGCCTCGCGCTCGTCCAAACGCAGCCCGCCCATCACCGGCGTGCTCGCCGCCGAATGGCAGCCCAAGCACGACCTCACAAAAATCGGCCGTATGTTCTTCTCAAAAAAATCCGCGCCCTCCTGTCCCCAAACAGGCAGCGCCAAGCCAATCAACGCGAGTATCCCGATGCCTCTCATTACAAGGCATCCTATCACGCCCCGGCCCCGCTCTCAGCCCCCAACACTCCCTGCTTTAGCGCCCAAGCGGCCTGATCTTCACCCCCCGAAACTCAATCCGCTGCTCCAACTGGCACTGAAACCCAATCACCCCGCTCGCATGCTTGGAATCCCGTGCATCCAACACCTTCGCCCCGTTCAACACCACCACGATATGATCCCCCTTCGCCGTCACCTCAAACTGATTCCACTCCCCGCCCTTGATCTTCACCGGCCCCGCCTTCACTGACCCCACCAGGCTCCCCGTCAGGTACCCCTGCGGCTGGTAATCCCAAATCTGCAGCTCATAGCCCGTCACATGCGGCTGCCCCTCTTTCTGCGACCGCAAAAACACCCCGCTGTTCACCGCCGCCACACCCCGAAATTGGACTTTCAGCTCGTAATCTCCGAAACTCGCCTCGCTCGCCAGCCAGCTCGGCTTCGTCCCCCCGCACACAATCGCCCCGCCCGCCACAGTCCAATCCCCCGCACTCTCCGGCGCAAACGTCGGCCGCCCCTGCCAGCCCGTCAGCGACTTGCCATCAAACAACAGCCGCCAGCCGTCCTTCCTCTCCTGCGCCGTCAGCGCATTCGCATCCTGCCCCAGCGCCACCGCGCCCGTCGCCACAAGCCCGGTCATCACAAGCCCAGCCAGCATTCTCATTCTCATGGGCCCGTATCCTATCAGAACGCCCGCTTCACCACCATCTCAACCCCCATCTCTGCCACCCGCGCGCTCCAACGGCGGCGTGTTTGTCGCGTCGAACACCTCGGCGCGACACGCAAGTCCCACCCGCTGCTTCAACGCAAATCGCTTCCCCGCCGTCACGCCCAACGCCCCACACCCTGCCGTCAGCACGTCGTCCCTCCCCTACACCGTCTCCCCCTCCGCCAACCCCACTACAGTTACCACCTCGGCCACCTGCCCCGCTTCGCCGCTCCTCACCAGCGCCCAGCGGTACACAATCGGCGCAAACATCTCGTTCAACGCCACCACGCCAAACACCAGCGCTCCCGCCTCCGCCCCCAACTGCGGAAAGCTCCTCGTGAAGAGCGATGCCAGCGCCAGCGCCAACCCCGCCTGCGGCAACAACCCAAATCCCGCATACTTCCTCACCGCTTCCTCCGAACCCGCCATCCGCGCCCCCGCCCAAGAGCCAGTTAGAAATCCCGCCCCCCGCACCACTACAAACACCACCGCCGGCAAACCCACCGTCGCCAGCACGTCCAGGTGAATCGTTGCCCCCGCCACCGCGAAAAACGAAATGTACACCGGCAGCGACGCCGCTTCGGTCTCCTTCTGTACTCGCTCGCCATACTTCGTCGCGTTCCGGATAAAAATCCCCGCCGCCAGAGCCAGCAGCAACGGGTCTAACTTTACCCGCTGCCCCACCTCCGCGGTCAGGAATCCGATCATCACCACAAACAACGCCCCGCCCTCGTGCAGGCCGCGCAAAAACGCCACCACCAGCACGCCAATCAACACACCGATCACCGCCGACCCCAGAATCTCCCACACCAATACGCCAAACCCAGCCGCCTCTGCCCCCGGCGCCGCCAACACGCTCCGTGCCCACGTCGACGTCAACGCAAAACACAGGATCACCGCCAGATCCCCGACGATCACCGTCCCCAACACCGTCTGGCTCACCGGTCCATCCGCGTTCAGTTCCTTCCGCAACGCCACCACCACCGCCGGCGACTTCGCCGCCATCGTTGTCCCCAGCATCGCCGCCACCGCCACCGCCTGCCACAACTCCAAGCGGCTCAGGAACGGCAACTGCTCCCGCATCAGAAACACTGTCCCCGCCAGCACCACCCCCGTGCCCACCACGCCCACTCCCGTAATCCACAAGATCCCGCGTAGCAACGGCCGCATCGTCCGCAAATCCATCTGTGTCCCGGCCGACAACGCAATCAGCGCAATCGCCACCCCGTTGAAGATCTTCAGATCCTCGATCATCCGCTCGCTCACTAGTCCCATCACATGCGGTCCCACGACGATCCCCAGCAGCATGTACCCCGTCAGCCTCGGAATCCGCATCTCCTTCGCAATGTTGCCCGCAAACAGCGCCGTCAACAGCAGGAAGCCGCCCGCCATCACCACCGCCGCCGCGCCTGAGCCCGCCAGCGGCTGCGGTGCAAACGTCCGCGCCGAATGCATCAACCCCAGTAAAGCCAGCAACAGGATCGCCTGCATCGCTTATCCCTCCGCCTCCGCTTCCACCCTCTTCCGCCGCAACGCTACCTGTAACAAAAGCTCCATCACAATCGAACCCCCAATCACTGCGGTTACGCTCCATCCCACAAATGGCCCCGGATACAAATCCTGCGCCAGCACCACCACCGCCACTGACAACGCCCCCATCGGCGACGCCACCAGGATCTTCCCCTCGTGCTCGCTCATGTCCTTCATCCACACCCGCCGCAACAACACCGCCGCCACCCACTTCGACACAAACCGCCCCGCCACAAACAGCGCCATGAACGCCCACCCTTCCCACTCGCCCGGCCGCCACAACGCCCCCGCAATCACCAAAAACAAAAAGTACACCGGACGTTCCATCCGTTCCAATACCGTCCTCACCTCGCCCCGCCACTCCCCTCCCAAATTGAATGCCAGCGCCCCCGCCAGAAAACACACCGCAATCGCCGACAGCCGCAAGTAACTCGCCATCCCCGCCGTCAACGCCACCGCCCCCAACAACGCCATCCTCCTCGTCGGCCACCCGAATGTCGGCAAGTCGGTGCTCTTTCACCGGCTGACCGGCGCCTATGTCAATGTTTCCAACTACCCCGGCACGACCGTCGAGGTCAC
>JAFLBB010000020.1 GCA_017304135.1 Acidobacteriota bacterium | reverse complement strand
TTGACCACGGTCCCGTCCGGGAAACGCGTCGTCATTGAATATGCAGCGGTTGCGTGTCAGACTCTGGGGAGCGACTCCATCTCTGACTTCCGAATCCAGATTCCGCGCGTGATTAACGGTGTCAACAGCACGATCCCCGCCCCGCTACTGGTTTCCCGGCAGGGCGACTCCGTCTCCGTGTTTAGTGTGCAGAAATGGGCTGGCGGAGGCCCTGTGAAGCTCTACGCTGATTTCTCAAACTCGTACAGAATCTATTTTGGTTTCGCTCGGACGAGCGCCCTGAACGAAGCGAGTTGCAATGTCTACGTTTTCGGCCACACGGTCAACACGCAGTAGCCAGCGATGAGGCTGCGTTGGCTGCTTCCCCGCTTCCCGGGAGCCCGCTCCGGCGGGCTCCCACATTCGCAAGCGCAAGCGCAACCACAGCGGAAGAAGCCACGGGCGGCGGAGGGCCAAGCGGCAAAGTCGCCACCGCCGACAATGGCGGGGTTCTCTGACCATACGACTGCGCCACTGCGCTGCGCATGGTGGGACGGGGGAGAGCTGACAGCGCCCGCCCGCTCATAAAGCCGGCAGGCCACCCGGCTGAGACCCGCCGATTACCGAAAAACCTGAGTACGACAACCGGCCAGCGGGATTACTGCCACGCATAGCCTCTCCGAATCCTACCCGACGAAGCCCCGGCCGGGCGCAGTCCGCGGCGCTCCTGCAGGGTGAGATGGGATCGACCCCAACCGGCTGAACCGCCTCTCGACGACCCGCCGCTAGCTGATATCCGGAGTGGGCGTGGAGAAAGCCGAACCTGAGCGAGCCACGCGAGCCATGCGGACGTCAGGGGCGCCAGAAAGGGTCCGCGGCCGGGGCTTTTGTGTGCCTGACAGGCACGGACCGCCCAACCTGGACCGGTACAGCCTCCTCGTACACCCGGGGATCAGGCTAACGCGACAGGGGACTGTGGGAACGACCGGCAATGAGGTTTGAGGGCATGGAGCGCCGCCCTGCTGGGCGGCATCCATCAATCGCAGGACTCTCGCCGTGCTGTGTGCAGGGTGTGGTGAAGCGATCAAACGCACGTCCGGCCCGCAGGCAGCGGCGGTCAGGCGATTGACGACGTGGTATCCCTGGATATGTGCGTGCAGCCCTTCCCCCCCAAACCGGCGCAGTTGTGATCGGCGCGGGCATCGCGGGCGCATCCGTTGCCGCCGCGCTCATGCGGGCCGGCCTCCGTTGCGGCTTGGTGTTGGAGCGCGAACCACTCCCCGGCACTCATGCTTCCGGCCGCAACGCGGCCATGGCCCGCCAATTGGAGGGGAATGCCGCACTTCTGCAACTGACGGTGGAAGGCGTGCGAAGGCTTGCGGGCACGTGCTTCGACGGGCGGCCGGTGTTGAACCGGACTGGTGGCGTGTATCTCGGTCAGGGCGACCCCGCCAGCGCCTCCGAACTGGTTGCGGGACTGCATGCTCATTGCGTGCCCGCGGAGATCCTTCATCCGCCCGAGGCGTGCAGCCACTTCCCGTTCCTTCAGGGGTTCGCTTTTCGATACGCAATCTTCTGCCCCACCGATGGCATCGTGGACATCCACGCACTATTGATTGGACTACTGGCCGAGGCGAGACAGGGAGGCTTTGAGGTGATCACCGGGTGCACGGTGGATTCGCTTGTACTGGAAGGCGGCCGTGTTGCCGGCGTGCGGACGGCGCGCGGTGATGTGAGGACACCACTCGTGATGGACGCCTCCGGGGCATGGGCTGGGCGCTTGGGCCGCGAATCGGCCCCTCTCCCACTCAAACCACTGCGGCGGCACCTGTTTGTCGGCGAGACCGGCGAAACATTCGGACCGATTCATCGAGGCGCTCCGTTCGTTTGGGACTTGGACGCGGGCTACTACATCAGGCCCGAGAGCGGCGGATTGCTATTGTGCCCCTGCGATGAAGCGGAACACCCACCGGGTGTGCCGGCCCCCGACCCAGCAGCCGCCGAACTTCTCGCCGACAAGATCTTGAATTACGCCCCTGGGCTAGGCGATGTTGTCTTGCGCCGCTCGTGGGCTTGTCTGAGGACCTTCGCTCCTGACCGGTTGCCAGTAATCGGTTGGGATGAGGATATCGCCGGACTGTTCCATGTCTCCGGGCTTGGGGGCTTCGGAATTACGACCAGTCTTGCCGCGGGCGATCTTGCCGCCACGCTCATACACGGTGCGTCCCCGGGCGAAATGGACACGAGTGCATTCAGTCCCCAGCGAGCGGGGTTGGTGATAGAACGCCAGGCTCTGTCCCGCGGTGTAGAGTTGCAGCTGCGTGGCGACCGGGATACCCGGCCGGCGCCAACCGGGAGCTGGAATCGCAGGGGTCCCGCTGCTATTGACGCCGAGTGATGGCCTGTGGCGACACGATTGTTGCATCCCCTGCCGGGCTTGCCCCTGCCGCCCGCCGGCCTGCGTTCACGGAAGTGACGGTATGAATCATGCTCGCGTGGCTGTGTTGGTTCAGCCTGAAATGGAGAGAGGGCGCTCTTCGCAAGTGAGTATTCCGCCCTTCGGGCGGGGATTCTCAAGGCATCAAGGTCTACCGATCCGATGTGCTCTTTTTGAGGAGCGCATAAGCGAAGCCGCCGCGCTCCGTTCATCGTCTCGATGAGCCCGCCAGGCTATCCCTTAGCATGGTTGCGTCCCCGCAGAGCCCGCTTCCGTTTTGCCCGGCAGAATCATTGTAGCTCGGCTGTGCCTGCGTCCAGAGTATGACCCTCGGTATCGTGATTGGCAAATGACCTCAGGCGGCGCGGCGCCGGAGTCCAGCGTTCTCTCAGCATTGGGTTGCTCATTTACGAGTCGCTATCAGCTGCCTGCCCGCCCGCCTCAGGATCAGTGATTGCACCTTGCCTACCCAGTTGCGGCGGAACTCAACCCGATCACCACCGGGAATACTGAAGTTGTCGTACGTGTCGATCCGCATCTCCGCCTTGCCATCCTGCGGCGTCCAGATGCTGAGCCTGTCCCGGTCCAGCGTGACCGAGAAGACCACACCGTTCGAAAGCGCGTATTGCCCAACGTAGGTGGCCGGCGGCGGCGAGGTAACCGCTAGCGGGGAGTCCCGGAGCGGAAACAAGCGCGGCCCCAGCCCGTTGTCCGCGCTGTCAATAAACAGGCCGTACACATTACTGAACTCGGGCAGCACCGGATTCTCCTTACCCGTGGAGATCGTCATCCCGTCGCCGCGATCAGTCCGGGAATAGAAGTCCGGCGTTCCACCCGCGTCCAGCAGCACGGAAAGCGAGTGGCACACGCAGAGCTTGTAGTTGTATTCGTGGGCCGAAGATTCTCCCATGCCGGAGGCCTCGTAGGCCGCCGCCTGCTGGGCCCGGGGGGTTGTGGGCGAAGGGCGCAATGCTCCCTTTGGCCCGAGATCGTAGCGGTCGCGACCGTCAAGATCGATCAGAAACGCGATACTCTGTTGCTCGCCCGTGCCCAGGCCGCCACCCCTGGTTTGATAACCCTGGTAGCTGTCATTGCCCCCCCGGTCAATCAACATGGCAAGCGAAAGGTCCCAGGCTTCGGCGATCGTTCCCCAATACGTGTCGTCACCGGCGTCGTCGGCCAGAATCCCGATGCCACCATGCGCGGAGGTGGCTTGGCCGTACCGTCCGCCGTAATAGAGATCGCGGCCGTCGCGGTCGTACAGGATTCCCATCCCAAAATAGAACCCAACCCCTTGCCCGTACTCACCCACCTCGTAGCGATCATCTCCACCCAAATCCGCCAACACACCTATGCCGCCGGTATCAAAGCCGCCGGTCCAGGGAAACCAGCACCCGATGCCAATGCCCTGGCTGAATGCCGAGTAGACTCCCGGGTCACCGTAACCGGAAGGGACGGGTCCGTTGGCCCGATACAGATCGTTGCCGCGCACATCGAGTATGAGTCCTAATCCTCGCGGGCCGCCAATGGCCTGGCTGTAGCGCTGCGCGAGGTAGACGTCGCCGCCGTCGAGATCGACGACCCCGCCGAAACCGTAGTAGCCGGCGCCAATCGACCACTGCGTCCCCTGGTAGGTGTCGTCGCCGTTGACATCGAGGATCAACCCGATACCCATCACACCTACGCCGCACGACCGAAGTCCTCCTTCGTAATGATCTTTCCCCTGCCCGTCAATCACGATGCTGACACCGAGCACGGCGCTCGCCGGACCCGCCGCATCTTTCTCGCCAATATAGCGGTCGTTGCCGGCCTGGTCGATCACGAGTTGTATCCGGGGCCGCAAGTTGGATGGGTAGCGGTACGTGTCATCTCCCCCGGCGTCGACAACCACGTCGATTCTTGACAGATCGTACTCGTTGCGTCCGGCTCCGCCGTAGACGTACCAGCGGCCGCCGATCCGCTCCACCGCCAGCACATCACCAGTCACGGCGCCAGCCAGCGCCGGCGGCAACGCCACAGGGGAATGGCTGGGGTCCGGCGTGGGATCTCCCGCGGCAGTCCAGGCGACCAGCGATGCGGCCGCGGCAAACAGGCTGGAGTAGTCGATTTCCAGGCTCGCCTGCCCGGCGCGAATGAACGGCCGCGTGGTCCAGTTTCTATCGATGAGCAGTTGCGGAAGACTCTGCTCCAACTCCACCTGGCGGGTAGCATCCAGCTTGGCAAACGCCCGCTCCAGATGGGAGTAGGCAGTGGCGACACGCGCGGAAAGACCGACCAGCGTCTGGGACGGATTGGAAAAGTCAATCGCGGTGGCCGGCGCGGCAGTGAAAGGATGGTCAAGATTCCTGGCAGCCTGTTCGAGAACGGGCTGCAAGGCTTCGAGCGGCGCCCGCTTCGCGTTGTCCCCAATCCGTGCCAGCGGTCCGGTGATCGACGTTTGGAGTTCCGGTAAGCGTGCCGGCCGGTAGAAGCCGTACGCCACGCGATCGAGCATGTTCTGGCTGTAGACGCTCTCCATCGTCGCTACCAGATAATTGCGGAGCTTGTCGACCGGTCCCCGGATCTTCTCCCGGTCGAGGTGCGAGTTGATGAATTGCTCGAATTCTGTGGGCCTGGAGACGCCCGGAAGCAGCGCGTCCGGGTTCACGCGGCGGTTCGCTGGCCGGATCCAGTCAATCGGTGCGGCCCACTCGGCGCGCGACGCCACACGGGCTGTGATGGTCTCCGCGCCTTTCTTCTCCGCGCGCCGCACCCGCAATTGCACCTCGCTCCCGGGCGCCTGTTTCTCCAGTTGCAGCCAGAATGTGGAGGTGGAATCCAGATCCACACCGTTTATCGCGAGCAGAAGATCGTCTTCCCGCAGCAGTCCGGCCTCAAGGATCGGACCCGGCCGCAACCCCCGCACCAGACATCCGATCAGTCCATCTTCGGTCTTGTGATGGCGAATCTCGATGCCGAGATACGGTTCATTTGTCGATGGGCGTCCGGCGCTCGCCATCTTTTGTTGCGTTCGTCCATCGAGAGCGACCTCGTGAAAGTCGTCGTCGAAGCGAAAGCGAAAATGGCGGCTGGGTTGTGCCCATACCGCAGCGGCAAGCGCTAGTCCCACCCAGGTGGTTCTCGACATCTTAGCCATACCTCACTCATTCCTCCCCACCACCGGCGGCAGGAGATTCTCCAACGCCCACCGCTGGATAATCTGCTCCATGTGCATGGTCGCCATGCGCTTCGCGTCGGGGTTGAGCCAAAGTCCGCGATGATCCGGGGAAACGGCCGGATCTAGTCCGGGCTGCTTCCAGCATCACCTCCGCCCGGTCACTCTCTTTCATCTCGGCCGACGAGATCGCCGGCAAGACGGGCAGTGTCGCCCCTAAACCGAATCTGAGTGCCGCGGCCGCGAGAATTCCTCCCTGAACAGGATATTCGACTTGTCGAACGTTGGCGGAATTAGTTGTTGGATTGTGGTCAGTTCGTGTGGGTGAGTTCGTGTGACGATCTCTTGCCAGAAGGCCAGTTAGCAATGCGGGCTTAGTCCTTTTGTCCGTCACGCTGCCTACTGGCGGCGACTCCAGCGCTGTTGCCTGGCCGCCTCCAACCTCCGATCTCGCTCGGCCTGGATCTCCTGCTGCCTCCCCGCCAGCATGTCCTTCGGCGTGATGTAGTCGACGGCACTGTTCAGGCGGACGTTGTTGTAGTGGTCCACATATCCGCTTACCAGACGCCGCGCATCGTCAAGCGACAGCGGCGTGCCGGGCCGGATGCACTCTCCTTTGAGCGATTTGTGCCAACGTTCGATTTTCCCGTTCGATTGGGGATAGTAGGGCGAAGTCCTGACGTGGGTCATGCCCGAGATCTGAATGAACTCCTTGAAGTCCTTCGCGATGAACTGCGGCCCGTTGTCGGAGATGATCCGGGGCCGTGCTTCCGGGTGCAGTTCCTTGGCCCGCTCCAGGATGATCTCGATGTCCGCCTCAGTCATCGACTCCCGCAGATCCCAGTTGACGATGTATCGGCTACAGCCGTCCAGAATGCTGCACAGGTAATAGAACGTCCCGCTGATGTTGATGTAGGACACGTCGATGTGCCAGTGCTGGTGCGCCGCCTGCGGCTGCTCAAAGCCCGTGCCCTTCTTCGACGGCTTGCCGTTCCACTTCAATAACAATCCTACCTGCCCCAGCACGCGCCATACGCTGGACGGGCTCACCGCCACAATGTCGGCGTCCAGCACCATGAAGGTCAGCCGCCGGTAGCCTTCCAGCGGGTTCTTCAGATGGAATCCGATGATGGCCTGCTTCTCCCAATCCTCCAGCCAGAAATCCCGGGGAACCCAGCCGTTGTGCTCGTTCACCTTGCCGTAGCGTTCTCGCCAGTCGTAGAACTTGCTGGAGGTGATGTCGAGCCACGCGACGAACCGCCCGGCGCCGATCTCGGTTCTATCGGACCAGCGCCGGACGAAATCCACGATCTGGTCCCGCGTATCGTGCGGAACCCAGACCCCGGTTAGAGTTCCCCAATCTCTTTTTTTAGCGCGACGTGCTCCGCCATCAGCTCGGCCAGGACCTCATCCTTTGTCTGGATCTTCTTCTCCAGGTAGGCGATCCGCTCCTGCTCGGCGGAGTGGTTCGGCAGTGCCTTCTGCTCGAAGGCAGACGCCCCGTTCTCAAAGAACTCTTTCTGCCAGCGGTAGAAGACCGTGGGCTGCAAGCCCAGTTCAGCGCAGAGCTTCGAGATCGGCTCCTTCTCCAGCAAATGCCGCCTCAGGATGGCGACCTTCTCTTCCGGCGAGTAGTGTTTCCGTTGCTTCTTCATGGGTTCTCTCCTTGTACCTTACTGGGAGAACGCCTTCTCCATTTCCAGCTGAACCGGAACATGGCGTGCAATGTGAGATCTCAACCGAGGAACCCAAGGCTCTGTTGTGGGAAGTTGGCGAGGGTCGGCAGCAACTCGGCCACTGCGGATTCGTCCATGCCGAACCAGGCGGCGAGCGCAGCCGCGTACTGGTCGACGGATGTGGTAGGCACCCATACCCCGCGTCCCGTGGCATCGTCGGGTCCGCCCGTGGCAACGACGGGGAACTGGCCGTATACGTCCCCACCCTTCACGGCGCCTCCGACGACCAGATGATGCGAGCCCCATCCGTGATCGGACCCGGCTCCTGAACTCGGCTGGAGCGTTCTGCCGAATTCCGACTCCGTGAACGCCGTCACCTGATTCTCGACACCCAGTTCCTGCGAGGAGGCGTGAAACGCCGCCAGTGCGGGACCGAGTTGGCTGAGTAAGGACTCGTGCGTGGCCAACTGGTTGATGTGGGTGTCGAAGCCGCCCAGCGAACAGAAGAAGACCTGGCGGTTTACCCCCAAATCGCCGCGCATCCTGATGATCCGGGCGACGGACTCCAGTTGCCTGCCCAGCGTTGTCGCCGGGAACCGCGTGGCCAGACCCGACGCTCCGGTAGTGGCGGCGCTCAACACTTGAGATATGCGAAGTCCCTCCAGCGCCGTGTCATTCAGAATTTGAACCAGGGCGGAACCCTCATTGATGTTGAGCAATTCCAGAAACCCACGCAGGCGGGCCTGTGACGGCGCCGTGTCATTGTAACCTGACAACCCGGTCACGCCGCCGACCGCAACCAAGGCGGGACGGGCTTCCTTGCCCTCCAGAAAAATGGTGTTTCCAGAGAGTGAGACCGCTGTGAATCCCCGGTCCGTATTGAGCTGTTGGGCGAAATCGGCGGTCCGGCCGCCCCACCCTGTGCGGGAGCTGGTGTCCGGGTACGAGCTCTGCCACTGCGTCTGCTGATCGGAGTGGGAAAACAAGTTCGACGGCAGGGGCGCGGCGCGCTGGCGGTATTGATCCCGCGTCGTCGGACGCGTCAACATCCCGACGTTAGCCACGATGGCGAGTTTCTTGCGGTTAAATAACTGTTGCAGATCAGCCAGTCGGGGGTGCAGTCCGTAGGCCGCGCCAGACGGGGTTGTAACCGGCAGCAGGGATGCCTGGGGAAGGGCGAGCCCTCCGCGGGCGCTGGAATAGCCGCGGTACTGTTCGGCCCCCAGCGGGACAATCACGTTGTTGCTATCGTTGCCCCCGAAGAGAAACACGCACACCAGCGCCTTGTACTCTGTGCCGGCCGCGCTGGCGGTTTGCCGCCAACGGCCCAGCGCGGGAGCGGCGGCGAGGGAATGGAGTAGGCTTCGTCGTGTCAGCATGGTGATCTCCTGAGCTATCGCTGGGTCTGGTACTGGGGAGAAGCGGCCACAAGGTAGACCGCCGTTTGGGCGCGAAGCAGCGGATCGGTGGTCGCCTCCACCGCCCTGCCGATCGCATCGCGCACACCCGCTGACATCGCCCCCTGCATGAGGGTGTTGTTGAGCGCCTCCAGCAGCGTGGTGGTGTCGGAGGCCATGTCGATGTAAGGGGTCAGATCGACCGTCACGGTCTGCCCAAGCCGGCCGAAAGCGACCGAATCGGCGAAGTTGACGCGCGCTAGGGTGGTGGAGGGGGTGAGAACTTCATACTCGGGGCCCACAAGCACGGAGTTCGGAACCTTGTACAAAAGCGGGAAGTAGCTGAAAACGGTCGGCGGATAGAAGACGTTCTGGCCCATCTGGCTCGCCCGGGACGCCAGGGAATGCGGGTCCGCGATCCTGGCGCCGAAGCTGCGCAGCATTGCGGTGATGTACAACACCGGCTCGCGCAAGTGGCCGAAGTGGGCTGGAATCGTGGAGGTGTCGCCTTCGCGCGCTTCGGGATCGAGCAAGATCGCGCGTATCACCGCTTTCATATCGCCCCGCTCACCGGACGGGCTTGCCTGGAAGGCCGCCGCCACGCGAGCTATATATTCAGGCGAGGGATTGCTGGTCACCAGGCTGCCGATCAGCCGCCGGGCGACAAATGGGGATATGTTGGGATGCTCGAACAGGTGGCGCAACGCCGCGTCGAGATCCTGCTCCGCAGTCTGGCCAGCCGGCAGTTGGACCCCATCCACGAGGCGCTTGGCCGACCTGTCGTGGTTTGGCTCCCATGGCACCATGCGGCTGTTGTAGTTGACGGGATTGTGAGAGCGGGCAGGTTCTCCTGGCAGGGGTGCGTAGGTCCAGCCGGTCAGGGCCAACGCCAGGCCCTCAATGTCGGACTGGTCATAGGCAGGTAGGGGCTTGCCCTCCCGGTCGAGCACCGTTGCTCCGTCCTGGTTGAGCTTCACGGTGCCGATCGTGAACAACTGCATCACCTCCCGGGCGTAGTTCTCGTTGGCCCGGATGCCGTTCGCCGGACTTGGTTTGTCGTTGTTTACCATGTCCAGATAGCGGCCCATCGCCGGGTTCACAGTGATCTCCCGGAGGATCTTCGCATAGTTGCCAAAAGCGTTGGCCTGCAGCAGCCGGAGATAGGGCACCATCATGCGGGCCTGGTTCATCTTTACCGCTGAAACGACGAGGATCTGGTGAAGCGCGAAGGCCACCCTTTGGCGGAGTTGGTCACTACCGTTGACGGCATTGGTGAAGAAGCGCCGCTGGGCGGGTGTGAGCGACTGTTGATCATTCGCCTCGGGAGGCTCCGGATAGTCAGAGAGAGGCTCGGTGAACTGCTGCTCGATATAGCGCTCGAAGCCGTTCCGCCGGACCTCCGCGATGCTCTGAGGCGTGGGTCCCCAGGTGGCCTGCTCGAGAAAACGCGCGGCCGCCCGCGCGCTGACCACCGCGTTGGCTGGCTCGACACGGAGCACCGCTGCATACCCTCCCGGTGTCCCGTCTTCCACTCTTACAACTGCAATGCCACCCGGCGCGGCCTCGACCGGCACTCGTAGCTGGATTTCGGTCTCCGAAGCCCCCTCCACTACCGCAGCCAAGCCGCCCACGCGCACCCGCAAGCCTGGATTCCATCCCCGGCCAGCAAGCGTGATCACCAGACCGTCCGGCGTAAACTCACTCCGCCGCACAGCACTTACTTCAGGCCGCCAAGCGGCAATGACCGTACCATTTAGTTGCACCCCACAAAGAAGTACGATTATGTATAGGTACGCTTTCATTTTTGTACCCCCCCATCAAGAATCATGACCTAATACTCGCCGTCACTTGTATTGCCAACACTTGTGACCAGATTAAGTTGTGTCTGTTTCTCACTGTATCTTACAAAGCGCATTCAACAAGTAGCCCAGAAGTACCATTCCTCGCCAGGAAGCGCGTCTATTTTTGCCTCGCACCTGCTGTATTGTTGCTGATGCTCACCCGTTGACAAGCCCACTCGTTGTGGAATGTTCCCTCTGGTGATAAAGTCTCCAACAACATGATGGTCGATCGATGTCGTGCCGTATTTCATACTGTACTTGGACGTGTAACTTTAATATGGCTTGCTGCTGTCGCCACGATCCCGGGCCAGTCAACGGGATCAGGAGTTCCGATGGAATTCCAACGGATCGCGGCGCGGTCGTCAATCCGGATGACGCCATCTTCGCCGGTCGCGGGCGCCCACCCTTTGCCTGCCGTGATATCGCCCTTCACGCACGTGAGCCGCGGATGGGAGGCAGGTGACCTTGATGGGGACGGCTTCGCCGATATTGTCGTTACGCCCACATATTTCAAGTGGAAACCGCGGCTGCCGCTTCAGATCTGGCGTGGAGACGGCAAGGGGAAATTCGTGGAAGCCACGTCGAGCATAATTACGGGGCCGATCCCCGCCGTCGGTTCGGCGAATAACGTGTGGATCGCCGACCTGAACGGCGACGGACGGAATGATGTCTTTATCGTGGACCAAGGCCTTGAGAGTCCGTGTGAAAACCCCGGTAACAGGGTGAAGGCAGGAAGCGCCTAAGTAAGGGTGAGCCGCTACATCGCCTACAACCCAGACCAAGCCTGGCTGCTGCCGCCGAGCGTACGGGAGGAGTTAGGCGAAGAGCATCTGGCCGTATTTGTGCACGAGGTGGTGGAACGGCTGGAGATGAGCCGGTTCGAGGCCACCCGCGCCGAGGAAGGCCGCCCTGCCTACCCGCCGCAGATGATGCTGAAGCTGTGGCTGTATGCGTATGCGCAGGGCATGACCTCATCGCGGCGGCTGGAGCAACGCATCCGCGAAGACCTGGGCTTCCGTCTGTTGGCTGGAAATCTGAAGCCGGACTATTGGACGCTGAACCAGTTCCGGCGTCGCCACGGCCGTGCCATCAACGACGTGTTCACGCAGGTGGTGGAGGCGGCGCGGAGGATGGGGCTGGGTCGGTTGGGGAAAGTGGCCATCGACTCCACGCGCGTGCAGGCCAACGCCTCGGCTGACCGCAGCGACAGCAGGGATGGACTGCGGCGCGAACGGGCGCGCATCCGGCAGCGCATTCGGCGCTGGCAGCAGCAGTGCAACCGGGACGATGAAGAACCCGGTGGTGGCACACAACTGCCGGATCCGTCCTGGCAGCAGAGGTTGGAGACGATTCCGCGGCAGATGGAAGAGTTGCGCAAGTCCGGCCAGCAGCGCTGTTCGCGCAGTGATCCGGAGAGCCGGTATTTGCGGCGGCGGGGAGGATTTTGTCTGGGCTACACGGCGGAGATCGCCGTATCGGATGACCATCTGATCGTGGCGCAGCGAGTGCATCAAGCGCCCACCGATGCCGCTTCGTTGACGGCGATGACCGATGAGGTGGAGCGAGAGTGCGGCGAGCGGCCCGAGGCCGTGCTGGCCGACGCGGGGTATTACTCCATGGGGCAGATCGAGGCAGTGCAAAGCAAAGGCATTGAGGTATGTGTGCCGGACCCGATGATGGCGGTGGAGATGGCCGGTGGGCAGCCAGTGCCAGAGATGAACCGGCGGCAACAAAGGCGAAGGCCGGCTCTGAAACAGTTCCGCGAGCGAATGCGGGAGCCGGCCATGCGCAGCGACTACACGCGGCGCAAGGCGCTGGTGGAACCAGTGTTTGGGGTGTTGAAGCAGCAGCGGGGGATGCGGCAGTTCCGTTGCCGAGGGCTCGTGGCGGTGAGCACGGAGTGGGCGCTGGCGGCAACCGCCTTCAACCTGTCGAGGATGTTCGAACGGATCAGAAACAGTCGCTGAGGTGCGGCTTCAGCGGCTTCCGGTCAACCATCGGAGCGCTCCGGGCGCCTCGCTCGTCCCCTCAGAGGCGAAATCGAAATCACCCGCCCGCATTCCTCTCCCCACACTCACCCCTCACACTGCGGCTGGGCGGTTTTCACACGGACTCTTGAGGAGGTCGATTGCCGGGAAGGCTGCTCTGGAGGCTCCAACCATGTACTGCTCTCGCAACTTGGCGGACAGCTTCGGGATGTCACGTCCGCCAGCCTGGCGGGGCAACCCGATAGGTTCAACCACGTTTCGGCAATGGCCGACCTGAATGGTGACGGAGCTCCGGACGTGGCGCTGGCAATCATCGGGGGCCGTACACCACCAGGAGTTGTGCTGCTCATGAACGATGGAAAGGGCAGATTCACGGAAACTGTTCGCGGTTTGCCGCCAGAGATGGCTTGGACACCCGCATGGAAGTTCAATGTTCCGTTTCAAAGTGTCGGAGCGGTCGGGGCAGGCGATCTCGACGGTGATGGTATGCCGGAGATCGCGACCGCCAGCTACAACTCCGGGGACTGGGTAGTAGATGTCGACGGCAAAGGGGCGAGCCTCCTCTCCGAGCGTACAATTCGGGTCTTCCGGGCAAACCCGGATGGAGCATACACCGAAGCCTGGCGCTCCCGAATACCTAATGAGATTGCCGGCATACCCTATCTCGGGGATGGCAGCGGCGGTCTGGGGGCCGCTAGCATCCAGATCGCCGACCTGGACCAGGACGGCCGATCTGACATGCTCGTTCTTTGGGAAAACGGAGGAGGACGCCCGAACTTTGTGGAGTTCCTCAAAAATCAGGGTAATTTTCAGTTCGCTGACATGACGCAGCGCCAATTTGGCACCTACCAGAGCCGCACAGCGAACATGATCCAACTGAACGACTCGAATGGCGACGGAATTCCCGATTTTCAGTTGCGCGAGGCGAATCTGGAGACGGCGGCGCTCGCCACGGCCCGAACACCTCTCTTTCTTAATGACGGAGCTGGGCATCTGTTGCCACTGAAGCCGGGCGACTCGGGCAGGTCCTGGACATCCGGCGATATGGTGGCTGCGCTTGGCCCTCCGTGCCCCCGTTTGGCGGACTGCGTGTGGGTTCGAAGCATGCCGATGATGTTTGACCTCAACAGCGACGGTGTGCGGGACTTGGTCTTAATCGACCACGGGATGCAATACTCACCACCCCCGGGAGTACAGGGAACCGTGGATGTGTACACTCTGCTCGCTCAGCCGCCGCCGGCTGCCATACCGTCTGCAATTGCTCCAACTGGAGGGATCAGGCAAAGAGCCAGCATCAACACGGCGTTCTTTGCACGGCTTCAGGCCACAGTCCGTGACTCCGCGCGCCGTGCCGTCCCAAACGTCGCGGTCACGTTTCGAGCCCCCACTGCCGGAGCCAGCGGTGTTTTTGCAGGAACCGCGACCGTCGCGACCGCAGTCACAAACGCCGCCGGAATCGCCACCTCTCCTATATTTTCAGCAAACGGCCTCACGGGGCCTTACCAGATTTTGGCGGAGGCGTCAGGCATCAACGTGCGCGCTTCGTTTTCCTTGACCAATCTTCCTTCGCCGCCAATAATTAGCGCCGTCAACGTAGCCGGTGGCGGATCCGATATTGCACAGAATAGCTGGGTCGAGATCCGCAGCACGAATCTGGTCCCAGCGGGAATCCCCGCCAGCGGATTGGACTGGAGCGGCGCTCCTGAATTCACTTCCGGACACTTACCTGAGAGCTTGCCCGGGCTTCCGGTTACTGTGACCGTCAATGGTAGGCCGGCGTATGTGTACTTCGTCTGCCGTGCGGCAGCCAGCTCCCAGTGCGCCATGGACCAAATCAATGTGCTCACGCCGCTAGACGACACTCTGGGTGTCGTACCGGCCGTCGTCAGGGCCGGCGGCGTTTCCAGCGAACCGTTCCTGGTGAATCTGCGTGCCGCCGCACCGGGCTTTCCACTGGTGGGCGGGACGAGGTATCTCGTAGCAACTCATGCTGACTACAGTCTGGTTGGCCCTAGCTCCCTGTCAACACCAGGCTATCACTTCGCTCCGGCCAGCCCCGGGGAAATTATCACGATTTATGGATTTGGATTCGGTTTACCCACCGCAGCGTTAACGCCGGGCTCGTCGTCGCAGTCAGGCGCCTTACCCATACCGCCAGCCGTTGAAATTGGCGGCGTGCCCGTGCCGGTGATCTTCGCCGGCGTTGTCTCGCCAGGGCTCTACCAGCTCAACGTGAGAGTTCCGGACACTCTGCAGGAGGGTGATCATCCACTCCGATGTATCTACGCCGGCTTTTCTTCGGCGGCGGGGCCATTGGTCGCGGTTGGACGCTGAGTCACGGGAGGTGCAATCTGCCCGATGAGTCGCGCGTACGAGACTATCGCCGCGAGCGTTTGCACCCCGCCTAGCGAGGGGAGAGTTGCGCTTCCTGAAGGCGACATCTTCGAAAGAACTGAGCCGAACTCCTCTTCTAAACGGGAGGGCGTTTGTGCGCCAAGTATGTGCACCAAGTGCACATACCTCGCTATGCCACATTTGCGCCTCCTACACATCATCCTCCACTGTCCTGCGCCCGCCCGTGTCGTCGAACCCGTTGCGCAACCGTACCCGAATGCATATGGTCGTGTGCCGTAGCTTGCCGCTGTGCGGTTGATCCATATCGAAAATCTCGTTGATCACACATGTCCAACCACAAAGGTTTGGCCACACAGTAGATTGCCGCCGATGGCCCAGCGGCAGTCGTCTTGGAAGCCTCCTCGTGCGCTACCCAGAAGAGTCGAGCCGGCTCGCACGATCCCCGCGGGGTGCTCGCCGGCTCAATCTCACGTCGTAGTGTGCGTTCTCGGCTGTCGCCAGGAACCATTCATCATCAATGGCCTTATTTTCTTGCAGGCAGGAACTTTTCCAGCACCCACAAGTCGTACCGCGCGCCGGTCCGTGTGTAGGCCATCGTCTTGCCGTCTGGGCTCAGCGCCACATCCGCCGTGGGGCCATCGGTCTTGAGGAGCAACCTGCGTTCACCGCCCGCTACAGGATAGGCCCAAACGCCGTTGTCGGTTCTGATCACTACGTTTGCGCCGTCCGGGGTCCAACTGATTGAGCGGCGATTGAAAGGGATGCCGCGCGCCTGCGTTTCGCCCCACTCGCGCACGTGTCCCGTTTGCGTGTCGACGAACAGTAGCCGCCGGGACGTCCACTTCCCTATGACCACGCATGCCAGGCTCTTGCCATCCGGCGACACCGCCAGATGGAAGGTGGACCCGTCCAGGGTGACGAGTTGACGTTTTGCCTTTGCTCGCGTGTCGAACGCTGTGATCGTGCGAAAATCCGAACCGCCTCCGGTCATGTAGATGATGCTCGCGTCCTTTGCCACAGCCGGGAAGCCGTTCACGCCCTCCGCCACCAGACGGCTCTCGCCGGTTTCAGTGTCAAATCCACGGAGGCTCTGAGGCTCGTACAGGCCTGTCGCTGAGCCGCTCCTGTAGAGAATGGTGCGGCTGTCCGACAGCCACTGCGGCGAGAAGGGACCGGGCGACACGGGAAAGGAGAGCGTCCTTTCACGGCCGGTTGCGAGATCGCGGATATGCACCAGCGTGCCGCTGTAAGTGAATCCAAACCAGGCCAGTTTCTTGCCATCGGGTGACCACGTGGCGTACCCGTTGCCGCCCTCAAACCGCGCCGTCACTCTCTCCGCTTTCCCGGGTTCGCCCGAGCCGGCATCCAGCCTCACCAGGTAGCTGTCAAGCTTCCGGGCTTCCTCAACGAAATAGAACTTGCCGTCGGCCGTCAGGCCCGCAGGCCAGGTGTGCGCCGGCATCCCTGCGCGCAGCAACTTCGGCTCCCCGGAAGCCTTTCCGTTCGCCACGGGGACGAACCATACACCTGGGTCGCCACCCTTCCTGCTCCAGAGCAGGACTCCGCTGCCGTCCGGCGCCCAACCCATGGGGCGCGCCACCGGCCCGCCCGGCAGAAGTTCCTGGTCGGAGGAGCCGTCCACCGCCATGAGACGAACATGGGTCCCCAGCAAGTCGGGGTCGACTTCTTCGGGCGCAGGCGGTCCGGAGCGCACTGCAGCACCCGCCACGTACACGACATGTGTACCGTCGGGGGAGACAAAGGCATGATGATCGCTACTGGACACCTGCTTCAGTCGCCTCACCTCGCCATCGACTATGTTGACCAGACACAGATGGGTTGTCCCTTGGCTGGAAACCTGCACCAATGCATGCCGCTGATCCGGAGTCCAGTCTTTCGGAATCACCCAGCTATTCCCGGTCAGCTTGAACAGCGTCCGCATCCCAGAGCCATCCGCGCGAATCACTCGGAGTTCAGCGTCCTGGGCGCGGGCTTTGTAGGTGGCGAAGACCAGCCATTTACCGTCTCTCGACAAGAGTGGCGTGCCGCCGTAGGTATCGCCATTCCAGTCCAGTTTTACGAGAATCTTCTCTTCCCGCGTCACCGTGTCGTACAAACCCTGGCTACCTCCCGAATCGGAGTAGGAGAAGCCGATCAGTCGTCCGTCCGACGACACGCCTTTCACCAGGCGGAAACGCTCGCCGGAATCAACACGCTGCAGGCTCATCCCTCCCGCAGGCGTGGTTCCGGAAGCCAGCGCCGCCAGCCGCGCCCGCGCGGCGGAGGCGTACTGGCCAGACGCGCTGTACTCCTTCACGACCCGCTCATACGATCTGCGGGCCTCGGCTTGGCCGAGCTTTTCCTGGCACCGGCCGAGTTGATAAAGAGCGCGCGCGGCCACCTCGGGCTGCTTGGCGTATTGAGCCGCGATGCGGCGGTATTGTTCAGCCGCGCCCTTCAGATCGCCCTGTACCACCTCTTTGTATATCGCCGCTTCTAGTTCTCTCCCGGCAGCCGACTGCTGGGCCGCGCCATGCGCAATCTGCGCGGCGAACGCCGCAGCCATGATCCAATGAGCCATTCCGTTCATGATGGAGAACCTCCCGAAAAAAAGCCTACCTGCCCAATGCGGGGAAGCTCCGCAGGAAGTGTCACGATTGCGTAAGACCTCATGAGTCGAAGCGGTATCCCAAACCGCGAACGTTGACGATATATGTGGGGTCGGCGGGGTCGGGCTCGATCTTGCGGCGCAGGTTGGCAATGTGGTTGTCGACAATGCGGTCGCTGGCGAAGGTATTCGGACCCCAGGCGACCTCCAGCAATTGAGTGCGGCTCAGCACTCGGCCACGGGCGCGAATGAAGCAATCGAGGATCTTAAACTCCAACGGAGTGAGGTCCACCGGTTGGCCACCGCGCCTCAGTTCACCTCGGGCGAAGCTCACCTCGATCTCCCCGAAGCGGAACCACTCGGAGGCAGGTGCCGCGCCCGTCCTCCGCAGCAGTGCTTTGACCCGGGCGCGCAGTTCGAGCGTGCCGTAGGGCTTGGTGAGGTAGTCGTCGGCGCCGAGTTCAAGGCCGCGCACCTTGTCGGCCTCTTGCGCCTTGGCGGTGAGCATCAAAATCGGCGTGCCGATACCGGCGCGCCGCACTTCGCGGCAGATCTGGAGACCATCCCGGCCCGGCAGCATGATGTCCAGGAGAATCAGATCGTAGTGGCGCTCCAGGGCCAGACGCGCGCCTGCCGTTCCGTCGGGGGCCACCTCCACTTCGTAGCCTTCCAGACGCAGGTCGTCTTCCAGCCCGAGAGCGATGGCCGGTTCGTCTTCCACGATGAGGATTCTCGTCATGGCAATTTGGAAGCGGGCAGCACCATGGAGAATGTGCTTCCTCCACCGGACTGACTTCGCAACTCGATCTTTCCCCCATGCGCACGGACGATGTGCTGAACCATGGCTAAACCCACGCCTGTCCCTGGCGCCGACAGATCCCTGGCGGAGCTGCCGCGCACGAAACGGCGGAAGACCATGTTTTGTTCACGCGGCGGAATTCCCACACCCTCGTCCCGCACCCGGATGGTGACCTGCTTTCCGTCGCCGGAACACGCCACCCAAACCGTAGGACAGCCAGGGGAATATTTCAGCGCGTTGTCGATGAGGTTGCGGACAGCCAGCGACAGCGCCTCGGCGTCGGCGTCCACCCACAACTCCGGCTCTCCCGATACGTCGAGCTTCCGGCCACCAGCTTTCGCCAGGGGTTCAAACTCACCGGCCACTTGCGTGGCCAGCGAGGAGGCATCGATGCGCTGGAAGTGATATGGCTGCACACCGGCCTCCATGCGCCCGAAGTTCAGCAGCGTCTCGACAAGCCTTTGCAGTCGAAGCGCTTCGGAGGTGAGGGTCTCGTAGTATCTTTGGCGCCGGCTCTCTTCGGGCACGCGGCCCACGGCCAGCAACTCCGAAAGGTGGCGCATGGCCGCCAATGGCGAACGAAACTCATGGGAGACAGCGGAGACGAAATCGGATTGGAGTCGCGCCACGGCCGCCTCCCGCAGAATCAATCGCGCCATGAGCCAGGTAGCAAGCGCGATGAACCCAATCGCCGCGCACAGAATCATTGTGAGAAACCTCTCCCTGCCGGCGGCCTGCGCGGAATCGTAGCGCGCCGGAGTGACCGAGAACGACCACGGCAAACCGGTGTGGGCCACCAGGCGGATGGCTGACCGCGCTGTGGAGCCGGCCTCCCCGGCGAGCGCTTTGCCCTCGGTGTCTAGCAATCCGACGTGAAAGCGCCGGTCGCTTTCGTGCGGCAAGAGCAGGGTTGCGGGGGGCAGAAAGAGCGCGGCGGTACGTGTGCCGGAGTGCGCCCACAGCACGAACCAAACCGCTCCGGCCGCGCGGACAATCATCGTCTCGCGACCCTCATCAGACTCGCGGAGACGGGCTCCGACTTCCGACGCCGCCTCCGAAAGCGCGGCCGCGGGGGGCAGCACCGCTCCATCGTTCAACAGCCGGCCCACCTCCTGCCAGTAGAACAAGAACTGGCCACGCGAGAGCCGCCACTTAGCCGCTTCCAGTCCGCGGCGCAGGCGCAAGGCCTGTTCTTTCGCCTCGGGCCCGCGGTCCCGACGCATCAAGATCTCGGCCATGGCTAAGCGGGCAACCACTTCGGCTGGAGCGCCGGCCACCCGTTCATCCTGCATCTCGGCGAGCTGCCTGTAGGCTTGGAGAGCCTGGTCATCTTGACCCTGATTACGAAAGATACGTCCCAGCCGCAGTAGTGCCCCGGCGCGCGTCGTAAGGCGGGGGCTGTCCGCCAGACGCCGGTAGGCGGCGACCGCCTCAGCGGCCTTGCCGGGCTGAAACTCGAGCAACTCCGCCGCGCCCAAATCCGGCGGCGTCACCTCCAGAGCAGCCTTTGCGGCGGGATCGTAGAGCAGACGGCCGTGAGGATGCGCTTCGATGCGGATACCGTCGCCAAGGAGCAACAGGTCGGCCGGTGGGAGAGCGCTGGGTTGCGGCGGCCGAGCGAGCCAACCGGAGAGCCGCGTTTCCCACGCCGCCAGGTCGGCGCGCATCAGCGCGGGAAGGCGTTCTGCCCAGGCTTCGGCCCGCTGCTGAGCCTCGGTCTCCGCCGCGGCGCGCTCCTGGCGGACGAGGCTCCATCCGGCCCAGGAGAGTGCAACCGCGGACAAGAGAGAACAACCCAGCAGCAGGGCGAGCAGAGGCCATGGTGGCCGCCATCGTTCCCGGATGCCCATTCCGCGTCCATTATAGGAGCGGTTTGCTCACATGAGCCCTCGGAATTGTCACGATTGTGTAATGGCAGGCTATTTCCCCGGTGCGAGAAAGTTTTCGAGAGCCCATACCTGGAGCTTCGACTCCCTTCGCACCGTCAACATCTGCCGGCCGTCGGGACTGAGCCACAGTCCCTGAAGCTTGTTCGTCGGTGCATCTTTGCGGATGGGGTCGCCTCCGTCTACTGGGTAGAGGACAACCTGCTCTTTCAGCTTCTTGCGCCAATTCGACTCCAGCGCGACGACGAAGCGGTTGTCCGGCGTCCAGGAGATGCCGCGGAACTCACCATCCTCTCTGGAATACTTAATCGCCGTCTGACCAGTGGAGACATCGGTGATCCATAGGGTCCCCTGTTGGTAACACGCCAGGCGCTGGCCATCCGGAGACAACTGCAGTTGCCATGGGAGCGTGCCGTCGCCAAGTCCATTCATCGGTATCTGCCGCTCGGAACCGGAGGCGAGATCCCGGATGAACAGCGACGAGCGTTTGAAGTAGTAGAGTCCTCCTCCATCCGGGGACATCGCGAACAGCCAAGGCTGCTCGACGGCCACCAACATTCGGGCCGCGCCAGTCTGTAAGTGGACTTCGAAGATCCCACGCTCTCCCCCGTTCGACATTCCGCCGGCGAGCAGCGCCGACCCATTCGCATTCCACTCCACACGCGATAATCGCGGCAACTGGATCAACAAGGAGCGCTCATCACCCGTCGCGACGGTACGAATTCTCGCGGTCGTCCAGTCCGCCATCGCCAGAATCTTCTTTCCGTCGGGCGAATATCTGACTCCCATGCCCACGAGGTCCCTGGGCCCCCCATTCCCACCGGCCATCACCTTGTTCAGCGGACCCACGGTGGCAAGACTCGCGTCGAACGGGCCGCCGAGGACCTCCCCGGCCAGCCACATCGCGCGCACATAGAGGACGCCCCCCGAACTGAGACCGATCACGCCATCGGGATTGGGAGGCAGCGCCGCCAGCATCCGTTCCGGGCCACCAGCTTTACCATCTCGCATTGGCAGTTCGTGCAAGGTCGCCGTGTTGTTCTGCCAGTGTGTAATGTAGAGGCTCTTCCCATCGCGAGCCCACGCGGCAAGGTTGGCTTGCTTGGCGACCTCCACGGGATTTCCCGCCTGCCCGGCAACGGGGAGTACAAAGACCGATGCCGTCACCTGAGGTCCCTCGCTCCGCACGCTGACCGCCAACCACCTTCCATCGGGAGAAAACTCCATTCGAGCGCCCGGAGAAATGTTGATCTGGGCCGATTCTGGAACTTCCCAAGCTGTCTGAACAGCTCCACCGTTATGTGGCACCAGTAACAACTTGTACCGGGTGCCCTCCCTCGCGGAGACTGCGATCCGCGCTCCGTCAGGTGACCATGCGTGCGGTTGCAGATTACTGAATTGCTTTCCCTGAAGCAGAATTCGCTCACCCTGCCCGTTGGAATTGATGACGTGCAGCTCGTACTCGCTGGTCGTCTTCGGTTTGGTGAATTTCAGCCAAGTAAATGCCACTTTCGTGCCGTCCAGCGAAATCGCGGTCCCCTCCGTCTCCCCTCCTGATTTCTCGAAACCACCCCGGTTGGTCAGCCGTCGGATCTCCCCGGTTGCCATGTCGCGTATCGATACGTCGCTGGTCACCCAGTCCGGCAGAGAAATGTACCGCCCGTCGGATGTCGCCGTGCCCCAGGTGTCCACGGCGTCGTCCCACACAACGCGCATGTGCGGGCCCGCCGCCGGAACTGCCGCTCCCCCCAGCGCCGCCAGCCGCGCCCGCGCTTGCGAGGCCGCATCCTTCTGTTCGGCGAACTCCCGGATGGCCCGTTCGTAGGCCTTGCGCGCCTCCGCACTGCCCAATTTCTCGTAGCACTGGCCCATCCGGACCAGGGCATTGGCGGCCACCGCGCGATTGGAGCCTCGGGCGAGCCGTTCGTACTGTGCGATGGCGGATTTCAGATCGCCGTCCGCCACCTCCTTTTCCAGGGCGGCTTTGTAGGCGACCTCCGCCTTGTCCGCCGATTGAGGGGCGGCGTTGAGCCACATCGACGCCGCCAGACAAAGAATGCTGATTGTGAGCCAGTTCATGGGAACCTCCTGTTGCTCACTCTAGGGACGCGGAATCGAGTCCTCGCGCGGCGAATGTCGAGAGTGCGTCAAGTCTTTAGCCATCGAAGCGGTACCCGATTCCCCTCACGCCGTGCAGGTACTGCGGCCGACTCGGCTCACGTTCGATTTTTTGCCGCAGGTGCAGGATGTGAGTGTCCACCACCCGGTCGCTGACATGAGTGGCCGGTTCCCAAGCGACTTCGATCAATTGCGCGCGGCTGAGCACCCGGCCGCGCCGTTCGATCAGCACCCTCAACAGCCGGAACTCAAGGGCCGTGAGGTCGATCGGCGTGCCGCCACAGCGTACCTCGGCCCGGTCAAAGTCCACCTCCACACTTCCGAAACAGTAGACACCGGGGGAGCCATCGTCGAGACGCCGCAGCATCGCCTTGACCCGCGCCCGGAGTTCCCGCGGGTTAAAGGGCTTCGTGACGTAGTCGTCAGCGCCCAATTCAAGGCCCATCACCTTTTCGGCGTCGTGCGCCCTGGCGGTCAGCATGATGACAGGTGTCCGGACGCGTGCCCGCCGTAGCTCCCGGCACACGTCAAAGCCATCCATGCCGGGTAGCATCACATCGAGCAAGATAAGTTCCCAGGCCTCGCCACGAGCTCGCTTCAGTCCCTCCGGCCCCGTGGCTGCCGTCTCCACCTGATAGCCCTCGCGCGTCAGATCATCCACCAGACCCAGGGCGATGTCCGCTTCGTCTTCCACAATCAGGATGCGTGCCATTCCCTACCTCTTCAAGGGCAACAGGATTGCGAACGTGCTGCCGCGGCCCTTCGCGCTGTTCACTGTCACCTCTCCTCCGTGGGCCTCGATAATGTGCCGCACCATGGTAAGCCCGATGCTTGTCCCCTTGATGCCATGTTCGCCCGCCGCTTCGCCTCGTGTGAATTTCTCGAAGATGCGCGACTGGTCTTCCGGACCGATGCCCAGCCCATAGTCGATCACCTCGATGCCTGCACACCCACCGGCGTTTCGCACCTCCACGGTAATGCGCCGGCTGTCACCCGAGTACTTGGCCGCGTTGTCAAGCAGGTTCCACATCGCCCGCTCGAGGGCTTCCGCATCGGCCAGCACCGGCAGTTCTCCATCGTAGGCATGGAACTCGACCGCGAACCCCCGCTCCGAGGCCTCCGCGCTGAACGCTTCACTGACATCGCGGGCGAACGCGCCGGCGTCAAGCGGCTCAAATCGGTATGGCTGTCGGCCCGCCTCCATGCGGCCAAAGTCGAGCAACGTTTCCACTAACCCGCGCAACCGGCTTGTGGCGCGTGCTTGGGCCTGGTAGTACCCGTGGCGCGTCTCGGCGGGAGGTTCGCTACCACTAGCGAGTAGATCGTTGAGATGAGCCAGTGTCGTGAGTGGAGTCCGGAACTCGTGAGAGACGGCGGCTACGAAATCGGATTGCAGCCGCGCCACGGCCAGTTCCCGGCTCACCGCGCGCCAGGCGAGATAGCTGCCCGCTGTAATGAGCAGAAGCAGCAGCCCAAATCCGGCCAATAGGAGCTGGTTTCGAACGGGGTCTTGCAGTGGTTCATTCGGGTCGGAAGCAAGCGCAAGATGCCAGGGCAAACCACTCTCGGCGGCGGATCGCTGCACACGCATCCCATCAGGGGGCCTCTTGACGCCCGCCTCCAACTGGATGGGTCGCACGGCGGCGGCGGCCTGCCTCATCAACCGGCGCTCGACGAGTGCGGGTCCGGCCAGAAGCGCGTTCACCGAATCCCCTTGGGAATGCCAGAGCACAAACACCTCGCGAAGCACCTGCGTCCCTTCGCTGGGGAACTCCCCTGCAGGTGTCGTGGTCCAACGTCGGTGCAGCCATACGGCGGCCTCGGCGAGTGCGGCCTGCGCGGGCCCCGGCGCGATACCGGTGCCGAGCCACGCCTGGAGTTGTTCCGCCACGCGCTCATATGATGCCTGATCGAGCGCCCATCGCCCGGCCCCAAGATCCTCTCGGATTCGCTGCGCCTCGTCGACCAGCTCCGCCCGGCGGGAGAGGTCAGCCAGGATGGTGCACCGGCTCCTTCGTGCCAGCAGGTCTACCGGCATGCCATTGAACGCAACCCCTCGCACCTCCGCAAGTCGCTGGTTCGCGGCGAGGGCTTCATCGCTGCGGCCAAACTTCCGCAGTACCCTTGCCTCGCGCAGCAGCGCGCCGGCACGGATACCCGGGTTGTGCGAAGCGGCTAAGCCGGAGTATCGCCGCAACGCCTCAGCTGGATCCTGCTTCGCGAATTCGAATGACTCGGCTTCGGTAAAAGCGCCCTCCGGAATCTCTTCGAGCGGCGGGGGCGAGGGCAGATACGGCAGGCGGCCCACCGGGAAGGCGCGGACCGAGTGGCCCCGGATGGTAAGGGCCGCCGAATCGCCTGGGAGTGGTAGATCGTCCCAGTCCTCAGCGGCAACCTTGCGGCGAAGCAAGGCCAGCTCTTGTTCCAGAACCCTGACAGCAAGATCGGCGGCGCTCTCCAGACTCTGCCTGCGTCTCTGCCCGGCCACGATCCGCTCCTGCTCCGCCAGTCGCACTCCGAGCGCCACCAGCGCCAGCGCGGGCAGGATTGTGACCACCAGGAACAGGGCCACCAGTCCGCGCCCCGAACTCATACCTGCCAACAGCCTCGCCATGCTCTGCGTACATCATCCACCCATTCCCGCACTGGCGCATCGCAAATCCATCAGGGTTGTGTCGAGATCGCGTCGAGAGGCGGGCGGGGGATGCCTCCCCACACCCGCCTCTGCGGTCCACTATCTCGCCGACGTTTTGGCCAGGAAGTTTTCCAGCACCCACAGGTCGTTCTTGGTGGTGCTCTCCGTGTAGACAAGGCTCTTGCCGTCCGGGCTGATGGAAGCATCGAAGAGCAGTCCGGTGCTTTGGACCAGGATCCGGTCGGGGCCGCCATCGAGCGGGAGCAGGCGGATGCGAACGGGCTTCGTTGCACCGGTCGTGGCGACCAGAGCCTTGCCGTCGGGAGTGAATTGGAGTGTCCGCCGGTAGAAGCCGACAAGCCGATTCTGATTGTCGCCCCGCTTGAAGATGCTGACCTTCCCGGTGGCCAGGTCGCACAGTTCTAGGGACCAGCCCACGAAGCCCGTGGGGTCCGGCAGGTGCGGAGGGTGCACGACCACAAAGGCGAGTGTCTTGCCATCCGGGCTCAACGCCAAGGCGCGGACCAGCCTGCGCGGGGTAACGTCGGCGATCTTTCTCTCGGTGCCCGTGGTGAGATCCAATGCTAGAATGTGGCCTTCCTCCCGCTTGGCGAAGTAGTGGGTTTTCCCGTCTGCGGAAAGGAGCGACCACATCATCTGCCGGGCATCGAGGATCTTCGACGTGTGCCCCGTCTCGACGTCGAGTTTCACGAGGGTGTCCTTGTTCGACTCGGTCACCTGGAAGACCAGCGAGCGGTTATCGTCGAACCACTGTGGCGCGAAGTTCATCACCACTCCGCCCGGCGCGGGCAGAGTCTTCTCGCTGCCGCTGGCCCGGTCCTGCACTACCAACGTGCCGCCCCGCACGCTGAACTGCTCCTTCAGTCCGAACCAAGCAAGTCGCTTGCCATCGGGTGAGTAGGCCGCAAAGCCGTTGGCGCCTTCGAAGCGCCGTGTGAGCCGCGCCGGCGCGCCGCCCGCCAGCGCGACGACGTAGCTGTTGTTCAGTCCGGAGTTCTCAACAAACAGCAAGCGGCCATCGGCGCCGATCCCCACCGGAAAGATTTCGCTGGCCATCCCAGAGCGCAGGATGCGCGCCTCCCCCGCCGCCATGCCTCCTTCCATCTCCACACTCCACAGACCGCGCGTTCCGGACCTGTCGCTCAAGAACACCAGGGCCCTCCCGTCCGGCGTCCAATCCACCAGATGTGCTTTCGGGTCGTTGCTGAACAACTGCCTGTCCATAGTTCCGTCCGTGGCCATTACATGGGCGACGCCGTCGCTGGCCCGGTAGGCGATCCACCGGCCATCGGGCGAGATCCGGGCATTTGACGGCTCACGCTGAAACTTCTTCACAGTACGAATGCTCCCATCCGCCACGGCGACGAGAGTCAGTTCCGCCTCAGTCTCACCCTTCGACTGATCCCCTTTCCACCGCGACGTCAGGACGAAGCGCCCATCGGGACTCCAGTCCAGGGGCGCCCCCCAGCCTTGGCCCCGCACCACGGTTCTCATGCCCGTCCCATCAGTGCCCACCAGCCGCAGTTCCGCATACCCGGGGACGGTCGTGTACCAAAGGAATGCCACCCATTTGCCGTCGCGCGAAATCGCTACCTGCGCGCCAAAACCGGTCTTGGGCTGGTCCCACTCGAGATTTACCACTCGGCGCGTCCGCTTGGTAGCCGTTTCGTAGACAGAGGGGCTTCCGCCGCGGTAGTAGTCGGTGAAAGCAATCAGCCTGCCATCGGACGACATCCCGCCGGACGATTCGAACTGCGGACCGCTGTCGAGCGCCCGCAGACTCATCTCCCCTGGAACCGGCCGCGGCCCGGCGAGCGCCGCCAGCCGGGCACGAGCCTGCGCCGCATACTCACCGGCACCGGCATACTCCTTCACCACTCGCTCATAAGATTTGCGCGCCTCGGCCTGGCCTAGCTTTTCCTGGCACTGGCCCATCTTCACCAGAGCCTGCGCCGCCACGGCGGGCTGTTTGGCGAACTGCGCCGCGATCTTTCTATACTGTTCAACCGCCGCCTTCAGATCGCCTTCCACAACCTCCTTCTGCCGTGCGGCTTCCAGCATCTTCTCCGCCTGGCCAAACGCCAAACCGGCCATTGCCGCCAGCAGCACCCAAACTCGAATCATCGGCATCGACATGTTGTTTGCCTCCTGATGGCAGCCTAACCAGCCACTCTCAGATCTCCCTCCCGGCCAATGTCAGAATTGCGTCAGATCTCAACCATCGAAGCGGTATCCCAGCCCGCGCACGTTCAGCAGGTGGCGCGGCTCATCCGGGTCCGGCTCGATCTTCTTCCGGAGGTTGCCGATGTGGTTGTCCACCACACGGTCGGTCACGAAGGTGCTCGCACCCCACGCTCCCTCCACCAACTGGTCGCGTGTGAGGATTCTCCCGCGGTTGCGCGCAAACACCTCCAGCAGCTTGAACTCCGTCTGCGTCAGCGTCCACGTCTCCGAGCCGCGCCGGACCTCGGCCCGGTCGAAGTCCACCTCCGTTTCGCCAAACCGCAGCACGCGCTCCACGCCTGCGCCCTGGCTTCGCCGCAGAAGCGCCATGATACGGGCCCGCAATTCACGCACTCCGAAGGGCTTCGTCACATAGTCGTCCGCTCCTAGTTCCAGGCCGAGCACCTTCTCAGCTTCCTGCGTGCGCGCCGTGAGCATGAGAATGGGCGTCCGCACCCCGGCGCGGCGCACTTCACGGCACACCTCGAATCCGTCTTTCCCCGGCAGCATGACGTCGAGCACAATCAGGTCAAAGCTAGCGTCACGGGCCGCCTTCGCTCCCGAGGGGCCGTCGTTGGCGACCTTCACTTCGTGACCCTCCATCGTGAGATCGTCCTCCAGGGCCAGCGCAATCCCCGGCTCATCTTCCACAATCAGTATTCTCGCCATCGCTCACTCGCTCTCCGGCAACACGAGCGTGAACGTAGATCCCTGGCCCGGAGTGCTCTCCAGCCGGACATCGCCGCCATGCGCCTTCATGATGTGTTTCACCATCGCCAACCCCACGCCGGTCCCCTGGATGCTCTCCTTCACTGCCCGCCTTCCCCGCACGAACTTCTCGAACACCGCCTGCTGTTCTTCCACCGGGATGCCCGGTCCATGGTCCCGCACGAAGATGAGAATCTGCCGGCCGCCCTGCCGCCAGCCAGCTTCGACGCGTGAGTCCGCGGGGGAGTACTTCAGGGCGTTGTCGAGGAGATTCCGAATGGCGGCGGTCAGCGCCTCCGGGTCCCCATTTGCGTGGACTTCACCGCTCTCCGAAACAGCTACTCGACCGCCACCAGGCCCCACCTCCTCGACTGCTTGCCGTACGAGGTTGCCCACTTCCATTTGCTGCATCCGGTAGCTCTGCGCTCCAGCTTCCATCCGTCCCAAGTGCAGCAACCCCTCTACCAGCCTCTGCAACCTGTGCGCCTCGGCCGCCAACATGCTGTAGTATTTCTGCCGCCGCTCCTCGCTCGGCACCTGCCCCATCTCCAGCATCTCCGACAACTGCCTCACCGTCGTCAGCGGAGAACGGAATTCATGCGAAACCGCCGCCACGAAATCAGATTGCAGCCTCGCCACCTCGGATTCGCGCCGGATGGCCCGGGTCATAAAATACACCGCCCCCCAGAGCAGGACAGTCACCAGCCCGACCAGAGCCGGAGTCATCGTTCGGTATGCTGTGCCGCCGCCGTCCTGCCAGACCCGGAGCACCCATGGGCTTTCTGCGTCGCCCAGCACCTGGGCCGTGCCTGGCTGCGGTTTGTCTGGGGTTCCCGCCAACAAACGGCCGCGCGCGTCGGTCAACTGAAAGCGCACCCCCGCTGGAGCCTTGATATCGAGAAAACGCGCGGGCATCGCCACCAGCCCAGCCCACCGTTTCTCGCTTCCCCGCCACATCCCAATCCATGGCTCGCCATCGATCTCCATGACGGGTCCGCCGCGCTTCTGCCAGAGCAGCGACATGGCCTCCGCCGCCGCCCACTCGCCGGGTGCGGAGCGAAGGGAGGCCGCCTCCTTGTAGTACTCCGCTGGCCCTTTCCTCAGCAGCCACCGCCCGCTGGCAAGTCCGGCGGCGATCTGTTCTCCGCTGCCGTGGGAGCCCAGTTTGCGCTGACCATCCAAACCGACGAGTCCGGCGGGCAGCCCGGCGACAAGTGTTCCCTCCATCCGCGCGAGCGATTCATACGCCCGCAGGGCTCCCTTCCGTTCGCCCGATTGCAGCAGCACCCGCGCCAGGCGCAGCAACGCCTCCGCACGGATCCTGGCATTCGGATGCCCAGTAAGGCCCCGGTAGACAGCCGCTGCGCGGGCTGCTCCTCCCCCGCCAAACTCCGCTGCTTCACCCTCGGTGAATACGCTCGTAAGATCCGGTTTGCTCGGGAGCCACGGGACGAAGGGAAGTCCATCCCGCGGCGACACCTCCACACGGTTCCCTGCCGTCGCGAAGATGACGGCCCCAGGAATCATGGGTGGAGCCGCGCGATCGTCTGCAACCCAGCGGCTCAGCGCCTCCCCTGTCTGTGCCCACTTGCCTCGGACGCCGGAGGCCATCGCCTCAGCGCTGCTCTCGATCCGCTCACGCTGCCGCTCCCGGGCGACAGCCCGCTCCTGCGTCCACATCCGCCAGCCGAACCAGCACAGGGCGACCGTGACGACAGCGGCCGTCGCCAGCAGGGCCCTCAGAACGGGATTGACCGCGTGCCACACGGACCACTCCATTCTAGGGCCCCTGATTCCTGGGAAACTCCGCCGAATGTCAGGTTTCTGTCACCTCCCGGAAGCCGGCCGACCTGCCTGGCTTACTTCGGCAGGAAGTTCCGCAGGCTCCAGACCTCGGCGCTGGATTCCCGGCTGGAGAAGAGTACCCGTTTGCCGTCGGGATGCAGACTGGGTCCAATCAGACCGCGGCCCCGGATGCCAGTGGCCACCGGCGCACCACCCGCAATGGAGATGGCGAAGATCTCCTCCTGGCCGGCCTCCGGTCTCATATAGAAGAGGTGCTTGCTGTCGGGCGACCAGCGTAGGATGTTGTCGTCGGCGCCAGTGGCCAACAGCCGCGGGGCGCCGCCAGAAGTGGGCATCAATAGTACCCCCACCTGGCCACCCCGCACCATGCGCCCAATCATGGCGAGCCACTTGCCGTCGGGCGAGACGGACGGAGCCAGTGACCACTCGGCGTCATCGCTGTACAACTCGGTGCGCTGTTGCGTCTCCAGATCGACCCGGAAGATCTGCCGGCGTTCCGATCCGTGGGGGCGGGCGGACACGTAAACGGACCGGCAGTCGGGAGCGTATCCGAGTTGATAGGCTGCGTGCAGACCCGTGATTTTGGTGTCCGCGCCGGCGACGGCCCCGGTGGCTGCGTCATACAAGCGCCGGGTGGCGGGATGAGGCGTGCCCCAAATGAGCAGCCGCGAATCCGAGCACCACGTGGGGGTCTGGTAGTTCCACATGTTGCCGTCGGCGACTACCACTTCGGCGCCCCCCTTTCCGCGCACCACGACCCGGCTCACACCGCTGATGTCGCGGAATGAGGCATAGGCGAAAGAGTCGCCGGAAGGGGACCACGCCGGCGAGGAATTGTGTCCCAGGTAGGTGTCGACGAACCGCTTGGGCTGCCCTTGCACGCGAAGCGAGGATGGATCGAGGTTTGCCAGGTAGACATCCCGGCTCTGCGTACGGCGACCGTAATGCAAAGTACCGTCCTTAGTGAGGCCGAGCAACTCTGTCGCGCCGAGGTCCCCTTGCAGGAGTACCGGAACAGCGGAGCCATCGGGCTTGGACTCCACCATCCAGAGCCCGTCCTTGCCCTGACGGTTGCTGACGAACAGGATCTTGCCTGCAGCGGGGGCCCATATGGGACTGCGATCATCGTATAAGCCTCCGAGAATTGTGGATTCTTGCCCCGTCGCAACGTCGAACACGACGATGTCCCGGTCCGGCGGCGTGTTTACGTTTTCGTTGACGTAGCAGGCCGCGGCGATCTGCTTGCCGTCAGGCGAGAATACGCCTCTTTCGCATCGCTGCGAACGCCTGGAGGAAGGACCCCTCAGTTCACCGGATTGGGTGTCAACGACCGCGAGGTTCCACACGTTTTGGGCCGGGATGTAGACCCAGCCTGCCAAGTTTCTCCCGTCCGGCGACCAGTCCCACGGGTGGAAGAAGCTGTGACCGGCGAGCTTGAGCGGCACGGCGCTGAAATCCCCACCCGTCGCAGGACCGATACGCAGTTCATATCCCGGTTCCGCAGCTCCGCCTCCGCTTGCATAGGCGATCCTGCTGCCATCCCGGCTCGGGACAGGAGCCCAAACCATGTTGGCCGGTTTGGACTCTCCACCGCGATTGACTCTCTCGTGAGAGATCCCGGTCTGCAGGTCGCGCACGACGAGACTTCCGTTGGCAGTGAGGAACGCGAAGATTCGGCCGTCTTCGGAGACCGGCCCGAGAAGGCCACCGACTTCGGGCTGGCTGAACAACAACCGCGACGAGAGCGCGCCGGACTCGCTGGCGGCGCCGGTCAGTTGCGCCAGTCGCGCCCGTGCCGTGGCCGCGGATTCGGTCTCGCCGGGAAACTCGCGCAGCGCCCGTTCGTAGGCCTTCCTGGCTTCCGCGCTGCCGAGTTTCTCGTAGCACAACCCCATGCGGACCAGGGCCTTCGCGGCGACCGTGCGATCAGAGGAGCGGGCCAAAGCCTCGTATTGCGCGATGGCCCCTTTTAGGTTGCCGTCCAGCGTCTCCATCCGCATCGCACGTTGCAGTTGCACGTTGGGTTGGGCGAGCAGCGCCGTGGCCGTCGCCAGAATCAGTGTGAGCTGTTTGATCTTCATGCTGACCTCCATGCACCCAGGCTAGGGGCCATCTGCAAGGCGGCATCGAGCGTTCCGTGAGGAATCCGTGAGAACTCAGCCATCAAACCGGTACCCCATGCCACGGACGCTGGCGATCGCACTGCTGCCCACCTTGCGCCGCAGGTTCACGATGTGGGCATCCACGGCGCGCTCGGTCACGTAGGTGTCGCGGCCCCAGGCGAGGTCAATGAGCCGGTCGCGGCTCAAGAGCCTGCCTGGATTCCGCAGGAACACGACTAACAGCTTGAATTCAAGCGGTGTGATTTCCAGCGTCGAGCCTCCCTTGCGCACCTCGCCCCGCGCGAGGTCCACCTCCAATTCCCCGAACCGCTCCACTTCGGGCTCGGCCCGCTGCCGGTCACGCAGGCGGGCCCGGATGCGGGCGCGCAGTTCCCTCGGACTAAACGGCTTCGTGATGTAGTCGGCGGCGCCGAGATCGAGACCGAGAACCTTTTCCGCTTCGTGCGTGCGCGCCGTAAGGAAAACGATGGGCGCCTCGGCGCCGGCCCTGCGCAATTCGCGGCACACTTCAAAGCCGTCACGCCCGGGCAGCATCACGTCCAGCAGAATCAGGTCCCACGCTTGCGCGGTTCCCAGCGAAACCGCCGAGTGGCCATCGCGCGCCACCTCCACCTCGTAGCCTTCCAATTGCAGATCGTCGCGCAGGGCCTGTGCAATGTCGGCCTCATCTTCGACAATCAAGATCCGTGGCATCAGTCGGCCTCCAGGGGAATGGAAATGGAAAAGACACTGCCCGCGCCCGGCGCGTTGGCGAGCGCGACTCGGCCGCCGTGCGCCTGAACGATTTGGGAAACCATGGCCAACCCGATTCCCGTGCCCCGAATGCCAGCCCGCCGCGCCTCCTCGCCTCGGTAGAACTGGTGGAAGACGAGTTCCCGCTCAGCCGTCGGAACGCCCGCTCCGAAGTCGCGCACGGCCCATCTCGCTTCGCCGCCGCCGCACTCCACGGTCACTTCCACAAGGCGCGAGTCGCCCGAGTACTTCACGGCATTGTCGAGCAGGTTCCACAGCGCGCGGCCCAGCGCTTCGCGATCCCCTCGGAAGGCGCCCTCCGGCACGTCGCTCGAAGCGACTTCGAAGCCGAGTTCCGACACTTCGGCTCGAAAACCATCGAGCACCTGCGCGGTGAACTCCCCCACCTCGACGCGCTCCCGCCGGTACTCTGGCGCGCCGGACTGCATACGGCGGAAGTCGAGCAGATCCTCCACCAGGTGGTGCAGCCGCAGTGTGGCTCGCGACAGCGAGTGGTAATAGGACTGGCGGCGATCTTCGGTCGCGACCCGCCCATCCTCCAGAGCCTCGCTGATCTGGCGCAGTGACGTGAGCGGCGTGCGAAACTCGTGGGACACCGCCGCCACAAAGTCCTCCTGCATGCGCGCCAGCGCCAGTTCGCGCCGCATGGATCTGAGCGCCAGCAGGACACCGGTGAGAGTGAAGACGCCCACCGCGCCTAGTAAAAGAAGCAACATCCGCCGACGGGCGCTGAAGTCTCCGTTGGAGTGTGGAGCCACCGCGAGGACGGTCCAGGGTAGCCGGGACTCGGCCGGGTATTTCGCGGCCGCCTTGCCAGAGGTGGCTGGACCGATGATCTGGCCCGTCAGCGTCTGGAGCCAGACGCCGGGACCGACCCGGCCAAGCCATTCGCGCGTGACGAACGCCGGCGAAGCCGCCAGCACATGAAGCGACGCCCCTCGCCGTTCCCAAACCACCGTGTGCAAGGCGGAACTTGACTCGATCAGCGCGCGCCCTGAGGAGGTTCTCGATCCCGCCCTCACATCGCCTTCCACGCGCAGAACCACGTCGGTCAGCGCTTCGAGTTCCACCGGACGCGGCTGCCCACTCCACTTCGCGGCGTCATCGGCGAATGATACGTAAGTATCCCGGTTCAGTGCGAACTTCCCGGCCAGCAGCAAGCCCCAGAGCCGGATGGCCTCTGCTTGCCGCGCGCCCCCCGGCAGGATCTGACAGCGGCTCCAAACCGCTGCGATGGGTGCAGGCCATCCGCTCACGAGTGCGGGTTCCATTGAAGCTAGCTGATCGTACACGGCCAGCGCCTCGCGAATTCGCCCCATGTTCTTCAAAGTCCTGCCGAGCCGCATGAGCGCTCCAGCGCGGATGTCCGGATTCGGGGAAACTGCCAGTCGTCGGTACCATACGATTGCCGCTGCCGGATCCGTAGCCTGAAACTCCAGCTGTTCCCCGGTCTGAAAGAGTTCGGTCGAGACCTCTCGAACCGGTTCGTGGCCACTCCGGTACAGGAGATCTGCACCAGGTAAACGCGCGAGCAGTGCGCCCTGGCCAGGGTCGCGTTCGAGCAGGGACGGGTCGGCGAGAATCAACATGAGCGCCTGAGCTGCGCTCGCGGCACGTTGCTCGTTCCGCTCGGCGGTCCGCTGAACTTCCAGCGCGCGGTCCTGTTCCATTAAGCGCGCACTCAGCCAAACGACGGTCAGCGCCGGAACACACAATACCGCCGCCAGCACCCAGGTCCATTTGCGGCGCAACATGTTGTCCGGTCCAGTGTAAGCCGGAGGCGTTCGAAATGAGTCAGGCGAATGTGAGGAAACGGTGAGGCGGCGGATGCGCATCCGCCGCCTCGAAGTTGGTCAGTCCTGAGCGACGGGCAAGAAATTCTCGAGCGCCAGCACCTGGTAGTGACGCGTCGACGCCAACGCCGCGGCAAGTTTACCATCCGGACTCAGACTGAAACCGCGGAACTGGGCCGGCGCCTCAGCCGTTGCCATTTCCCCTCCGCGCATGGAGAACACCATCACCCTACTGCGCTCCTTCAAGGAGTTCGCATTCTGGATTGCGACCAGGCGTTGGCCATCGGAGCTCCAGTCGACCGCCCAGATTCCGCCCGGCTCGTCGCCCAGCGTTTTGAAGAACAGCCGCCGGGTCTCGCCGGTCGCCAGGTCCACCACGCCCACATAGTGGATCGCGCGGACCGCCATCCGATTCGCTTCCCGGTTAATGACCGCTTCCGGAACTTGATCTAGATTCAACTCCGGTTGAGCGCGCCAGAGTGTCTTCTCCTCATTCGTCGCCAGATCTCGGTGGACAATCGTCCCGGCCCGAGTGGAGTAGATCATGGCCGCGCCACCGGCCGCGGAGACGATGCGGGTCTCCGGAACTCGCGGCGACAGGAAGTCGGCGGCGCCAGTCCGGACATCCACCCGGTGCAGGCCATCCCGGTCGTCGTTGCCCACGCCCGCGGCCAGCAAGGAGGCACCGTCCGTCGCCCACTCCACGCGGGCCAGTTGCTTCATCTGGACAGCGAGCTTCCGCTCCTCACCCGTGGCAACATTGTGCACGAGCAACGCCGGGCCCCTGCGGTAGAGAAGGAGCTTCCCGTCCGGCGAGAACTTCACCGAACTGTTAACGTAGGGAGGGCCGATCGGGACCGCCTCCAACTGCCGGATCGTTCGGCCCAGGCGGCCGGTGGTGCCATCGAACTCCAGGATCCAGGTTTCCGACTTGACGTTGGGGGCGGCGAGAAGCAGGGTCCCCTGGGTTGTCATCCCGAGAGAGCCGCCGTCGGGGAGCGCTTCGGTTCGCAGCATGCGCGGCTCGCCAGACGGCTTACCCTGGAACACCGGAACGAGAAAGATACGGTTAACGCCGTCGTGCTTCCGGCTGAACACGATGCCCTTGCCGTCGGGAGTCCAGGCAAGCATCTGAGCATCGAGGACGACCTGCGACTCCGCGGCGGCTGAGCCATCCGCGCGGACCGAGTAGACGATGCCGCCTGACGAGTAGGCGAGCCACTGGCCATCGGGCGAGAATGTGACGCGGTACTTCATTCCCTTATTCTTGAGGGCGACCTTCTGGCTGCTGCCATCGCCCGCGGAAAGAACGAGAATTTCGGTTTCCACGAAGGCGGGCTCCTGGAAGAGGGCCGCGATCCTCTTCCCGTCGGGCGACCAGCCTTGCGGCTCGATCCAGCCGCGCACCTGCTTGAGCAAGGTGTCACCCTGACCGTCAAATCCGATCACGCGTAGCTCGATGACCTTGTTCGCCTTCGACTCGGCATCGAAGCGCTCCCAGGTGTAGGCGATCCGGCTTCCATCCGGAGAGATGGCAGAGCCGCCCGCCTCCGCCTGCGCCTTCATGTACCCGCCTTGGCTCGTAACCCGGCGATTGGTCCCGGTCCGCAGATCCCGTACCGCGACGTCGCCCGTGTCCCAATCAGTGAAGGAGAGGTAACGGCCGTCTGCGGTAGCGGTGCCCCACAGGTCGACGGCGTTGTCCCACACCAGCCGCGGCCTGGTTTCGAGGCCGGAACCGCCCATTGCCGCCAGCCGTGCCCGAGCCTGTGTGGCCGCCGGCTGGGCGCCAAATTCCCGGACGATCCGCTCATACGACTTCCGCGCCTCGGTCTGTCCCAGCTTCTCCTGGCACTGCCCCATCTGTAGCAATGCCTTCGCCGCCACCTCCGGCTGCTTCGCAAACCGCAAGGCAATCTTCCGGTACTCCTCAATCGCCGCTTTCAGATCGCCGTCCACCCGCTCCTTGCGCGCGGCGGCCTCCATCATCAAGTCCGCCCGCTCCGCCTGCTGGGCCACGGCAAAACACACAATGAGCAGCGCCGCGCCTGGGATCGCCGTCCATCGCCTTAGGGTTGTTGGCATTCTTGCCTCCTTCATCGCCAGGATGAAGTGCCATCGTCAGGGTCCGTTGTCCAGTTCGGTCATGATTCGGTTTGCGACCCCTCAAACCGGTAACCCACTCCGCGCACGCTGACCAGGAAGATGGGCCGTTGCGGATCCGGCTCGATCTTTCGGCGCAGCGTCAGGACGTGGTTATCCACAACGCGGTCGGTGACGTGGGCACCAGCGCCCCACACCAGGTCCAGAATCCGGTCGCGGCTGAGCAACCGGCCTTGGTTCCGGATGAACGCCTCCAGGAGCTTGAACTCCAGTTGCGTGGTCTCCACGGGCCTGCCGTTCCGCCGCAGTTCGCCGCGCGTAAAATCCACCTCAACCTCGCCCATCCGGTAGGTCTGCGGCAGTTCTCCAGAGGTCCGCCGCAACACAGCCTTGATGCGTGCTCGCAGCTCACGAAGACTGAAGGGCTTCGTCACGTAATCATCGGCGCCCACCTCCAGTCCCATCACTTTTTCGGCCTCATGCGTGCGCGCCGTGACGAGGATGATGGGAGTGCGCACACCCGAGCGGCGCAGCGCGCGGCACACCTCGAAGCCGTCCATCCCGGGCAGCATGATATCGAGGAGGATCATGTCGTAGCTCGACGCTTGGGCCTTCTCCACCGCCGCGGCTCCATTTTGCTCCAGCGTGACCTCGTAGCCCTCCATTTGGAGGTCGGTCTCCAGCCCAAACGCAATGCCAGGCTCGTCTTCCACCACCAGAATGCGCCTCATGCTGGATCGCCTCCGGGCAAGACCAGCGTGAAGGTGCTCCCGCGTCCGGGATCGCTCTCCACACGGACCTCGCCACCGTGCCCTTCCGCGATGTGCCGCACCATGGCCAGTCCAAGCCCGGTCCCCTTCACCCCACGGGCTTTCGCCTCGCTGCCGCGGTAGAACTTGTTGAATATCTGCGCCTGCTCACCGCCGGGAATGCCTGTCCCTTCATCACGCACGCGAATCGCAAGGCCGCCATCGCTCGCCGAGGTTTCAACCCAAACCCGGGCCGGAGGCGCGGAGTACTTCACGGCGTTCTCGAGCAGGTTCCAGAGTGCGCGCGAGAGGGCTTCCCGGTCACCTCGAATGTGAGGCAGGCCGGTAGCGATGGAAAGCTCGATCTGGCCGCCATTCGCGGATGCTTGAAACTCGTCGACCACGGCCCGCACCATCTCCGCCGCGTCGAGTGGCGCCAGCCGGTAACCGGCCGTTCCCGCTTCCATCCTCGCGAAATCCAGAAGTCCCTCCACCAGGCGACGCAACCGGGCTGTCTCCCTCGTCAGGATTTCGTGTCCTTTCGCGCGGTGATCTGGCGTCGGCCAGCGGTCGGCGTCCAGCAGTTCGGCGATTTGGGAAATCGAAGCCAGCGGGCTGCGGAACTCGTGCGAGACGGCGGCGACGAAATCGGTTTGGAGCTGAGCCACCGCGATTTCCTTCGACACGGCCCGCGACACAATGAAGCCTGCCGCTGCAAGCAGCGCCACCAGCATCGCCAGACCGCCGCCGAGAAACCAGTGGCGGTTCGCCAGTCCAGCCGTTCCATCGTCCGGGCTGCTCAACAGGACCGTCCACGGCAGCTTCGTGGAGGCCTGGCTCCGCTCCACGCGCAGTCTTGCCAGCTTGTTGATCCGTCCGAGCAGGCGGCGGCCCTCATCATCGATCAACGCCGCCTCGAACGATCCCGCCTCGAGCAGCGCCGCGTCGAGCGCCAGCGCCGGAGCCAGAACAGCCGTCCACTCCCCGCCTTCGGAGGACCATGCCGCCAGCACGGGGCTGTCGCCACCGAGTAGTGTGCGCCCTTTTGGCGGTGAGCCCTTCCGCCAGGCTTGCCACAGCAGTTCAGCGGCGGCCGATAACGCCTCCTTGCCTCCGCCCTCGGCCTCGGGTGTCCGCCGCAGCCATTGCCGCGCCTGCGCTACTTGGAACTCATACGAGGACCTTCCCAGGGCCCATTCGCCGCGCATGAGCCGGCTGTGCAGGATTCCCGCTTCGCGCTCCAGTTCGCCCATGCGTCGTAGCTCATGGAACAACGTGCACCTCCCCTCGAGCGCGACCAAATGCGCGGGTAAGCCGTCCACCGTGGTTGTGCCCAAAGTGGCAAGTTGAGCGTACACCTCCAATGCCGCTTCCGGCTGTCCTGCCCTTCTTAAATTGCGGGCGAGCCGAACCAATGCCGCTGCCCTCACAAACCGGTCGCCCGATGCCGCGAGGCGGCGGAGCGCCGATGCCGCCGCCAGGAAATCCATCCGCTGGAATTCCAGCGCCTCGGCGCTGGCGAACAGCCCGTCCGGTATCTTCGGCGGCGGGGGGATCGCCGGCTGGAAGAGCAAGCCGTCAGGTGGCGAGACTACGATCTGCTGGTTCTGGGAACGAAGCACGACTGCTGCTACCGGAAGCCGCCCTTGTTCCCCTGCCAACAACAGTTCCTCGAACTCGGCCATCTGCCGGTAGAGCGCGCCGGTGACACGATCCGCCGCCGCTTCGAGTTGCTCCACCTTCCGCTGCCGCGCAAGAGCCCGGTCCTGAGCGAGCAGCCGCCACCCGAGCCATCCGACCGTTGCTCCGGTGAGCAACGTGAAGGCCAGAAATAGCCCTTGCATACGGCGTGCCTGGCACATCTCAACACTACATTCTAGGCGCCGATGTCAGGCTTTGGTGCTGCAATGTTCACGATTCTGTTTCGTGGCGGAAATCGGCGGCCCTTGCGGGCATGGACTCTGCGGTCAGCATTTCCGACAAAAAGCCCTAAATAAGGACTGATGCGGGAAGGGTCTCCGGCGGAAGCGTTCTGCTGGAAGCGAGCCTCGCATGCCTGCTGATCCGCTCTGCCGCCGTGGGGCGGCTTGGGTAGGATTGCCTGACAAGAGTTCAATACTCTTTGGGTCTTTTCAACTCGGCCGTCCTACGGTAGGGTTGGATACATGAGGCTAACTGACGCTCTAAAGGGCGAGCACGGCGCCATGTATCCGCTGCTGGCGTTCATCCGGGCACGGGCTGAGGACGCGACCATCGAAGAAGTGCGTGCGCTGGCTGGGTGCCTGGATTCGGTGCTGATCTCCCACGCCGATATTGAAGATGCCATTCTGCGCCCGCCGATCGAGGAGCACCTGCCGGTTGCTCCCCCAAATCCGGACGGTACGCCGGGGCCAACGGATCACCAGGTGATTCGGCGCCTGCTGACGGGGGCGCTCACCGCCACCAGCGTGGAAGAGGCCCGCCGTTTTCTGCAGCAAACGGTCACGGATACGTACAAGCACTTCGAGAAGGAAGAGACGAAGATCTTCGCCATAGCCGAACGTGAAATCCCCGAACCTGCGCATACGGAGCTCGGTTTGGCATGGGCCTCCCGGCGGGGTGTCCGCATGATGTGATTTCCCCGTTAAGGCGGATCACACAGGTCAGAGTGCTGCCACTCCTGCTTTAAGGTGCACGCTCGCACTGCCACGCCACTCTGAGTGAGTGGGCAGTAGGCGGTGTTCAGAGCCGATGTCTGGCTACCCAAAGCTCCTAGGAATGGTTCGAGTTGGAGCGAACACGAACCCCGCTGCAACAGCAGCCAACCTGGGATTTTTCGAGCGTTATGTTGGAGTGGCGGACATGGAGTCCGCGCCATACGGCTGGCCCACCCACTGTCGAGGGCGACGACGGGAGACGCCGGCGGCCTTCCCCAGGCCGCTTAACTGCTAGTTTTCTTTCGGCGGCAAGGAACCGATGCCAAGCTTACTGGGTTCCCGCCTCCAGTGCGATCGCACGGGGAAAGAGAATGTTGTTTTCCAGATGGATGTGTACGTGAAGGTCCTCCTCCAGTTCCCGAAGTCCATCGAGCAGGGAGCGATAGGTGGTGCACGCATGGTCCGGAACGGCGAAACCGTGCGTGCTATCCCGCATACCTTTAAGGGCGGCGCCGGCGCTGTCGTGCTCATGCTCCATCATCGCGATGGGATTCTTGACGCTTCCGAAGGGAGGCGGAGAAACAGGACGCCCACTACTTACATCCGCCTCCAGTCTGTCGATGTAGGGAAAGAGCACCATCTCCTCTTTATGCATGTGGAGATCCATTTCCGCGCGGAGGTCATGGAAAATACGAGGCAACGCACCCAGCGTGGCCCGATCCTGCTCGCCGTAAACCTTCATCACCTTCTCCAATCGCTGAGCCAGGTTCGGCATTTCCGATTTGAGGTACTCGTGGTGCTTCCCTACAATGTGGCGGATCAGGTCGCGCAAGGTGGCCCGATTCCAATCGGTCTCATCCGGCGGCCGGTTCGCAAGGGCGGCGTCCAGTTCTGAAAGCACCGCCGCGGCGTCGAGGCCGTGCTCCTGGCAGGCCTCCTCCACCGGCCGGTTGCCACCGCAGCAATAGTCGATCCCGAGGCGCTCGAACACGCGAACAGCAGCCAAGGAACGGGTGGCAATCTCGGAGATCGTCTGGCCGGACAACGAGGTCGTGTGGGTATCCATGGCGGGATGGTATTCGAATCCTGGAGGCGCCGCTGTGACTCCAGTCACCGGAGGGCCGCGGAACGAGTGGAGGGCCTGTCCGCCAGCGGCTGAGGATCATGTTGATCCGGCGACGGTTAGTGCTATGAGGAGACCGGCGCCAGACGGCGAAAAAAATGGCTTGACTTTCACTTCGACATTACTATAGTTGTTCATGAACAACTCGACAATGGTTTCGACAACGGCGGAACATGCATTGCGAGCGCTTGTGGAGATGGCTTCACTACCGGACGGGAATACTATCCGCGGCAAACAACTGGCGCAGGCCGCCGGGATTCCCTCGAACTACCTGTCGAAGATCCTTTGGACCTTGGGCAGTGCGGGTTTGATCGACGCCACTCGCGGGAGCGGCGGCGGGTATCGGATGCGCCGTCATGCTTCGGACATCCGGCTGTTTGAGGTGGTGGAACTGTTCGACCGGCAGCGCTGGAAGCAGCGCTGCTTCCTCAGCGGCGAGCACGATTGTGACGAGGCCAACCAGTGTCCCGCTCACGATGCCTGGCGCAGGGTCAGGGCCGTCTACACCGAGTTCCTCGAACTGACGACCATTGCCGACTTCGCCATTCCTTGCGCCACACGGACAGGTCTGATCAGCATCGCCGGATGCGACCCGGTGGAAGGAGCAGGTCCTCGATGAGGTGTACATGGCAGCTCAGACGCTGGCCGGCCGCGGCGGTCCAAGGCCTATGCCTGCTCGCCTCCGCCCCCGCACTCTTCGGGCAGGAAGCGGCGGATTTCTTCCGCCAGAATTGCATCAGTTGCCACACGATCGGAGGCGGCCGGTTGACCGGGCCGGATCTGAAGGGCGTGAGCCAGCGCGCCGAACGGGACTGGCTGGTACGGTTCCTGGTCAACCCGCAGGCCATGATTGATCGGGGCGACGCCTACTCTCAGAAGCTTCTGCAAGAATCCCGCGGCGTCGTGATGCCGCAGATCTCCGGCATGAATCCGGCGCGCGCCGAGGCTCTTGTGGATCTCATTGACGCCGAGTCCAAACTCGAGAAGTCGCAATTCATCGGCGTCCAGATTACGGACCGGCCGTTCACCGCGGCCGAGGTCGAGACCGGCCGCCAGATCTTCCGCGGTGAACGTTCGCTCAAGAACAACGGGCCTGCCTGTCTCAGCTGCCATACTGCCCGGAACCTGGGAGGGCTCAGCGGCGGGCAACTGGGTCCAGACCTGACCAGGGCCTTCGAGCGGATGGAGAGCAGGAAGACACTTGCCGCCTGGTTGGGCGCCCCGGCGACACCCACCATGGCCCCCGTCTTCAAGAAGCACCCCATTGATTCCGAGGAGATCCTGCCGATCATCGCATTTCTAGAAAATCAGGCGGCTGACGGCGGTGAAGATTTGTCGGCCGGGAAGCTCACGTTCTTGCTCGTCGGGTTGGGTGGCGCTGGCCTCATGTTGGTCGTGTTCGATCTGGCCTGGAGGTCCCGTTTCCGATCGGTGCGGAAGCAATTGGTGCTCAGCAGCACCGGGAGAGGTGAAGAGTGAAGCCGAACGGTACATTGACCTGGATCAAGGATGAAGTCAACCCTGCCTCGCGCAGTTGGGAGCAGTTTTACCGGAACCGCTGGCAGCACGACAAGATCGTAAGAAGCACCCACGGGGTGAACTGCACGGGCGGCTGCACCTGGCAGATCTACGTCAAGGACGGCATCGTGACGTGGGAGATGCAGGGGCTCGACTATCCAAGCCTTGAGAGCGGCTTGCCGCCCTACGAGCCCCGCGGATGCCAGCGGGGGATCTCCTACTCCTGGTATCTCTACAGCCCGCTTCGCGTCAAGTACCCCTATGTCCGCGGCGCGTTGCTGGACCTGTGGCGCGAAGCGCGCGCCGAGCACGAAGATCCAGTGGCCGCCTGGAAGTCGCTGGTTTCGAATCCCGAAAAGAGGGCCCGCTGGCAGAAGGCGCGCGGCAAGGGTGGATTCCGCCGCTTGGATTGGGACGTTGCCGTGGAGTTGATCTCAGCGTCGATGATCCACACCATCCAGGAGCACGGACCCGACCGGATCGCCGGCTTCTCCCCCATTCCCGCCATGTCGATGATCAGCTACGCCTCCGGCGCCCGGATGCTGCAATTGATGGGTGGTGTCGCTCTCTCTTTTTACGACTGGTACTGCGACCTTCCTCCGGCCTCGCCCGAGGTATGGGGCGAGCAGACTGACGTTCAGGAATCGGCGGACTGGTACAACGCCAAGCTGCTTGCCGTGATGGGTTCGAACCTCAACATGACCCGCACGCCGGATTGCCACTTCGCCGCCGAAGCCCGGCACAACGGCACGAAGATGTGGGTCTTCGCGCCGGATTTCAACCAGGTGGCCAAGTACGCCGACGAGTGGATTCCAATCAACGCCGGCCAGGACGGCGCCTGGTGGATGGCTGTCGCCCACGTGCTGCTCAAGGAGTTCCATCACGAACAGCGGACTCCTTACTTCATCGAGTACTCGAAGAAATTCACCGACAGTCCGCTCCTGGTGGAACTCGTGGAGCGCGACAGCGGGTTTCAACCGGGCCAGTTGCTTCGCGCCAACAGGTTCCCCCCTTATTCAGCAGTGGAAAACGGCGACTGGCAGTTCCTCATGTGGGATGAGGAGGACTCGACTCCGAAGATGCCCATAGGCAGCGTGGGGTACCGCTGGTCGAAGGAGAAGGGAAAGTGGAACCTGCAACTGAAAGATGGCGTCACCGGCAGCGACATCCGGCCGGCGCTTACCTTCCTGGAGGCCCACGACTGCGTCGTGCAGGTGAAGTTTGACGACTTCGGAGCCGGCACCATCCGGCGCCGGGGCGTGCCGGCGCGGCGCATCACGACCGCGGACGGAACGGCGGTTCTGGTGGCCACGGTGTACGACCTCACCATGGCGCAACATGGCGTCGGGCGCGGTCTGCCCGGGGACTACCCTGCTGACTACGACGACGAGCACGCTCCGTTCACGCCTGCCTGGTCAGAGAAGTACACCGGCATGAGTAAGGACACGCTGATCCGGTTCGCCCGCGAATGGGGCGAGACAGCACGGCTGACCAACGGCAAGTGCACCGTTATCATCGGCGCCGGCATCAATCACTGGTATCACAACAACCTCATGTACCGCGCGGCAATCAGCGCGTTGATGCTGTGCGGATGCGTCGGTGTGAACGGGGGCGGCCTGGCTCACTATGTGGGACAGGAGAAGCTCGCTCCCGGTGAGCCCTGGTCGGCCATCGCGTTCGGTAAGGACTGGTATCCCCCTTCTAGGCTCCAAAACGCGCCAAGCTGGCACTATATCCACACCGACCAATGGCGCTACGAGCGCGACTACACCGACTATCACAGCATGCCGCAGGATCCGTTGATCCGGGATCTGCGCGGTACCCACACCGCCGACGTGCAGGTGCAGGCCGTCCGCAACGGCTGGCTTCCATTTTATCCGCAGTTCAACAAGAACCCCCTCTCCGTGCCCAAGGAGGCCCGAGAACAGGGTGCCAAGACGGAAGAGGATGTGGTGCGGCACGCCGTCAAGCAATTACAGGAGCGCAAACTACGATTTTCCGTCGAGGACCCCGACGCGCCCGAGAACTGGCCGCGTGTCTGGTTCATCTGGCGGGGCAACGCCCTCATGGCCAGTTCGAAGGGCCATGAGTATTTCCTCCGCCACTACCTCGGCACGCACGACAACGCCATCGCCCCAGACATCGCCGAGGGATCTGTCCACGATGTTGAGTTCCACAAAACCGCCCCGCAAGGCAAGATGGATCTCGTCGTCGACCTGAACTTCCGCATGGATACGTCCGCGCTGTACTCAGATATTGTCCTGCCCGCGGCCTCCTGGTATGAAAAGGCCGACCTGAACTCGACGGACATGCACAGTTTCATCCATCCCTTGTCCGCCGCCGTTCCACCGTGCTGGCAGTCCAAGAGCGACTGGCAGATCTTCCGCACAATTGCCAAGAAATTCTCCGAACTCGCCGAGCGCCACTTCCCGGACCCGGTCGAAGACCTTGTTGCCACGCCATTGGCGCACGATACAGCGGCCGAAGTGGCGCAGCCGGCCATCCGGGAGTGGATGAACGGCGAAGTGGAGGCCATCCCAGGCAAGACAATGCCTGGCCTGCGCGTGGTGCGGCGCGACTACAAGAACCTCCACAACCAGTACATCTCGTTCGGTCCGATGGTGCCCAAGAACGGCCTCGGCGCGCATGGAACGCATTACGAGGTCGGCGACCTATACGAGGAAACGCTGCGCAACAAGCCATGCGTCGAATGGGACGGAGCGCGATATCCCTCTCTGCTGGATGACGAATTGGTGTGCGATACGATCCTGCGATTCGCCACGGTGACAAACGGGGAGATGGCTTACCGCTCCTACCAGGAGATGCAGGAACGCGTTGGGTTGCCACTCGTGCAGCTTGCCGAAAAGAACCGGGGCGTGCGTGTCTCCTACAAGGATATTCAGTCGCGCATTCACCGATTTATCAACAGTCCCATGTGGTCCGGCCTGATCGAGGACGGCCGTGCGTATTCGCCGTTCACTTACAACGTCGAGGCGCTCGTGCCCTGGCGGACCCTCACCGGCAGGCAGCATTTTTACCTCGACCACCCCGGATACATCCAGTTTGGTGAGCACCTGGTGACCTACAAGCCCCGCCCACTGCCGAAAGACTATGCCGACCTGCGCGTCAGCAAAGAGGCGGGCCCAACCAAGATGCTGAATTACCTGACGCCGCATGGGAAGTGGCACATTCACTCCACCTACGGCGACAACCAGCGAATGACGACGCTGTCGCGCGGGGTGGAGCCCTTCTGGATGAACGATCACGACGCCGCCGAAGTGGGAATCGCCGATAACGATTGGGTGGAGGTTCACAACGACCACGGCGTGGTGGTAACGCGCGCAGCCGTGAGCGCCCGCATCCCCCGTGGCGTTTGCATTCAGTACCACTCACCCGAGCGCACCTACTCGGTGCCGAAGTCGCCGCTGCGGAACTACCGCCGTGCCGGTGGCCACAACAGTCTCACGCGCATCCGCCTCAAACCCAATCTGATGGTGGGCGGATACGGGCAGTTTACGTTTCACTTTAACTACTGGGGTCCCACGGGCTGCAACCGGGACACGCACGTTCTGGTGCGGCGACTGCCCGACCTGAAGTGGTAAAGGGAGGCCCATGATGAATGTCAGAAGCCAGGTCTCGATGGTGTTTCACCTCGACAAGTGCATCGGCTGCCATACCTGCAGCATCGCCTGCAAGAACATCTGGACCGACCGCAAAGGCGCCGAGTATATGTGGTGGAACAACGTGGAGACCAAGCCCGGAACCGGGTTTCCCACCGCGTGGGAAGACCAGGACAAGTACAACGGCGGTTGGGCCTGCGAGGACGGGCAATTGCGGCTGAAGTCCACCAGCAAGGCGAAGACGGTCTTCAACATCTTTCACCACCCGAACATGCCGACCATGGACGATTACTACGAGCCATGGACGTACGACTACCAGCACCTCTTCAACGCACCGGAAGGGCCCGACCAGCCCACGGCCGTCCCCATTTCCATGGTTACTGGCGAATTGATCAATATCAAGTCCGGCCCGAACTGGGACGACGACCTGGGCGGTTCGCCAATCTACGCCGAGCATGACCCCAACCTGAAGGGACTCAGCGAAGAACAGCGACAGCAACTGTTCGCGGTCGAACGGTTAGTGTTCTTCTACTTGCCCCGGATCTGCAACCACTGTCTCAATCCCTCGTGCGTGGCCTCCTGCCCCTCCGGCGCCTTGTACAAGCGCGGCGAGGACGGGATCGTATTGCTGGATCAGAATCGTTGCCGCGCTTGGCGCGCCTGCGTTGCCGCCTGTCCGTACAAGAAAACGTTCTTTAACTGGTCTACGGGCAAGAGTGAAAAGTGCATCCTTTGTTATCCGAGGCTGGAGACCGGGCAAGCCCCGGCTTGTTTTCACTCCTGCGTGGGACGCATCCGCTATCTCGGCGTGCTCCTCTACGACGCTTCGCGGATCGAGGAAGTCGCCAAGAGTCCTGCCGAGGAACTCGTGGAAGCGCAGCGGTCCATCATTCTCGATCCGCACGATCCGGCGGTGGCCGCCGCTGCGAGAGCGAATGGGATCCACGACTCAGTGATTGAATCCGCGCGGCGCTCGCCTGTGTACAAGTTCGTCAAGGAGTGGAAAATCGCGCTGCCTCCTCACATCGAATTTCGAACGCTGCCGATGCTGTTCTACGTGCCGCCTATGGCACCCGTCATGGCCGCCAAGGAAACTGGGCCCGTAAAGAACGTCAGCGACGACCTCTTCCACGACATCGAGGAGGCACGAGTGCCGATGCGCTTTTTGGCGAACCTGCTCGGAGCCGGCAATGAAGGAAAAGTCCGCTACGCATTGCGGAAGCAGAAGGCTGTCCGCTGGTACCGCCGCGCGCTGACCGTCGGGGACGTATCGCACGCACAGGCCGCCGAAATGCTGGCGCAAGCCGACTGCACGCCAGAGGAAGCCGAGGCCATCTACCGGCTCACATCCCTGTGTACGTTCGACGACCGCTTCGTCATCCCGCCCATGCACCGCGAGGAAGCCATCGAGATGCTGGTCGATCCGCTGGAGCACAAGCAGAACGCCGGTTTCGGTTTCCTGACCGGTCCCAGGAGGGGGCTATGACCGAGGGTCAGAATCGTCAATGGTGCCTCCTTCTGGCTCCACTGTTCGAATATCCGGACGCCGCCTATCACGAGCATGTCCGGTACGCGGTTGTGGGCTGTCCCCAGGCCGCCCGCGACCAGTTGACCCGCTTTCTATCCGAGGTCGCCAGCCTCCCACTCGCCGCCCTCGAGGAGTCCTTCATCCAGGCTTTTGACCTCAATCCCGATTGCGCCCTCGACATCGGCTGGCATTTGTTTGGTGAAGACTACGCACGCGGGGAGTTCTTAATCAAGTTGAAGGGCGAACACCGGCGCTACGGGGTCGATGAACGTTCCGAACTGCCAGATCACCTGCCAGCCGTTTTGCGGCTTTTGGCGGCAATGTCCGAGGAAGAGGAGGCCGGCCGTCTTGCCCGGCAGTTCCTCGCGCCTGCGGTCTCCAAAATACGCTTCAACTTCAAGGAGCCGCTACAGCCTCTTGCTTGCCTGCTGGACGCCCTGGCGGTCTGCTTGGTCGACGCCGGCTATTCACCCGCCGCGGAGGAGGTTCTCCATGAATAGCGCTAGCACCTACCTGGACCACTTCTTTTTCCTGGCTTTGCCTTACGTTGCCTTCTTCACATTTTTTTTCGTGACGATCGAACGGTACCGGAACCGGAAATTTACCTACTCCAGCCTTTCCTCCCAGTTTCTGGAAAACCAGCAGCACTTCTGGGGACTTGTTCCCTTTCATTATGGGATCCTCGTCGTGATCACGGGACACATCGTGGCCTTCCTTGTCCCCCGCGAAGTTCTTTGGTGGAATAGTAAGCCGCTCCGGCTGTACATCCTGGAAAGCACGGCGCTGGTTTTCGCCATTCTGGCCGCGGTCGGACTTGTCGCCGCCATGATTCGACGCGTCAGCGTGTCGAAGTTGCGCCGCGTAACCAGTCCCGTCGATTGGCTGCTCTTCGCGCTGCTCCTGTTGCAGATCCTACTCGGGATCGAGGTTTCGATCCGCTACCCTTGGGGTTCATCCTGGTTTGCTACGTCACTGACTCCATACCTTTGGTCGGTGGCTTGGCTCAGCCCGGACCTGTCATACGTCAGCCCGCTTCCCTGGCACGTGAAGTTTCACATCATCAACGCCTACTTACTGATTCTGTTGTTCCCGTTCACCAGGCTTGTCCATATCCTTGTGATTCCTAACCCCTATTTGTGGCGGAAACCGCAGGTTGTGCGTTGGTACCGGCCGCCGATGGGAGCGTGAAGCGTCGTCGAGATCCCGTATGCCGCAGATAAAAGGAGCGCCAAGAAAAGGACTGATTGGAGCAACCGCGGGCTTCTTCGTGGGTTTTGCGGCGGTGGCGTTGTTCGGCTCAACTGCCGCGGCGTTCCGGGCCGCGATGGGGCTCAGCCCATTCCAGGTCGGGATTCTCATCGCCATGCCGTCCCTCTCCGGTGCTCTACTCCGAATCCCGTTCTCGGCTTGGGTGGACACATCGGGAGGGCGCAAACCGTTTCTTACACTACTGGCGCTGTCGAGCATCGGCATGGCGGGCTTGTTAGCGCTGTTGGCCTCGTTCTACCCATCGCGGATGAGCGCGAACTTGTATCCGGTGGTCCTATTGCTTGCGTTATTGAGCGGTTGCGGCATCGCAACGTTCTCCGTCGGCGCCGGGCAGGTTGCTTACTGGTACCCCAGAGCCGGGCAGGGGGTGGCTCTGGCGCTATTCGCGGGCATTGGGAATCTCGCACCGGGGATCTTCTCCATGCTGATCCCTTTCGCCTTGCAGTCACTTGGCCTTACCTGGTCCTATGCCTGTTGGCTAGGGCTGCTGCTGGCTGGGCTTGCTTATTACTGGGTGGCGGGTTCCAACGCGTGGTACTTCCAGTTGCGCCACGCGGGCATGGGCGACGCCGAATCCCGCCAGCAGGCGCAAGCATTGGGGCAAGAGCTCTTTCCAAAGGGGGACTTAAAGCATAGCCTTCGCTCCTCCGCGCGCACATGGCGAACCTGGGCGCTGGTTCTCATGTACTTCACCACGTTCGGTGGTTTTATCGCACTGACGGCGTGGTTTCCGACTTACTGGACTCAGTTTTTTGGACTTACGCCCATTTACGCTGGTCTGCTGACCGCTTTGTTCTCGCTGTTGACTTCGTCGATTCGAATCGCCGGCGGCATTCTTTCGGACCGGTTGCGGGAAGGCGGAGAGAACACCGCCGTTCTAGGGCTTCTCATCATGATGGCCGGCGCGCTCGTGATGGTGAACGCTGACCAGTATGAACTGGCAATCCCCGGCTGCGTTCTACTCGGCTCCGGAATGGGAATCTGCAACGCGGCGGTCTTCAAGCTGGTTCCTCAAGCGGTTCCTCAGGCGATAGGCGGAGCGGTCGGTTGGGTGGGCGGATTGGGCGCACTAGGAGGATTCCTGATCCCGCCGGCCATGGGGTTCGCCGTAAGTGACCTCGGCAGCCGCGGCTATGCGATCGGCTTTATTGTCTTCATCTATCTCTGCCTTGCGTCGATGACAACGGCTTGGATTCTCAAGTACGTCGACGGCAAGGCTGCCCCCGAACTCGCCCTCCTCGATAGCCAGCCCATCCCGGGAAGGAGGGACCAACCTGCGTCATGACCCACCGCATCCTGACCATTATCTTGTTGATCGGCTTGGCGTTTAGCATGCACCTGTTCTCCTCCAGGTTGGGGTCGGCCCGGCTTCCAGGCAACCATCAGGGCTACGAACCGGCGCAGCCAATCGCTTACTCGCACCGCCTACACGCGGGTGAACTGAAGATCGATTGCCTCTATTGCCACTCCGGCGCCATGCGAAGCAGGCATGCCGGTATCCCGTCCGGCAACATCTGCCTGAACTGCCATACCCATGTCAGAGCTTCCTTCGGTGCGGTCCGCCAGGAAGATGAGTTGGCTGCAAAGGAGAACCGGAAGCCGCGGCCGGTGACATCGGCCGCATTGTTACGCCTGTATCAGGCCATGGGGCTTGATGCCGAGGCTGAAATCCAACCCCAAGGGATTCGGTCTGGCGTCTCTTGGACGCGGGTCCACAACCTGCCCGACTTTGTGTACTTCGACCACCGTGCGCACGTCACGGCGGGCGTCGCTTGCCAGGTGTGCCATGGACCCGTCGAAACCATGGAGCGGATGCGGCAGTTCTCCACTCTCAGCATGGGATGGTGTGTGAACTGCCATCGTGATGCAAACCGGAAAGGAATCCAGGGCCGGACGGTGAACGCCTCCATCGACTGCGCCACCTGCCATTACTGAGGAGTCTCCATCGATGATTGATCCGCATCCATCCCGTTGGCGCAGTCTCGATGAGTATGCTGACCAGCCCGATTCCAAGCGGCACGGAGAGGCTGAATTCGACGACACGCCGCTCCGGCATGCTGCGTCGCCTGGCAGGCGGGATTTCCTCCGCGCCACCGGTTTCGTGGTGGCCGCCGGGGCCATGGGCGGATGCAGCCGCGCGCCGGGGCGCACCGCGTCGCCCTTGCCTTCACAGCCAGAGGGCTATTGGCCGGGCCGTTCGGACCAATACGCGACGGTATGTGGAGGTTGCGCATCCGCCTGCGGCGTGCTGGCCAAGGTCCGCGACGGACGCCCCGTGAAGTTGGAGGGCAATCCGGATCACCCCCTCTCGTGCGGCGGGCTATGTGCGGTTGGCCAAGCCTCCATTCTGAGTCTTTACGACGGCCTCCGCCTAAGGCAACCGCTGATCTCGGGCAAGCCGTCGTCGTGGGAAGAGACCGACAAGGCGATCGCCACGTCTTTCGACTCCATCCGGCGGAAGAAGGGTGCGATCAGGATTCTCACAGGGACCACAACCAGCCCGGCGCTACTGGAACGGATCCGCGTATTCGCGGCGAGCTTCAACAAAGCACGGCACGTGGTCTTTGACCCGATTTCGGTTTCCGCGCTGCTGGATGCGCATGAGCTATTGTTCGGAATCCGTGTCCTACCCAGGATGCGGTTTGACAAAGCTCCCGTCGTGGCCGCCTTCGATGCCGACTTCCTCGGTTCGTGGATCTCTCCTGTTGAGTTCGCCCGCGGCTACCGGGAGGCGCGGCTGGAAGATGGCGTCCCCTTCCAACATGCCTGGCACGCGCATTTTGAATCCCGAATGTCGGTGACGGGAGCCAGGGCTGACGAACGCGTCCGGCTCACTCCCGGCCAGATCGCTCCGGCGCTGGAGGCTCTGGCCTCACGTCTAGCGGCGAGGACCGGCGCGCAATTTCCGGCTGCACGCGGCCAATCCAGCGGGCTTCCTGAAAGTCAACTTGACGGCGTCGCCGAGCGCCTCTGGAACTCCCGTGGAAGAAGCCTCGTGGTTTGTGGCCTTGCCGACCTCAAGGCGCAAAAGCTGTGCGCCTACTGCAACCATCTGCTCGGCAACTACGGAACGGTGCTTGATCTGGACCGGCCTTCGCTCCAGCGCCAGGGCAGCGACAAAGCCATGTCCGGCTTGCTCCAGGAGATCGCGGCCGGCCAGGTGGACGCGCTGATCGTATACGGCGTCAACCCCGCCGCGGATCTCCCGCTCGACAACCACGCGCTGGAGGCGCTGCGGCACATCCCGTTGTTCGTGAGCTTAAGCGCCCAGATGGATGAGACGGCACAAATGGCGCGTTTTGTTTGCCCCGACGCCGATGCCCTGGAATCCTGGGGCGACGCGGAGCCGGTGGCCGGAACGGTCAGCATCCAACAGCCGGTCTTCCAGTTGGTGGGCAAAAGCCGTCCGGCCATCGAGAGCTTTGCCGCCTGGAGCAGCCAGCCCGCCGCCGCGCATGACCTGATACGTGCCCATTGGCGGGACTCGATTCATCCTCGCCACACGGGCGGACTTTCATTCGATGAGTTCTGGCGAACCGCGCTCCAGACCGGCGCCGTCGAAGTGACCCCGCGGAGCCGAGCCCGCAAGCCGTTCCGCGCTGAAGAAGTGGAATCCCTCGACCCTGTTGCTCACGGCGAGGGCCTGACCGCGGTCCTGTATGCCAAAACCTCCCTCCCCGATGGCCGCCACGCCTTCAACCCTTGGCTGCAGGAACTGCCCGACCCGGTCACGAAAGCCACCTGGGACAATTACGCATGCCTGTCTCCGGCCAAGGCCGCCGCACTCAACGTCGGCGACGGGGACCTGGTGCGGCTCACCGCGGATGGGCACGTCGTCGAACTGCCCGTCCTGGTGCAGCCCGGCCAGCACGACGGCGCCGTGGCCATCGCGCTCGGCTATGGCCGCCGCGTCTCACAACGCTTCTCGCGCGTGGGTCCGCAGTGGCTCTACGCCCGGCCGTCCGTAGGCGCGGACGGATTGGTCGGCGCCAACGCATCGTGCTTTTTGCAGTGGTCGCCGGAGGGCCTCTCCTACCTGCGAGTCGTCCGGATCGAAAAGACCGGCCGCAAACGGGAACTGGCGATCACTCAGACGCACCATACACTGGCGGTTCCCCCCGATCTCAACCCGGGCGGCCCACCGCGGCCCATTATTCAGGAAGTCAGTCTGGATGCTCTGTCCACTCCGCCGCCGCACCATGCAGAACCCCATCCCGAACTCTGGCCCAGGGACCATCAATATACGGGCCGCCGCTGGGCCATGGCTATCGATCTGGACGCCTGCACAGGGTGCTCGGCTTGCGTCGTCTCCTGCCAGATCGAGAACAATGTTCCCGTCGCCGGCCGCGATGAGGTCGTCCGCAACAGGGAGATGTATTGGCTGCGCGTCGACCGCTACTACAGCGGGCCGCCGGAGAATCCCCGCGTCGCGCATCAGCCCATGATGTGCCAGCACTGCGAACACGCGCCGTGCGAAACCGTCTGTCCCGTCCTGGCTACCGTGCACAGTTCCGAAGGGCTGAACCAGCAGGTGTACAACCGCTGCGTCGGCACACGTTACTGCGCCAACAACTGCCCCTACAAGGTGCGGAGGTTCAATTGGTTCGAGTATCCGCGTGAGGATCGCCTCGTCAACCTCCTCCTCAATCCCGACGTGACGGTCCGCTCGCGCGGCGTGATGGAAAAGTGCAGCTTCTGCGTGCAGCGAATCCAGGAGGCCAAGATCGAGGCCAAGCGCCTCGGAAAGCCCATTGACGAAGGCGAAGTGGTGCCAGCCTGCCAGCAATCCTGCCCGACCCAGGCCATCGTCTTCGGGGATTTGAACAACTCCAAGAGCCGGATATCTATGTGGGCCAACCATCCCAGGGGATATCGTGTGCTCGAGGAAATTAACGTCCGCCCGTCCGTCTATTACTTAAAGATCATCCGGCGCGATGGGCAGGCAAACGAAGGGGGTCACCATGGGTGAAGCAGGAACCGTCCGTCTTCCCCTCATCCAGGGCGGTAAAACGCTGGCCCAGGTGACCCTCGACGTCCTGGCGCCCATGGAGCGACGGCCAGGTTTACTCTGGTGGATCGCGTTTGCCGGTGCGCTGGGGCTCCTCGCGTTGGGTGCCGCCGCCGTGAGCTACCAAGTCGCCACCGGCATTGGAACCTGGGGCCTGAACAACACCGTCGGATGGGCCTTCGACATCACGAACTTCGTGTTCTGGATTGGCATCGGCCACGCCGGCACGCTCATTTCCGCGATCCTCTTCCTGTTCCGCCAGCGTTGGAGGACCTCCGTCAACCGTTCCGCGGAAGCCATGACACTCTTCGCTGTCATGTGCGCCGGCATCTTTCCCCTGATTCACATGGGCAGGCCCTGGATGGGCTTCTGGGTCTTCCCCTACCCCAACGACCGCGGGCCGCTCTGGATGAACTTCCGTTCGCCTCTGGCTTGGGACGCATTCGCCATCTCCACTTACTTCATTATCTCGGCCACCTTTTGGTACATCGGACTGATCCCTGACCTGGCCACCATCCGTGACCGCAGCCGCGCAGGGCCGCGGCGCGCCGTCTTCTCCCTGCTCAGCCTGGGGTGGGACGGCAGCTACCGCACTTGGCAACGCTACGAAACCGTCTACACGCTCCTCGCCGGGTTGGCCACGCCCCTCGTGGTTTCCGTGCACACCATCGTCAGTTGGGACTTTGCCACCTCCGTCATCCCCGGCTGGCATGCGACCATTTTCCCCCCTTATTTCGTCGCCGGCGCCATCTTCTCGGGCATGGCCATGGTGCTGACGCTGATGATCATCGCCAGAAAAGCGATGAACCTGGAGCACTACATCACGCACCGGCACGTGGACGTGATGTGCAAGCTCATCCTGCTGACAAGTGGAATCGTTTCACTCGCTTATGGGACCGAATTCTTCATGGCCCAATACTCGGGAAATTCATACGAACAGTTCGTTTTTCTGAACAGGGCGATGGGGCCAATGGCATGGTCTTACTGGACAATGGTTTCCTGCAATGTGCTGGCTCCTCAATTTCTCTGGTTCAAACGCGTGCGCTCTTCGCTCCCTGCTGTGTTCGTGATCACAATCTTCATCAACATTGGCATGTGGTTTGAGCGCTTCGTCATCATCGTCACAAGCCTCCACCGCGACTACCTGCCGTCCAGTTGGGCCAGTTACACGCCCAGCCCGATTGAGGTGGCAACCTTACTGGGAAGCTTCGGATTGTTCTTCACACTCTTCCTTCTCTTTTGCCGCCTCCTGCCGGTGATCGCCATCGCCGAAGTGAAGGGTGTTCTTCAGCACGGTCACCCATCCGGCGGGGGACAACCACGCCACGAGGAAGGGAGCCACCAGGAATGACACGCAGGGTCATGGTCGGCATTTTCGCCGATGAACAGCAGGTCATGCAGGCGACCAGGGCTGTCCGGAAACAGGGGCTGCGGATAATGGACGTCTATGCTCCTTACGCCGTCCATGGCTTGGACGAGGCCATGGGGTTACCGCCGTCGCGGCTGCCTTGGGTCTGCTTCGCGCTTGGCCTCTCCGGCGCCGCGCTCAAGGTCTGGTTCGAATACTGGACGACCTCCGTCGACTGGCCCGTGAATGTGGGCGGCAAACCCTGGGACTCACTTCCGGCGTTTGTCCCCATCACGTTCGAGGTCATGGTCCTGTTCGCTGGCTTGAGCACGGTCTTCGCCTTCTTGCTGGTCAGCCGGTTGTATCCCGGCAAGACGGCCGTGATCGCCGATCGGGGAACTACAAACGACCGCTTCGCCCTGGTCATCGAGGAAGCCGACGCGGCGTTCGACCCCCAGACGATCAAACGCTTGCTGGAGACATACGGAGCCGTCGAGGTCTTCGAACGGGCCGAGGAGACTGCTGTATGAGGCTCAACGGGTTCCTGCTGGCCGCATTCCTCGCCTCGATTGCTGCAAACCTGCTCGTCCGGCCCGCCGCGACGGGGCCGAACTTCGAGTTCATACCGGAAATGGTGCGCACCAGCGCCTACAAGGCCTACTCAAGCCACCCTGACCTTCCGGGAGGGAGGACGCTGCAACTCCCTCCGGCCGGTACGCTGGCGAGAGGCCGCCAGGAGATCGGCTTTAGGCCGGGCGAGGCCGAGGCGCTGCGAGCCGGGGCGACCCTGACGAATCCCATTTCCAGCGAGGATCTGGAGGCCGCCGCCCACGGCGGAGAGATCTTCCGGATCTACTGCTCCCCCTGCCACGGCGCCACTGGGCGTGGTGACGGAACGGTGGCCATGCGCGGCTTTCCAGCACCCCCGCCCCTGAACAGCGAAAAATCTCTCGCGATGAAGGACGGCCAAATCTTCCACCTCATTGCCTTCGGCCAGAAAAACATGCCGGCCTACGCGGTGCAGATCGACCCCTCGGACCGCTGGAAGGCGGTGCTCTACGTACGCACGCTGCAACGTCGGCTCCAAGCCCCTCCGCCTGCCTCGGCGGCTGCCGGCGCTCCCAGTGAGGGTAAACCATGAAGCCGCGGAATTGGGCAATGGGACTCATCGCCTTCGGCGGGGCGCTGGTGGCTCTTGGCATGGTTCTCTCACCAAGAGCCGCGTTAGGCAGCGTGCTTATGGCGGGCTATTGGCTAACCTGCATGGCACTATTCGGAGTCTTCTTCGTTTCCGTTCAGTACGCCAGCGGCGCAAGTTGGTCGGTGGCGTTCAGGCGGGTACCGGAAGCCATGGCCTGTACACTTCCCGCGGGCGCCGCCATGGTCGCGGCGGTACTGGCCTTCGCACCACTGCTGTATCCCTGGGTTCACGAACATCACCACTTCGTTGGCTTCAAGCGAATATGGCTTGACCTTCCCTTCACCCTCGTCCGAGCCACGCTCTTTCTGTTGCTCTGGTGGTTCTTCGCGCGACTCATCGTGCGCTGTTCCCGCCTTCAGGAGACCACTCGCGACCTCGGTCTCACCAGCCGGGTCACACGCCTGTCGGTGGGCTTTCTCGTTATCTTCGCGATCACCTTTTCCCTGGCCAGCTTCGATTGGATCATGTCGTTGGAGCCCCACTGGTACAGCACGATTTTCGCCATTTACAATTTCGCCGGGATGTTTTCCTCTGGCTTGGCAGCGCTCATCTTGCTCCTCGTTTGGCTGCGCCGCACGGGGCCACTGCGGGACTTTGTGAGCGCGGAGCACTTTCACGATCTGGGCAAGTTGCTATTTGGCTTCACGACGTTCTGGATGTACATCTGGTTTAGCCAGTACATGCTGATTTGGTATGCGAACATTACGGAGGAGAGCGTCTACTATATTCAACGGACACAGCGATATTGGGGGCCACTGTTCCTGCTGAACGTGATCCTCAACTGGATCTTCCCGTTCCTGGCCCTTATGCCCAAACGGGTGAAACGGACGCCTCACCTGCTGGCGCGGGTGGCCGCTGTGGTGGTCATAGGCCGCTGGTTGGACCTCTATCTGATGATCAAACCTGCGTTGGGAGCCGCCAACCCCAGTCTGGCTCCATGGGACATTGGCGCCACACTCGCCGCCACGACAATTTTCGTGCTCCTCTTTCAGCGCGCTTACCGTCACGCCGAGCCGGTTCCACTGGCCGACTCCCGTTTGGAGGAGAGCCTCAGCTACCGTAACTAGCGCGAATGCCTCAATAGTTGTCGCAGGGCATATACAGGACTTGTTCGTCAGATATACAAAGACCCGCTTGTCTGTGGCGAGGCACACCAGCGAGCACCCGATGCGCGTTCCACGCGTGGGTTTCAATTCCGGGGAATGCGCGCACTACACGGAGCTTGAGTGGCAGAAGAAGGCCTCCGACTATAGATCGCCGGCCACCTGCTCGCCAAACGAGCCCAACCGGATCCGGCGCTTCGGAGACTGGAATTGTAGCGCCTCCCTCCTGAAATAGGCCGCGCCCAGAGCTGAATAGTTGAGCAGGAGAGTACAACGGACCGCAGTTCATCGCTAAGGACTTCAAGGAGTTCATTCGGATCTCGGGCATGACGCACGTCAGCACCTCGCCGTACTATCCGCAATCGAACGGGAAAATCGAACGTTGGCACAAATCGCTCAAAGGAGAGTGCATCCGACCGGGGACCCCGCTGTCGCTGGAAGACGCGCGACGACTTGTGCCGGGCTACGTGGAGCATGACAACAACGTCCGCCTGAACAGCGCCATCGGCTACATCACGCCGAGAGACATGCTCGCCAGGCGTCAGGCTGAGATCCATGCCCGGCGAGATGGGCAGTTGGAAGAGGCCCGAGTACAGCGCCAGGTTCGTCGTCGGATGGCGGCGTGAAGAACGGCGAGCACACGTTCAGAGCGGACGGAGCCACATGTCCAGTAATGCCAGTACAGGACCACGAAGGGGTCCTCTGGCGCTTCTACTATCGGCCATGTTAGGCTGGCGCGGTAGCATGCTCCGAATTGTTGTTGTCCTCGCGGCCCTGAGCGGATTTGCCGCTGCACAACCCGCTCTCAAGGTAATTCGTGCAGCCCGGATGCTCGATCCAAAAACAGGGCAGTACCTTCAACGGCCATCGATCGTAATCTCGGGCGACCGAATCAAGGCGGTGGAGTTCGGCGACAAAGTGGTCGCGGGGGCGGAGATCATCGATTTCGGCTCTCTCACCCTTCTGCCCGGGCTCATCGACTGTCATAGCCATCTCCTTTCGGAATTTGACCCCGCGGCTGGGGGTGAAGGGGCGAGCGCGATTCTCACTCTCGCTCGACTCAGTACCGCGCACCGCGCACTGCTGGGCGCGAAGCTAGCCCGCGAGGCGCTTGAGATGGGCGTGACCACAGTCCGTGATCTTGGCAACTCCGGCCGCAACGGCGACGTGGCGTTGCGTGACGCGATCAAGTCAGGCTGGGTGGTCGGCCCGCGGATGGTTGTTTCCACTCGGGCCATCAGCCCTCTCTTTACTCTTTTCCGAGGTCTGCCACCACAAGCGCAATCGCTCGTCGATAGCGAAGAGTTCGCATTCGCCTCTGGACCGGACGAGGTCAGGAAGGCTGTTAGACAGGCTGTGTCCGATGGCGCCGACTGCATCAAAATCTACGTGAGTTTGTTTGGGGGCGTTCTCTCGCCGGAAGAAGTGAAGGTCGCCACCGACGAGGCGCACCGGGCGGGCAAGAGAATCGCGGCGCATGCCGTTGGTGATCCGGCGGCCAAGGCGGCAGTCGATGCCGGTGTCGACTCGATCGAGCATGGCTACTTCATTGCTGAAGCCACACTAAAGTCGATGGCTGAGAAGAGAATCTTCTTGGTGCTCACGGAACCCGACATGGAGAGCGATGACATTTGGAAGAGCGCATCTGGCATGACTCCCGATGAGGTCGAACGGATGCGGAAACGTAGATATGGACGCGTGGAGCAAGCCTTGAAAGCAGGTGTACGGGTCGCCTTCGGTTCCGACGCCTATACTCGGAATCCCACCTGGAGCCGCGGCATGGCAGCGTTGTCGGGCCTGATGTCTTACAGCCAAGCGGGTATGCCGCCTATCGAGGTGATCCGTTCCGCAACCGTGAACGCCGCCGAGCTGCTGGGGCTGCAGAAACAGATTGGATCCCTGGAAGCAGGAAAACTCGCCGATATCATCGGATTCGCCGGCGACCCGCTCGTTGACACCGCCGAGTTGCTCAGGGCGCGGTTCGTGATGAAGGGCGGTGCGGTGATCCGCAGGCCATGAGGTTGCGCGGACTTCTTCGAGGTAGCTCCTGATGCAAAGCGCTCGACTTCTGAGCTTGACGATCTTCGGTTGTGTTTGCGCGGCTGCGCTAGCGCGCGGTGACGAGAAGCCGCTCCTGCTCCAGCGGCCGGCGCTGAGCGCCACGCACATCACGTTTGTTTTTGCCGACGACCTATGGATCGTCCCTCGCGAAGGGGGAGAAGCGCGGCGGTTGACGAGCGCTCCCGGCCTCGAAACGGCTCCAGCCTTTTCGCCGGACGGGACACAAATTGCCTTTGCCGCCGCCCAGGCCGGGAACTTCGACGTCTTTGTCATGCCAGCCAGCGGGGGTTCCTGGCGCAGGCTGACCTTTCACCCTGAGCTCGACGTGCCTGTCGGATGGACTCCCGACGGGCGGCGAGTCGTGCTAGCGTCGGGGCGCGGACGCGAGCAGGCTCATCTTGGGGCAATGAAACTCTACACGGCCCCGATTGAGGGCGGCTTCGAAGAGGAGATCCCGCTGCCGATCGCAGGTGATGGTTCGTACTCGCCTGATGGAAGGCGCTTCGCTTACACACCTCGCGGGCATGTCTTCTTCAACACCTGGAAGAGGTATCGAGGCGGTTCGACTCGTGGAATCCTGTTAGCTGAGCTAAGCGACTCCAGCGTCGCGCCGATTCCCCGAAAGAACTCAAACGACGTTCACCCGATGTGGGTTGGCGACTCCATCTACTTCCTCTCGGACCGTGATGGGCCAACGACGCTGTTCCGCTACGAGACCACCAGCAAGCAAGTGACGAAGGTTGTCGACAACAGGGGCTTCGACGTGAAGTGGGCCTCGGCGGGTCCCGGGGCGATTGTCTATGAGCAGTTCGGCTCTTTGCACCTGTTCGACCTGAAGAGCGGCAAGCCGCGGCGCGTGCCGATTCGAATCACGGAGGACCTGTCTCAAATCAAGCCGGGTACGGTTAAGGCCGGCGACATGCTGGTCCACGCCTCACTGTCCCCGAATGGCGCGGAGGTTGTCGCAGAAGCGCGCGGAGAGATCCTGGTGCTCAACGCGGGAACCGGCGAATCGAGAGTGCTGACCAAGACGGCCGGCGTTGCCGAACGCGACCCGGCGTGGTCGCCGAACGGCGAGTGGATTGCGTACTTTTCGGACGAATCCGGGGAATACGAGCTGCACCTCCGGTCTCCGGATGGAAGCAAGCTAAACAAGATCCGGCTGGCGGACCGGCCGGTCTTCTATCAATCGCCGGTGTGGTCTCCGGACAGCCGGCGGATCGCCTACGTCGACAATCATCTCGGGCTCTGGTACGTGGATGTTGAGCAGAAGAGGCCCGTGCTGGTCGATCGCGACCTCTACCAGTGGGAGACCAGTCTTGCGCCTTCCTGGTCACCCGACGGCAAGTGGCTCGCCTATCGCCGGCAGCAGCCGAGCCGTCTCGGAGGCATCCATCTGTACTCCTTGGACACAGGCAAGAGCACTCAGGTGACGGACGCGATGGCGGACGCATCTCATCCGGTGTTCGACCGTGATGGCAGCCGCCTCTATTTCCTGGCGAGCACGGAGTCAGGCCCGAGCCGCGAAATCGATGTTCTCAATTTCGAGCGGGGAGTGAATAACCGGATCTACGCGGCGGTGTTGTCGAGCCAAGCCTCCTCGTTATCGGGAAGCGTGGATGTGGAAGGGCTCAGCCGCCGGATCGTCTCGCTGCCGTTTCCAGCCGGGCGGTACGCGGAATTGAAGACGGGAGCGGCCGGGATCCTGTTTGCGAAAGAAGTCGAGGATCCCCGTCGTCCGAGGGTGATGACGATCAGGCGGCTCGCCGTTGCGGGCCGATCTTCGACGGTGGTCGCATCGGGCGTGCGCGAATTCGTCGTCGAAGCGAAAACGGAGACGCTGCTCTGGCGGCAGAGCGGATTCTGGACCATTGCGCGGGCGGGCGGGAAAGAAAGCGTGCTGAAGACCGATGGGGTCGAGGTTCGCTCCGTACCGAAGGAGGAGTGGGCTCAGATCTATCGTGAGGCGTGGAGGCTGATTCGCGATTTCTTCTATGACCCGAACTACCACGGGCTGGAACCCGGTGCCGTGAGCGAGCGGTACGCGATTTTCCTGGACGGCTTGGGCTCGCGGCGCGATTTGAACTATCTGCTCGCCGAAGCGCTGGGGGAACTTTCGGTGGGACACCTCAGCGTGGGTGGAGGTGAGCAACGGTCGGAAGTCCGGGAGGCGGCGGCCGGGCTGCTTGGTGCGGATTATCACGTCGAGGAGGGCCGTTACCGGTTCGCGAGGATCTTGCGTGGCGAGAATTGGAATCAGGAGGTGGTAGCGCCGCTGGCGCAGCCAGCTGTCGATGTGGCCGCCGGCGATTTCCTGTTGTCCGTTGATGGAAGAGAACTGCTGGCGGAGGACAACTTCTTCGAGTTCTTCAAAGGCAAGGCAGGCAAGCCGACGAAGATCCGAGTGGCCGCGACGCCGGATGGGGCGAACGCGCGAGAGACTACTGCCGTGCCTATTGCGAGCGAGGCGAGTCTGCGCCATGCCGAATGGGTGGAGGTAAACCGGAGGAAGGTCGATTCATCGACCAATGGCAGGGTGGCCTACATCTACCTGCCTGACACGGCCGCGGAAGGCGCGCGGCGGTTCATGCGTGAATTCTACGCACAGGCGGAGAAGCAAGCCGCTATCATTGACGAACGCTTCAACGGCGGAGGAGAGCACGCCACCGACATTGTCGAGTACCTGCTGCGCAAGCCGATGAATTTCACCACTACCCGGAGCGGCGCGGATTTCCCACAGCCGTCGGCCATCCCCGGTCCCAAGGTGATGATCATCAATGAATTCTCCGGGTCCGGCGGAGACCTTCTCCCCTGGTACTTCCGGCGCGCGAAGGCCGGCAAACTGGTTGGGACGCGGACATGGGGCGGTGTCGTGGGCCTGTGGGCGAGCGTTCCCGCGCTTCTGGATGGCGGCTTCGTGGTCGTACCGAGCGGCCTGAGTTGGAATCCCGATGGCGTTTGGGACTTGGAGAATGTCGGTGTGCCGCCGGATTTCGAAGTGGACCAGGACCCGAAGCTGGTGCGTGAAGGCAAGGACCCACAACTCGACAAGGCGATCGAAGTCGTGCTGGCTGATTTGGCAAAGCACCCTGTTCCGAAGCCGAAGCGGCCGGTGTATCCGGATCAGCGGAGGAGATGAACAAGAACCTAATGAGGGTCAAGAACGGGGTGACCACCAGATTATTGATCGCAGCGGTCGGCGCTCTGGTTACCGGCCAGGGATTGGCCCAAGTGCTTACCTGGCATGAGGTTGATGGCCGAACCCGCACCCAACGAGTGGAAGACCGGAGGCCCCTGGACGAGCAGCCCTATCTGGGTCTGTACATCGGTGACGAGCTCGACAAGGCAGGCGTGTCCCGCTGCCGCGCGCGGCAGATGTGGCAGCCGGGACCGGCGCTCCAGGCGGATGCAGTCCGCAGAGGCGACTTCATCCTTGCACTCAACGGCACTGTGGTCACCTCCGCGCAGCACTTCGGACAAGAACTCGACCGGCTCAAGCCTGGAAGCGAAGCGCGGCTGAAGTTGAGGCGGGATGACAAGGAAATTGACGTCTCTGTGCGTGTAGCATCGCGGGCGGAATGGGCCACGCCTCTGGACGTACTTCGTCGTCCCGCACTGGGTGTGAAGCCAGACGAGATTGTCCCGATGCACCCTGGGCAATCCAGGTTCGAGCAGTTTCTGGGGAAGTATCTGAGCAGGTTCCGCATCGAGCAGCCGGCCGGCGATCTCCGGCGGTTTTTGGCAGGAGTAGTGGAGCGCTTCTATAGCGAAAACATGTTAGCTCGCGTTGCCTACGCATTCCACCGGCCAACGCGAATGGTTGAACTTCAGGCATCCATCACCAGCCCCTTGGCGGCCGTAGTGGACCGGAACAAGGGAAACCCTTGGGCCGTCGCCGGCCCGATCCTCTCCGAGGCTGCAAGGAATCTGGATAGCTCTTTTGCAGCCGGGAAGCTCGGACAAATGGATCTGGCTCATCCGGCACAGGCGCTGAAAGACGCGTCGGGGATAGTCCGCCGGGCAGGCGTGCACCTGGAACGCGCCTTCGAGAAGGTCGGCGCGGCGCCACTCGATGAGATGCAGACGTCGTTGCCGGCGCTCCTCGACGATGCCGCCCGGCGCTCCCCGGCAGCGATGCGTGCGCGGATGGCCAGTCTGGCGATCGACTACTCCGGCCTTTTCGCCGCCGCCGATTCGATTGCGTCTTGGAGCCCTGCCGGTGAACCACCCGCGGCAGCACAAAGCGTCGCCATTCCGAAAGAGATCGAAGGCGCGGTGAAGGGTGAAGTGGCCGCCGTCGAGCGGATTGACGGCCGATGGTATGTGTATGGGGGGCCAGGTCCCAATGAGTACGATCTGTCCAAGATCGATGTCGTGATCGATGCGGGAGGGGATGACCGCTACCGCTACTCAGACAAGGCCAGGCCCCGGATACAACTGGTTGTCGACTGGGCGGGCAACGACGTCTACTCGGCCGAGGGGGAGATTCCGGGCCCGGCGAGCGCTATGTTGGGCATCAGTGTCGTCGTGGATCATCAAGGGGATGACCGCTACGAGGGCGGCCTTCGCTCATGCGGTGCCGGGCTGATGGGGGTCGGCCTGATCCTGGATCACGCGGGGAACGACACCTACAAAGGAACGAAATGGTCTTTGGGCTTCGGCCGTTATGGGTTCGGCGGGATCGTCGACCTTGAGGACCCACCCAGCGCCAGGACCAAGGGGAAATACGCCTATCCCGATGGATCGGATATGTATTTGGCGCAGGAAGCAAGCCAAGCGTACGGAGGCCCACGCGGTTTCGGGTTGATCCTGGACGGAGCCGGGCGGGATCTATACCGGCTGGGTGGGCCGCCACCGGTCTGGGGAGACCGCACCGTCTCCTATTCCGCGGGCCAAGGAGTTGGGTATGGAGACGGCCTCTTCGACACCGGTGGTATTGGTGTGCTCTGCGATCTTTCCGGCGACGACCGGTATGAAGCAGGAGAAGTGAGCCAGGGCGCCGGCTGGCTGCTCGGGATGGGGATTCTTTACGACCGGAGTGGAAACGACATCTACTACGGCACCCGTTACAGTCAGGGAGCATCGGCACACGGCGGGGTCGGGATACTGGCTGATGACGGCGGTGACGATACGTACTGGGGCGGTATCGCCGGCTCCTGGGATCTCTCACTGGCGTTGTTGATCGACAGACGAGGCAACGACAGCTATCAAGGCGACCATCGAATCGGGGGCCTCGGTCGTGCCGGGCACCAAAGCATCGCGTGATTGTTGGACCTGGATGGTCACGACCGCTACGTGCGGGATCATGCGCCCTACGATGCCCCCGAGTATAACGTCGGCATGGGGGAGTCGCAACCGAACGGCAACTACTACAAGGAGTGCCAATGCTTCTCTCTTTCCGTGCTGCTGGACGCAGGCGGAAGCAGTGACTTCTATTCGCAGGCGGGCCGCGGCGACGGGATATCCATTGCACCCGGAAGACCGGCTGCGCAGGCAGAGAACAGCCCCCTCCACGGGCTGTTCATCGACACCAAAAGGAGGGTGAGCCTTTGGTGAGGGACACGAAGAAGAAGCTCGTGTACGCGCTGTGGCCGATCCTGGCTTGGGGACAGCGGCCGGTTGTGCCACACATGCAGGTCATCTCGACGCTGGATGGAACACCAATGCTGGAGGCGGGTCTGCCCGCCGCATCGCGGCCCTATCTGGGGCTGCTCTTGCAGGATCAGAAGGCGGAATCCGGCGAAGCGAGATGTCTTGTGTTTGTCCTTCGGCCCGGGCCGGTCCGCGAAGCTCTCGGGACAGGGGCGCGTGGGAGCTTCATCCTCCTTTCCGCGAACGGACGCGAGATTCACACCTCCGCCGAGTTCCGGCAATTCATGGAAGGGGTGTCGGCCGGATCCGAGGTCCGGCTGCGGTTTCTGCGCACGAGCCCGAAACCTGAGACCGAGACGAGCCTGGCCGTGCGCGTGGCTACCTGGGCGGATTGGGCGGCTCCAATCGATTTCGCGCACCCGCCGCGCGTACGGCTGGCGCCCGAGCAAGTGGTCCCCGCGGGTGCGGGACCTACTTCGTTTGAGCGCTTCATGGAAGAACAGTTCAGCCGGCACCGGTTGGATTCGGCGGTGGCTGCGACCCGCAAGCACATCCTCGGCGCGATGGAGGCCAACTACTCTCCGAACATTTTGTCGCGTGTGGCGTATGGCTTCTATCGGCCAACGAGGTTGGCGGAACTCCAAACGATCATCACCGATCCACTGGTAAGCGCCGTGGATCGGCACAAAGACAATCCTCTGTCTGCCGCCCAACCGCTGCTGGCAGAGGCCGCGAAGAACCTGGATGTGAGATTCACCGCCGCCCAGCAAGAGCGAATCGACATCGCCAATCCCCGGCAGGCACTGCGCGACGCAGCCGGCATGGTCGGCCGGGCTCACACCCATCTCGATCGGGCTTTCTCACAATTGGACTCCGCTGCTCGCAAGAACCTTCACTCCTACGCCCGTGGTCTGTTGGAACCGGACAGATTTGGAGAACAGCCGGTAGTTCGCGCACGGCAGGCAAGCATGGCTATCGACTATGGGAGTCTCCTCGCTGCCGCCGATGCTCTGGTGGCGTGGAGTGCGCCAGATGGGCCACCTCAGCAGCAGAAGGTGCCCCTCGCTGCCATTCCCTCCGAACTCAAGAGCGCCGTGAAGGGCGACATCCTCGCGGCAGAGCGCATCGACGGTGGCTGGTTCGTCTACGGCGGATTCGGGTCCAACGAGTACGACATGTCGCTCATCGACGTGGTGATCGATCCGGCGGGAGACGACATCTACCGCTATCCCGGCAACGCGCGGCCCAGCGTGCAACTCATCCTCGATTGGGCAGGAAACGACCGCTACCTCGGCGAGAACGGTGCGGCCGGCCCCGCCAGCGGGTTGCTTGGCGTGAGCGTGCTAATCGATCGGGCCGGTGAGGACCGCTACAGTGGGGGGAACCTGTCGTGCGGAGGAGGACTGATGGGAGTTGGCCTTCTCATGGACCTTGGCGGGAATGACTCCTACCAGGCCGTGGAGTGGTCGCTAGCCCATTTTCTGAGACACTATAGGTGCTCTGGTGGTTGATCTTTCGCGACCGAATATGGGCGCAGCCTATTCAGATGACCTACGCCGAAAGTTCTTGGAGGCGTATCAACGAGGGGAAGGCAGCCTGGAAGCATTGGCTGGCCGCTTTGGAGTGAGCCTGGGATGGGCGGAAAAGATCTGGCGCAGCCTGCGGCAGACTGGCCGGATGGAGCGGCCCGCCAGAAGCAGATCTGGGCCTGCCAGCAAAGTGACCGCGGCCGTGGAGGCGGACTTGGGGAACTGGATTCGCAGGCAGCCCGATCTCACTCTGGCTGAGTTGAAGGCCCGGCTGAGCAAGGAACGGAAATTGGAGCTGAGTATCTCGCGCCTGTGGACGGTGCTGGATAGGATGGGACTGCGGCTGAAAAAAAGTCACTCCACGCCGCCGAGCAGGACACGGCGGAAGTCCGGCTCCGGAGGAGCAAGTGGAAAGAGAAAGCCAGCCAGGTCGATGCGACGCGGCTGATCTTTCTGGATGAGAGCGGAGTGACCACGGAGATGACGCGGCGTTATGGGCGCGGTGCACGCGGCGAGCGGGTAAGAGAAGGCACGCCGGCAGGCCACTGGCGGACGCTGACGATTCTGGGAGCGATCCGCGTCTCGGGTTGGGTGGCGACGATGACGATCGAGGCCGCCACCGATGGCGACGTCTTTCTGAGCTACCTGGAGCAGGTGTTGTGTCCGCAACTGCGCCCAGGCGAGATCGTGGTGATGGACAACCTGTCGGCGCACACAGTGGACGGCGTGCGGGCGCTGATCGAAGAAGCTGGCGCGGAGTTGTGGTATCTGCCGCCCTACTCGCCGGACTTCAACCCGATTGAGAAGTGTTGGTCGCAGGTGAAGCAGTTGCTGCGGGCAGCCAAAGCGCGGTCACTGGAAGCACTGGAGCAGGCGGTGGCCGATGCCTTGCCCGCATTCACCGCCGAGAACGCACAGGCTTGCTACCGATACTGCGGCTATGCCTTATAGTAACCATGAAAATTGGCTAGTCTCAACCTCCGATCAGAGCCAAATGGCTAGCGACTGGATGCGTAACCCGTCGGGCATCGTCTACTGGACCGTTGCCATCGGGAGAAATTAAGATTTATGTACGGGCGATGCCGGAGGGCGAACGGCCGGCCGGTCCCAGAATCCGCGTCTCCACGGGGGGCGGCGCGAATCCGGCGTGGAGCGCGGATGGCAACACGCTCTTCTACAATTCGCCGGACGATCGGCCGACGTCGGTGAAGCTGAAGGTTGTCGGCGACCGGATCGAGGCGGGAGAGCCGAAGGCGATGTTCGCGCTGGGAGGAAGCAGTTCCTACAATGGCGCGATCTATTCGGAGCCCTTCGGCAACGGGGAGCGCTTCGTTGTACTGCGTTCGACTCCGTCTACGGGCCGCGACAATCGCATCGACGTGTTACTCAACTGGCGGGCGGGTTTGAATTGACCTGGTGTAGGTAAGGCAGCCAGAACCGGATCCGCCGCAGCGCGGATACCTCGTTAACGTGACTCACAGGATTCCAGGCTACGAGCGGTGCGGACAGATGCCCGCGGCAGCGTCATCGGAGGACTCCTCTGCCAACAACACCTGCGGGGGTGCGCTGTGTCACATCGCGGAACGTGGCCCGTGGCGGCCAGCGGCTCTGTACTGGCAAGGTGCTGATTTCAAAACATCACGGAGTGTCCGCTCCAGACGTCAGGCAAGTTGGGCAAGTTGGGATGTCAACGCCAAATAGAAATGTCCGGTTGTGAGCATGAGATCCGGGAGGCGGGTTTAGTGTGGGTGTGATGTTTTGGGGAGATCGCGCTCCCCGGGGCAGATCCGAAGACGGCTGCGACGGGGCTGGCTCCGAAGCAGACGGCACCAAACCCTCGGTCAACCGGGCCATGGCATGTCAGCAAACCGTTCCGGGGGTTTTGGTTTTCCGGGGCCCATCTGCTTGGGTGAAGCCTTCGAGCAGCCGTTTTCGGATACCCGGTCAAGAGCCGTCTTCTTGTTCAGCACGTCACCCTGCACTATCGACAGCCTGCGGCAATCCGGAGCATGACACGGTGCTGGTGCGGCGGAGCCTGGAGCGGCCGGGAGCGAGGGAGGTGAAGACGGTGGTGGGCGACCGGAACATCGACAGCTTGGCGAGCGGGGACTTGCTGCGCGAGTGGGGAACTGAGAATGCGATCGCGCCGCGGGATGCATCGCTGCTGTGGAGGCGGCTGCGCGGTTCGCCGCACTGCAGCAGAGGCGGGCGCAGACAACCAACCGTTGCCCTCGGTTTCCACGTCGGCCTACCGTATCAGAACCGTATCAAAACCCCATCTGAAGCAGTGGTTGAGGATGCTGATCGAGCGAAGAGCAGATTCCCCAAGTTGTTGAAAGTCGAAGAAACGGGATAGAAAGCTGGGAGCTGAAAGAAGCCTACCGCTGGCTTCACACGCAGGAGGTCACAGGTTCGAGTCCTGTCGCGCCCACCATTCTCCGGCTCCAGGGTCGGGATTCCGCGCCGCGAAATTGGCTCTACGCCAACGGCTCTACGCCAACAACGGGGGCAGACCCCAATTCCAGACTTTGCTAAGAACATAGGGCTCTAGGCGAAATTCAACGCACGGCGCAGCGGCGTTTCTTTCCTGCCTTGTTAGACTAGTGCCAATGGCGTTGCTTGGACCTCAGCGAGGAAGGCGCGCGACATGGCGAACATGGGGAGCGCGGCTGGCGATTCTAACGGGAATTCTGATGGCCTGGGAGGGGGCGGCCCTCACCTCCGGCAGCCTTCTGCTGCCTACGGTGGAGGCGACGGCGTGGAGGCTGATCGAACTGGCCGGCACGGGCGAATTGTGGCACGCACTGTGGGTGAGCAATCACGCGGCGCTGCTTGGATTCGCACTCGCCGGCGCGATTGGGGTGCCGCTGGGCCTGGCCATGGGGCGGTGGCCAAGCGCTGACTGGTTCTTCGATCCCTACCTGAACGTGATGCTGGCGACACCGATGCCGGCGGCAATTCCGGTGGTGATCATGGTGGCCGGGCTGGGGCTGCCGGCGCGGGTGCTGGTGGTGGTCCTGTTTGCGCTGGCCACCATCGTGTTCCATGCGCGCGCCGGATTCAGGCTGGTCGGCTGGGAGTTGCTGGAGATGAGTTCCGCGTTTGGCGCCAGCGAGTGGCAGCTGTGGCGCAAGGTGGTGCTGCGGGGGGCCGCGCCGGGCATTTGGCTGGGTGTGCGGCTGGGGGCGATTCGCGCGGTGTCGGCGATGGTGACGATTGAACTGCTGCTGGTGGCCGTGGGCATGGGCCGTCTGATTCTGGATGCGCAGGGGAGCCTCGACGCGGCTGGACTGTTCGCTTCGGTGATGGTGATCGTGGCCGAGTCGGTCCTGCTGGCTCACCTGTTCCAGCGCTTTGAACAGGACGCCAGCCAGGCGGCGATGGGAATGGCCGCTGAATGATCACGATTGAGTCGGCGCGGGTGCGGTTTGCCAGCACGGAGGGCGGTGCTCCGATGGTGGCGCTGGCCGATGTCAGCCTGACCATCGCGCGGGGGGAGTTTCTCTGCATCCTGGGTCCGAGCGGCTGCGGCAAGACGACGCTGCTGAAGGCCATGATGGGCCTGGTGCCGCTGGACTCGGGCCAGATTCGCATTGGTTCCCATGCCGTGACCGGGCCAGGGGCTGACCGCGCCATGGTGTTTCAGAACTACGCGCTGCTGCCCTGGGCCGATGTCACAGCGAACATCGCCTTTGGGCTGGAGCTGCGCGGCGCAAGCCGGGAGGAGTGCGCCCGGCAGGCGGCTCACTGGATCAAAGCGGTCGGGCTGGGAGGCTTCGAGCATCATCTGCCGCGCCAGCTTTCCGGGGGCATGCAACAGCGGGTGGGGCTGGCACGCGCGCTCGCCGTGGAGCCGGAGATCCTGCTCATGGATGAGCCGTTCGGAGCCGTTGACGCGCAGACGCGCCGCCTGCTGCAGGAGGATCTGCTGGACCTGATGCAGCGATCGGGAAAGACCGTCGTCTTTGTCACCCACAGCATGGAGGAGGCCGTCCTGTTGGGCGACCGCGTGGCGCTGATGAGTCCGCGTCCGGGGCGGGTGCGCGAGGTGATTGAGGTGGGCCTGACGCGGCCGCGCACCGCCAGTGTCGAACGCGAGCCACGCTTCACGGAGCTGAAAGAGTACCTGTGGGAGCGTTTGCGCGCGATGCGCGATGAGGCGGCCGATGCCTGACGGCGCGGGGCGCGCACGAGTGGCTGGCCTGCTGCGTTTGGGCGGCTGGGCCGGAGGGGAACTCGTAGCGGCGGTTCCGCTGCTGGCCGGCCTGGCCGTGTGGGAGTTGGCCGGCTGGATGCTTGGCTTCCGCTTTCTGCCTCCCTTTTCGCGTGTGCTGGCGACGGCGGTGGGGATGATCGCGGGCGGCGAATTGATGGCCCCGCTGGGGGCCAGCCTGCTCAGCCTGGCGGCGGGTTACCTGCCTGCCGCCGGGCTCGGGGTCACGCTGGGCCTGCTGATGGGCCGGAGCCGCGGGCTGGAGTTTGTGTTGTCGCCCTATTTGAACGCGTTCATGGCCACGCCGCGGATCGCACTCGTCCCCATTCTCTACATCGTGCTGGGGCTGAACCGCGCCGTGCAGGCCGTGGTGGTGTTCCTGGGGGCCTTTTTTGTGATCGTGTGGAGCACCATGCGCGGTGTGCGCTCGGCGGACCGGGATCATGTCGAGATGGCCCGCGCCTTCGGGGCCACCAAACGGCAGGTGATGTGGAAGATCCTCCTGCCGTCGGCGCTGCCGCTGACACTGGCCGGCTTGCGCCTCGGCATTGGCCAGGCCATTCGCGCGATGATTGCCGCTGAGATGTTCATTGCCGTCTTCGGCCTGGGCGCATTGCTGCGCACCTATGGCGGACGCTTCGATGCCGAACGGCTGCTGGCGGTGCTGCTGGTGGTGGTGGCCGTGGCGCTTGTGTGTGCGCTGGCCGCGGCCCGGCTCGACCGTCACCTGACCGCCTGGAGCCGCACACCGCGATGACCGATACGTGGGAGTTTCTCAAGTCGTTTGCCCAGTTCCCGATCGCCCTCCAACGCTTTCTGAAGCCGGGGCTGAGCCTGGCGCAGGCGCGCGACATCATCCAGCGCCGCCTGGCATCCCGTGAGGAGCGCTTCCTGGCGATGGCCCGCGCCACCATCTATGGCCACGCCGCCAGCCCCTACCTGCGCCTGCTTCGCATGGCCGGTTGCGAGTACGGCGACCTGAGGGCCGAGGTGAGCGGCCACGGTTTGGAGGCGTCGCTGCGCCGGTTGCGCCAGGCCGGCGTGTATGTTTCCTTTGAGGAGTTCAAAGGCCGCAAGCCGATCGTGCGGGGCGGGACGGTGATCGAGGTGAAGCCGCGGGATTTCGACAACCCGGCGGCGCGCCGCGATTTCGCCCTCACCACGGGCGGCTCCACCGGCGTGCCGTCGGCGGTGTTCCAGGATCTCGACCACATTGCCGCGGGCGCGCCGCACCAGATGGCGATGCTCGATGCCTGGGGCGTGCTCGATCCGCCGGCCGTGCACTGGATGCAGACCCTGCCCGGCGGCGGGCTGCGCTTTGTGCTGCAGCGCGCCTATTTCGACCGCAGCCCGGAGCGCTGGTTTTCCCCCAATCCCTGGCGCGACTCGAAATACTGGCTCAAATACTCAGCCGCCAGCCTGTACATGATCTTCTGGATGCGCGCGCTCGGTGTGCGCGTGAATGTGCCCGAGGTGGTGGGCACGGACGAGGCGCGGGTGATTGCCCGCTACCTGCACGGTCTGCTGCGGAGCCGCGAACAGTGCCTGCTCTACACCAGTGTCAGCCGCGGGTTGCGGGTGTGCCTGGCGGCTGTCGAAGAGGGCCTCGATCTGACGGGGCTGACGATCCGTGTGGGCGGCGAGCCGGTGACCGATGCCAAGGCGGCTGCGATGCGCCGCGGCGGCGCGCGTGTGTTGCCCGCTTACGGAGCCATTGATACCGGCTCGATCGGCCTGGGGTGCGCGCGGCCGGAGGCGACCGACGACCTCCACTTCTGCGCCGACGCGTTTGCCCTCATCACGCACCCCCATGCGGTGGGCGAGTCGAGCGTGCCCGCCTTTAACCTCACCTCGCTGCTCGACACCGCCTCGAAGGTGATGCTCAACTATGAAAGCGACGACTACGGCGAGGTGAGCGAGCGGCGCTGCGGCTGTCCGCTGGGTGAGTTGGGCTTCACGACCCATCTTCACGGAATCCGCAGCTATAGCAAACTCGTCGGCGAGGCTGTTACCCTGATCGGGAACGACATGGTGGAGATCTTGGAGCAGCACCTGCCGGCAAGATTCGGAGGAGGGCCGCTGGACTATCAGTTGATGGAGGAAGAGGACACGCACGGATTCACGCGGCTATCGCTGATTGTCGATCCGGCGGTGCCGGCCGCAGACGAAGCCGAAATGATCGCCTTCGTTCACCAGCGCCTGGCCCGGTCATCGCCGATGGGCGATGCGGCCGGCCGGGTGTGGCAGCAATCGGGGGCGATGCGCGTGCGGCGTATGAAGCCTGTGTGGACGGCGCGCGGCAAGCTGTTGCCGCTCCAGTTGCGGCCCTCGGGCAGTGGCGAATGAAGAGACGCGGACACCTCCTGTCAGTCTGGGCGCCGGTGTTGATGGCGGGAGCCCTGCTTTCCTGCGGCAATGGTGGGGCCGGGCGCTCGCCGGGCCCGGCGCAACCGGCGCGCACGCTGCGCTTCCATGACCTCATCAATGTCGATGTCCGCGACGTGCCGCTGATGCTGGCCTTCGACGAGTTAACCGCCCGCGGCTATCGAATCGAGCGGACTCACCTCGCCTCGGGCGCGCTGATCGCCGACGCGCTGGCGCGGGGTTCGGCCGACTTGGGCGTGGTGAACACGCAGACGATCTGGGTGGCAGCCTCCAAGGGGGCGCAGATCCGCACCGTGTCCGCCTTCACCGCCCCCACCACGGTGGTGGCCGCGCGGCGGGAAATCGCCAACTGCCGCGGGCTCCAAGGGCGCCGCCTTGGCGTGCCCGCCACCAAGGGCATGAGTCCCTCGCTGCTCAGCGCCTACTTGCAAGGCGAATGCGGGGGAGCCAAACCTGAAATTCTGGTGATCACCGAAAGCGCCGGCCGCGCCGCCGCGCTGCTTGCCGGTGAAGTGGATGCCGTGCTGATGCCGCGTGAGGAACTGCAGAGAATCGAAGGCGATGCACCGCGCAAGTTCCATGTCCTGCTCTCTTACTCCACGGCGTTTCCCCACATTTTGATCGACGGCCTGCATGTGCGGCGGCAGTGGGCGCAGGACAATCCCGGCGCCGTGGAGGACTTTCTGCGCGCCCTCGTGCGTGCGCACCGCCGTGTGGCCGCCGATCCGGAACTGCTGATCGCGGAATCGATGAAACGGCTCTCGCTTGCGCACGCCGAGGCCAAGCAGATTGTGGAGGGCCATTTGGCCGGGAAGATCTGGGACCGCGATGGCGGCCTCACGGCACGCAAGGTGGAGGACACCCTGGCGCTGCTGACCGGCCTCGGACTGGTGCCCGCCAGCTTGCGCCCTGAGGATGTGGCCGACCTTGCACCGCTGCAGTCGATTTTGAAGGAGCCTGGACTTTGAACCACCCCGCCCCCCAACGCCGGGCCCCGCTGCTGACGATGGCGGCCGCCTGCTGGCTGGCCGCCGCGTGCTCCCTGGCCCAAGCCCAACACACCTCGCTGGCCGGCGTGGTGATCGACACGCAGGGCCGTTCGGCCGGACAGGTCCGCCTCAAGCTCATCGCGTTGGACACAGGGGGCGCGCGCACGGCGCTGACTGACGATGGCGGCCGCTACAGCTTCGCGGCCGTGCTCCCCGGGCGCTATGAGGTCACCGCCGAGCGCGACGGATTCCGCAAAGAGGTGCGCACCGGAGTCGTCCTTTCGCTCGACCTGCCGGGGGTGCTGAATTTCACACTGAGCGTGGGGGAGCGCGCCGAGCAGATCACCGTCGACGCGTCTGTCACCTCTGTCGATACGCGATCGGGCGAGGTGGGCGGACTCATCGACGGGCGCCGCGTATCGGAACTGCCCCTGAACGGGCGCGACTGGCTGCAGTTGGCCGAACTGCACCCGGGCGTGGTCAAGGCGCGCAGCACAGGCGCGGGCAATACGAGCAATTCGCTGAATGGCCGCATCTCGGTGTCGGGCCAGCGTCCGAACGCGACCAACTTCTACCTGGACGGCATCGATGTGAGCGTCTATTCGCAGGCCCGCCCTCCGGGCAGTGTGGCCCAGGGGCTGGTGCTGGGTGTTGAGGCGGTGCGCGAGTTCCGCATTGTCACCAGCGGATTCAGCGCCGAGTATGGCGGCAAAAGCGGCGGGCTGATCGACGTCGTCTCCAAATCAGGCTCGAACAGCCTGCATGGCAGCGCCTACTGGTATCACCGCAACGACCAGGTGGACGCGCGGAACTTCTTTGACCCCGGCCCGCTGCCGGAGTTTCGCCGCCACCAGTTCGGCGCAAGCGCCGGTGGTCCTGTCATCCGCAACCGGACATTTTTCTTCGTCAACGTGGAGAGCCTGCGTGAGCTGAAGGGCGAGACTTCGGGCGATGTCACCCCCAATGCCGACGCGCGCCGGGGCTATCTGCCCAACGCCGCGGGCAACCTGGAATTCGTCGGCGTGAATCCGGCGGTGGCGCCGTTTCTGGCGCTGTATCCCCTGCCCAACGGCGCCGATTTCGGCAACGGGACCGGCCTCTGGCAAGGCAACGCCGACCGCAGGATCAAGGAAGACTATCTCACGGCGCGGGTCGATCACCGCCTCGGCGAGCGTGACTCGCTTTATGGCCGCTACACGGTCGACTACAGCCACGCCTCGCTGCCGTTCGGCGGCAACGCGCCCTTCCCAGGTTTTGCCCGCTTCAATACAGGCCGCGACCATAACGTCAGCATCGAGGAGACGCACATCTTCTCCCCGGCGCTGCTCAACACCGCGCGGCTCGGCTTCAACCGGCGGCTCCGGTTGACGGGACCGGAGAACGCCAATCCAGGCGGCCTCAGCTTTTCCCTCGTGCCCGGCGCCACCTTCGGCCAGTTGCGCGTGGGCGGCGTGGGCGCGATGGGGAACTCCGGACGAGCCGAGGCGGACCTGGTGAATAACGTTTTCCACTTCTCCAATCAGCTCAGCGGCGTGCGCGGCCGCCACCAGGTGAAATTCGGCGTTGACCTGCGCCGCGTTCAGTTGAACGACACCTTGATCATCGACCAGAACGGCGCGATGACCTTTCCCAACCTGCGTACGTTTCTCACCAATACGCCGACCCTGTTCCGCGGCGTTCTCAACGGGTCGGACTTCGCGCGCGGCCTGCGCTTCACCCACGCCGGCTTTTACGTGCAGGACAACGTGCAACCGCGGCCCAATCTGACCGTCAACCTCGGGCTGCGCTACGAGCCCTGGTCCAACATCACGGAGGTGAACGGCAAGTTGCCCGTTCTGCTCAACCCGCTCTCGGCCACCGGGCCAGCCTCCTTTCAAACCGCCGAGCGGCTGTTCACGCGCAATCCGGCGCGGAAGAACCTGGCCCCCCGGTTCTCGTTTGCCTGGGATCCCTTCTCCAGCGGGAAAACCTCCGTCCGCGGAGGCGTGGGGCTGTTCTTCGACACGCCCTACAACGGCGACCTGCTCGACCCGGCTGTCATCGCTCCGCCGTTCGTGCAAAACGTCGAGGTGCGGAATCCGGGCTTCCCCAACGCCCTGCTGGGCGCCAGCGGCAATCCGCCGCAACTGGCCGCCGTGCTGCTGGAATATGAAAACCTGAACTGGCCCTCGGCCTTGCAGTATCACGTGGCCATTCAACGCGCGATTCTGCCTGAGACGGTACTCACGGTTTCCTACAACGGCATGCGGGCATTTCACCTCGTTTCGCGGCGCGAGCTGAACAGCAACGTTGCGCAGACTCTCCCCGACGGCCGGAAGTTCTACCCCGCCAACACCACTCGCCAGAATCCGCGCGTGGGCAGCATGACGCTGTTTGCCACCGATTCCAAGGCCTGGTACGACGGGCTGCAGATGAGCGTGAACCGCCGCCTGCGCAACGGCTTCTCTCTCCTCGGCAGCTACACCTTCTCAAAGGCTCTCGAACAGGCCCCGGCGGCCATCTCGTTCACCGAGGTTTCGGGCGGGCCGAGAATCAGGATGGATTCCGGCAACCTGGCCGGCGACAAGGGACTCGGCTCGTTCGATGTCCGCCATGCCTTTTCGGCGAGTGTGCTTTGGGAGGTTCCGTATCGCGGCCGCATGCCGTTGTTGCGCGGCTGGTCGCTCAGCGGCTTCCTCACGGCCGCCGGCGGGCATCCGTTCACGCCGCTTCTCTCGTTCAATCACTCCCGCAGCGGAGTGACGGGGGCCACGGCCACCACGGTGGACCGGCCGAACCTGAAGCCCGGGGCCTCGAACAACCCGCGCATCGGGAGTCCGGACATGTGGTATGACCCGAGCGCGTTCGAGCTTCCGCAGGCGGGCTTCTTCGGAAACCTGGGCCGCAACACGATCAGCGGGCCGGGGCTGTCCTCGCTCGATCTTTCGGCGCGCAAGGAGTTCCGGCTGCCCCGGCTGCCGGAGACGGTCCGCCTGCAACTGCGCGCAGAAGTGTTCAATTCACTCAACCACGCCAACTTCGATCTGCCTGGCAGCGCGCAGAACGCCACCTCGGCGAGCTTCCTGTTCACCGACACCAGCGGACGCCCCAACCCAGGCGCCACGAGGCCGATCCGAACGGTAACCGACGCTCGCGACATCCAGTTCGCCCTTCGCCTCGTGTGGTGAGGTGAGCCTGCCGCCCGCCACGGTTGCGCCACCCATCAGCGCCGGACGCGCTTAGCCGCGGCGGGCGCGCAAGGCAGCCAGCAGCGCCGCGCCGGTGGCCGCCAATGCCCAGGTGTTGGGCTCGGGAACGGTCGAGGTGCCCGCGCTCTCAGCCTGCAACTGGAAGTACGGGTTTGAGTTGTCGCCGGCGGAAGGGGCGGAAAACTGCCCCTGGTCGTCAGCGACGATCAGGAAGCCGGTGTCGCTCGTACCGGGGCTGAAGGGCGGATCAAACAGATTCAATCCCAAATACAGAACCGAGTCGGCGTTGGCGATGGAGATCGTGAAGACCAGATCATTGGCCGGGAAATCGAGGGCGAGGTTGGAGAAGGTGACGTCGAAGACGCCGAACTCGGGGGCGAGGATTCCGAACGCGGTGTAGTCGCCGCCCCACGGCGCCCCCACCGGAACGCCGGCCAGATAGAAGCGCAGCGTTGCGTCGAATGTGCCCTCGCCGCCGGAGTTGTAGAACTGCACGGTGGCGTCGGTGAGGCGCCGCTCGGAGCCTCCGAGCACAATCGAGTCGCCAATCTCGGAGTACGGCCCTTCGCCGAAGAAGATGGTCTGGCCGGAGTCACTTACCGTGTTGTCATAGACGATCGCGGCTTGGGCCGTGGCGAAGGTGAGCCCGGAAAACAGGGCAAGCGCTGCGGGGAGTTGTTTGAGATTCATCTGTTGTTTTCTCCGATGGATATAGGAATAGATTCTACCTCGGCCCTGGACCAAGGACGCGCGGGTTGTAAGTGATCGGTACATTTCCGGCGCGGGTGAATTGCAGCGTGACGGCGGCGGCGCCACCGGCCGGGATGGGGCCGAGCTCGCGGTACGGGCTGCCGGCGGGCGTGGTGGCGGCGGTGAGGCCATCGGGGGCCACCAGGTTCGCGCCCGCCGAAAGCGCGTCGAGCACGAACGCCGCCGACGTGAGGTTGCCGCCGTTGTTGCGGACCGTCACAGTTTGCTGGAAGCGGTTGGTGACGCGGTTAAAGGTGATGGCGCCGAGCGTGAGGCTGACGTTCACCGTGGTCTGGCCGATCACCGTGGGGTCGTTGGCCGTGTTGTTGGCGTTGTTGGCATCGCCGCCGCCGTTGACGGTAGCGACGTTGACCACGTTCGGCGGGGCGTTGGCGGCTACGTCCACGCGCAGCGTGATGGCCGGATAGCCGGCGCCGGCGGCGAGAGCATCCGAGCGAGTGCAACTGAGCGTGGCCAGCACGCAGGCCCAACCGGCGCCGCTCATCGATGTGGCGCTGAGCGAGGGCGGCAGGAGGTCAATCACCGTCACCAGCCCGCTCGTGGGGCTCTGGCCGATATTGGTGACGCTGATCGTGTACGTGGCCCCGATCTGGCCTTGCATGAAGGCGTTGATGTGGGACTTGTTGATGCGCAGGTCAGGCAGGCCGGGCAGAACGTTGGTGGGGTCGTTCGCGGTGTTGTCGGCGGCGTTGGTGTCCCCGCCGCCGGAGACCGTGGCCCGGTTGGTCACCAAGGGGGGCGCGCTGCCTGCCACAGTGACGGTGACGTTGATGGGCGGGTAGGCGCCACCCGCCGCGAGCGAGTCAGTTCGCGTGCAGCGCAGCGCGGCGCAATTCCATCCGGTGCCCGACAAGGCGACGCTCGTGAAAGCGCCGGCGGGCGGCTGCTCATCCACATACACCGCGCCGGCAGTGGAAACGCTTCCGCGGTTGGCCACGATGAGTGTGTAGCGAGCGCCCACCTGCCCCTGCGTGAAGTCGCCTGTGTGGGTTTTGGTAATGGTCAGGTCAGCGCCGACGACTTGCGTCGGGTCGTTGGCGGTGTTGTTGGCTGGGGTGGAGTCGCCGCCGCCGGAGACGGTAGCGGAGTTGATCAGGTTCGATGCGGCGTTGGAAGCCACAGTCACGGTGACGGTGATGGGCTGAGCCGAGGAGCCGTGGGCAATGATGAAGTTCTGCAGGTTGGTGCAGGAGCGTGAGGCCAGGTCGCAGGCCCAGTTCTGGCCGGAGATGGCGGTGATGGTCATGCCGGCGGGGGGATTTTCGGTGACGGTGATGGCGCCGTAGCTGGGAGCGTTGCCGACGTTGCTCACGGTGAGGGTGTAGGTGAAGCCGTTCTGGCCGCGTGCCGGGTTGCCGGTGTGGGTTTTGGTGATGGTGAGGTCAGGCGAAGCGGGGTTGATGGTGGCCGTGTCGCTGT
>JAFLBB010000190.1 GCA_017304135.1 Acidobacteriota bacterium | reverse complement strand
AGGCAAGGGCGAGGCGCAAATTCGCGAGGGTGACCTGGGCTCCGCTGTGCAGACGGGTGGGGCCGTGCCAGGCCTCGGCGGCGGTGCGGATTTCCTGGGCTGTGCCGGGGAGCCGGGGGAGGGCGATGGCCTCGTTGCCAGTGGGAGAGCGGGAGGCCAGGGTGAACCAGGGGAAACGGCCGCGAGTGGTGGCGCGCTGGTCGGCGGTGTTGTAGATGGGGTCGGCGAAAGCGGCCAAGAGTTCGGAGCCTGGCCGTCCGGTGGCGGATTGGGGAGGAGCCAGGAAGGGACTGATCTGGAGGGCGACTTCCTCGACCAGATAGCGGGGCTGGCCGTCGACGAAGGTGGGGACCAGGGCGGCGTACGGGATCGAGAACAGGAAGCGGTCCGGCAGGATCATCCAGCGTCGGCACTGGCGCGCGGCCGGCGGCAGCGAGGAGAAGAGGCTGGAGTAGAGAGCATGTCCGGCCTGGGCGGCGTCGGGGGAATCCTGTTCGAGCAATTGCTGGTGGCGGGTGGTGAGGGAGAGAAGGTGCGACTCGGGGGGCAGGAGGGAGAGGTGGAGGCGGCCGCGGGCGAGGGTCCAGGCGTAGGAGCGGTGGGGGCCGGCCTGAAGCACGATGACGGCGGCATCGGGGGCGAGTGTGCGCAGGATGCGGTCGAGGGGCGCGGGAGCGAGATGGTTAGGGAGGTCCGGGTGGGAAGAAAGCTGGAACTCGGCGAGGTGCAGGCGGGCCTCGGAGAGGGCACTGAGGGCGGGTGGTGAGGCGTCGCGGAGGGCGGCGAGTTCGGCCTTCTGCAGCGTGGCCAGGAGGCCGGCATAAACAGCGTCAGGGTCGTTGTGCCGGCCGATGAGGGAGCGCATGACGACGGCGCGGTTTTCCAGGGCTGACTGGAAGGCCGCGGCGAGGTAGGCCTGATCTCCGGTGGCTTCGTAGAGCCGGTTGCCGGTAGAGGCGAGCGAGGAGAATACTTCCTGGTGGGTGGCGGCGGCGTGCAGGCCGATGGCCTCGGACTGGAGCAGTTCCGGGCGGAGAGGGCGCAGGTGTTCGACGGCGGTAATGAGATCACGGCGAGCTTCCTGGAGCCGTCCGAGAGCGGCGAGGGCTTCGCCGCGGTACTGGAAGAAGCGGTAGAGGGGGCGCTGGGGAGCGTGGCGAGAGAGTTCGCCAACAGCCTCCTCGGCGAGGGAGAGAGCCTCACCTGCATCGCCCTGGCTGAGGCGGATGCGGGAGAGAGTGAGGAGGCTGGAGGAGAGGAGGGGGTCCCGCGATGCGCGCCGGAGCGATGTGGCGGTGCGGGCGGCGCGTTCGGCTTCGGGCCAGTCGCCAGCCAGGTAGTATTCATTGGCAGCCATGGAATGGACGAGGGCGATCAGTTTCGCGTCGGCGGAAGCACGGGCAAGCTGGAGGGCGGCGTCCAGATGCGGGCGGGCGGCCGAGATGCCGTCCAGGCGGGCAGCCAGGCGGGCGCGGTGGAGATGGAGGCCAATGGGGTACTCGGGTTTGCCGGAAAGCCTCGTGAGCGGATCGGCGCGAGCCGCGGCGGTCTGGGATTCGCGCCACGCTCCCAGGTGGAAGTAGACGTTGCTGAGGTTGAAAGAGATCATCGCCGCCAAGGAATCGTGTCCGGCACGCTCGGCGCATTCGCGGGCGCGCAGGAAGGACTGCATGGCGCGGCGGTACTGAAACAGGAGCGACTGCGCGCCGGCGGCCGTGGCGAGCAATTCGGATTCGGCCTCAAGGTTGCCGAGGTTGTGGACACGCGCCGCAAGGCGTTCGCAGGCAATACTGACTTCCAGGTAGCGGCGCTGTTGGAGCTTGAGGTTGGCGTCGCGCCAGGCGGCTTTGATGTCGGGGGGGAGGGAGTGGCGCGTAGCAGGGCGTACGACACCGGACCCTAGGAGGGGTAGGGTCAGAAAAGCGAGAAGGCAGGTGTGAAGGGCACGTCCCAACGCAAATCCCGGTAGCCGAGAGGTTAGAACGGAAGTCTGCGTTCTTAGGAGTATCCTAATCAGGAGTACTCCTAAGAAGTATAGCAGACATGGGCCGTGAACTGGCAAGCCATTTGTCAGGCGGTTTACGGATTGACATGCGTCTGTGAACGCAAGAGTTCATCCCCTTACGGGGAGAGGGTTAGAACCACAGAGCAGGAGGCGGGGGAAACAGAATAATTGGATCGTCCATCGTCTTGTCCTGTGCCGGGTCCGGCCTGCGCCGTGCACCCGCGACACCACGATAGACCGGGCCGTACTACGGCCCCCGCGGCAGCTCAGGAAGTGGTTGATAACAGGTGAGAAAGAAGGTTGATCGAGGAGTGAACGCAAGATCCGGGGGGAAGCGCCGGGGAAAGGTGGAGGAACAGAGGTCGGGGCGCTAAACTAGAAAGTCTATGCATTCGCGACGATTCTCGATGTTGCTGGTGGGCATCTGGCTGGGGGCGGGGCTGTTTCTGATCTGGATGGTGCGGGAGCAGTTCAATACGGTGGACCGGGCGCTGAAGCCGACCACGCGTGTGGGCGAGCAGGCGGTGAACGACATTGGGGTGGAGAAGTCGCGGGTGTTTCTGCGGTATCACGCGGCTGAGCAGAGCCGGTCGTACCTGTACCACTGGGGTTTCGCGCAATTGGTGCTGGGAGGATTTCTGCTGATTGTGCTGTTGTTTGCCACCAATGCGAACAAGCTGATGACGGGGGTGGCGGTGGCGCTGCTGGCGCTGACGGCGCTGCAGCATTTCATGGTGATGCCGCGCATTACGGAGTTGGGGCGGGCGCTGGACTTTGCCAACGTGGACGAGATGCGGGATGAGCGGCGGGGGTATTGGAATTACGAGCGGACCTACTCGTATCTGGATTTGGCGAAGTTCAGCCTGCTGTTGCTGGTGGCCGGGCGGCTGGTGGTGTCTTCAGGTGAGCGGCGGAGGCGGAAGAGGAAGTCAAGCGAGCTCGATGTGATCGACGATGCCCAGAACGGCCATGTCGATCGGCGAGTTCGGACGTCCCACCGCCGTCATCGCAGAGAAGCCTTCGGTGGAGAGGAGGACGAGGTCGCCGACACCGGCGTCGACGGCGTCGAGCGCGACTAGGGCGTCGCCGCGGTTGGTGAGGTCGAGGTTGAGGGGTTGAACGAGGAGGGCTTTGCGGCCCTCGTGACTTTCGTGTTTGCGGGTGGCGACGAGATCGCCGATGACGCGGCCGAGGAGCATGGTTAAATGCCCTCCGGTTCGTTGGCGGCGCGGCGGGCGTTGCGGTCCACATGGAGTTCGTCGATGATGCCGACGATGCTGCGGTCGGTGGGGACCTCGGCGGGCAGGAAGGGGAAGCTGCATTCCTTGCCGCCGCAGTAATAGACGGTCTCGCCGGCGCCGGCGCCGGTGGAGTCGGTGCAGACGAGTTGCTTGCCGGTGGGCGTGCCTTCGGGGGTGATGGGCTGGACGATGAGGAGGCGTTGGGATTCGAGGCCGGCGTTCTTTGCCGTGCACCAGACGCGGCCGATGACACGTCCGAGGTACATGGCTAGCGGGCCTTTTTCTTGTCGTGGGCTTTGTCGGGGGGCGGGTCGTCGAGCGAGACCGTATCGACGATGCCGACGATGGAGTTGTCGACGGGGGTGTCTTTGCAGCCATCGGCCATGCGGGCCGAGGAGCCGGCGACGGCGATGACGAGTTCACGGAAGCCGGCGCCGACGGTGTCGACGGAAATGACATAGCCCGCTTCGTCCTTGCCTTCGGGCGAAACGGGCTTGATGATGAGGAGCTTCTTGCCTTCCAGCCGCGGATCCTTGCGGGTCGCGACCACGGTACCGACGACGCGCGCCAGGATCATGAGAGGGGGGACTCCCGGTTACTTTGAGTTGCTGGCCTTGCCGATGGGCAGGACGTCTTCCAAGCTGGGGTGCGGGCGCGGGATGACGTGGACGGCGACGAGCTCGCCCACGCGGCGGGCGGCGGCGGCTCCAGCGTCAGTGGCGGCGCGGACGGCGGCGACATCGCCGCGAACGAGCGCGGTGACGTAGCCCGACCCGATTTTTTCCCAGCCCACCAGCGAGACCTTGGCGGCTTTCACCATCGCGTCGGCGGCTTCAATCATGGCCACCAGGCCGCGGGTTTCAATCATCCCTAACGCTTCACCCATGGATTCGTTTGACCTTTCTCAACTGTTGTACGCGACCGGAGGGGGGCGGCGCAAGCGGCGGCGCGCCCGAACATCTGATTATCCCATGCGGGCGCGGACGGCTTCTTCAACGAGCGCGATGAGTTCCTCGCGCGTGACTTCAAACTTGGCGCCGGCGGCGGCGGGGTAGGCTGCAGGGGCGGCCTGGTATGTGGCGGCTGCGGGGGCGGCCTGATAGGATGCGGGCGCGGCGGGGCGCGCGGCCGGAGGCAAGGGGCAGGCGGTGGCTCCGGCGGCGATCTCTTCGGCCGAGAGCGGGCAGCCGGGTTCGCCAGCGACTTTGGCCTTGATGCCGTAACGGGTGCGGGAGTCGAGCAGCTTATCGACTTCGACGCGGGGCAGCACGGTGGGGCCGCCAAGGAGTTCGGCGACCATCGTGATGCGGGCGAAGTGCTCGACGGTTTCCATCTTGAAGTAGGCTTTCCAGAGATCCTCGCCATAGCAGACGGCGCCATGGTTGGCCATCATGAGCGCGTCGTACTTGGGGATGTAGGGCAGCATGGGGTCAGTGAGTTCGTCGGTGCCGGGGAGGCCGTAACCGGCCAGGGGCACGCAGCCGAGGGTGATGACCACTTCGGGGAGCAGGGCGAGGTTGAGCTGTTTGCCGGCGCTGGCAAAGCCGGTGGCCACGGGCGGGTGGGCGTGGACAACGGCACGGATGTCGGGGCGCATGTTGTACACGGTGAGGTGCATCATGATCTCCGAGGTGCGTTCCTTTTTGCCGGCGATCTTGTTGCCCTTCATGTCGACAATGATGAGGTCGTCAGGCGACATCATGCCTTTGGAAACGCCGGTGGGGGTGCAAAGGAGGCGTTCGGAGTCGAGGCGGACGCTGATGTTGCCGTCGTTGGCCGCGACCCAGCCTTTTTGGTAGACGAGCTGCCCGATTTTGACGATTGTGTCGCGCAGCTCTTTTTCGGTCTGCATTGTGCGAAGCAACGATTGTACCAGGATGCGTCTGGGGTGGTCGCTCCGACCAGAATTGAGAGGGGCGCTGAAATCCGCGCTCAACGGGCTCCGTCCCGTCTCGGGTCATATGGCTCGGTGAAACCGCATCCCTCACTTGGGCACACCCAACGCGCTACTCCCTTGGCAACTTCGATGAACATGTGCTCGGAGGTGTGCGTTGGGCATTTAGGCGGAGCATAGCGGGCCGCATGCTCGAACATGTCCACATAACCCAGAGAATCCACCCCAAGCAGCTTACAACGAGGGCATTCGAAAAAAGCATCCCGAAATCGCAGCACCTCTGAACCGGTGCGAATCGTCATCTCATCCGTGCCCCCCACCATTCGAGAACCAAGATGGATATGGCAACGGACTCTACCTCGAAGCCTCCGGACTTTCTCGGCGGCCATGGTTTCCATGCCGGAAAGCACTGCGTCGTAATCCGAATCTCGAGGATCACTCCACACGGAATTCAAGCCTTTCCCCGGCGCGAACACAATTGACAGCCGCGCGGGCTTCGCTCAGGGTTTCTAGAGCATCATCTGGCCGGTTCGTTGTCAAGAGCTCCCTCACTTGGTCAAGCAGACGCATGGCCTCTGCCAACTTGGCAGTCTGTTCTTCGCTTAGGTTTGAAGAATCCATCACGGTTTGAGCCTCCTGCGATCGCGATTGCATCTCAGCGGCAGCCTCCCATCCGCCGGCCGATTTTGTGGTGCTGCACACCCAACAATTGAGATCTACTAAGGGATGGTCACTTCGTGATAGGAGCCCGGCATGGCGGCGGCGACAGCGGCGGCGACCAGCGGGGCATGATTGCGGAGGACGGGCCAGCGGGGGTTGCCGAGGACGACGAGGGCGATCCGGCGTGTGGAGAGATTCTGCTGGTAGCGGATGTTCTTGTCGGCAGTGACGAGTACGTCGAAGCCGGCGTTCTCGGCCTCAGTTAGGAGTTCACCGTTGGAGAGGGTTTGCCAGCCTTGCTCATGCGCCTCCGTGACGGCGTGTTCGCGGAGGTGGTGGCGGAGGGGCGCGGGAACGCTGTGGTCAAAGAGGACGCGCATCGGACTGAGGAGGAACGGCGCCGGCTAGTATTGGAGCTTGCGTGCTGCGGGCAGCAAACTCGAGCACAGAGACGATTTGCGCGCGCGTGAGATGGAACCACTCGGCGATTTCGTTGATGCCTGCGCCCGCTTCAAGGTTCTGGAACACGATAGACACGGGCATGCGGGTGTTCTTGAAGACCCATGCACCATTTAGCTTGCCGGGCACGCTTTCGACCTCGGGGCACTGTGACCAATCCAGGAGCGGCATGAGGTTTCCTTCTCCTCATTATCGTAGCGCCGTGGAGGCGTGTGGATCAGCGTGGGGGATTTTCGCCGGTGGGGTTGGCGTTGTAAGCGGCGGAGCCTCCGTGGGGGACGGAGAGGGTTTGCCACTCGCCGGCGCGGTGGCTTTTGGCGAGGTAGACGATTTGGCCGGCGTGGCTGGCGGTGTGGGCAAGGTTGCGGTGGAGGGCTTCGGCGACGGTGCAGGGCTGGCCTCGGATGATGACGGTATGGGCGAGGTGGGCGTCGTCGAGGGGGGCGAGGGTGGCGAACAAGATGTCGAAGCCGCGGTTCCAGAGGGCTTGGGCGGAGGCGAGAGTGAGGTTGGGTTCGTCGAATTCGGCGTCGCGGTTGCGGTCGGGCTTTTCGCCGTCGGTGGTGAGGAAATCAGTGAAGCGGGAGCGGAGGTTGCCGGAGACGTGCTGGATGATGAGCGCGATGGAAGAGTTGGCGCCGGGGCCGGGGGCGTTCAGTTCGGCGTCGTTTAGCTGGGCCAGGGCCTTAAGGACCATCTGGTGGTAGCGGCGGTATTCGTCTTCGATGGAGGCGATGAGGGGGCGGGGCAGGGGACGCGGCATGGTTATTCGCTCGCTTTCAGGGCGTTCAATTGGGCGTCGATGGTGGCGATGGCCTTTTCGAGATCGGCGACCATGGTTTGGGTTCGTTTGGTAATTTTTTCTCCGTTGGCCTGGATGGTGGCCGACCAGGTGCGGATGTCGTCGAGGTAGCCGGCCTGTTTTTCGATGGCGCGGGTGGCTTCGTCGATGGAGCGGAGGGCGGCGGCGGAGTCGGCCGAGGCGCGGGATTCGCGGAGGGCGAGGGCGCGGGCGAGAGAGTAAGCGGCGCGGATGAGGAGGGCGGAGGCGGGATCTTCGGCGTCCCAGATGAGGACGAGGTCGCGGTCGTAGCGGGCGAAGGGTTCCAGACCGGCGGGGGCGTGGCGGGAGGAGAAGACGAAGATGCCGATTTGGGCTTCGCGGTTTTTGCGCGCTTCGTTAATTTCGTCGAGGGCGTGGCGGAGAGTGTAGCCGCCGGCCTGTTTGGCTTCCCAGACGATGCGCACGCCGGGGGCGGGGGATTCGGGGCCGAGGGTGACGACGACGTCGCCGGTTTTGCAGTTTTTGATGAGGCCAGTTGAATTGCCGGTGGATTCGGAGATGTCGGCGTGTCCGTGGGCGAGGCGGGAGATTTCGCCGGCGAGGGCGGCTTCGAATTCGAGGCCGTGGACGGTGCCGCGTTCGTTGGCGCGGCGGGTGGCCTGGAGGGTGGCGAGGGATTCGCGCACTTCGGCCTGAAAATCGGACTGATGTTTCTGAATTTCGCCGACGCGTTCGTCGAGGGTGCGTTTGAGGCGGGAGAGGGCGCTGTCGGGTGAGTCGAGCGAGAGCTGGCCGGTGATGCCGCGGGCGTGGGCGTCGACGATGTCCTGGACGGCGTGGGCGAGTTGTTGTTTGAGGCCTTCGGAGTTGCGGGGGTCGAGGAGTTTGAAAATAGGAGAAGATTCTCCGATTTTGGCGGCGATGGTTTGGGCCAGGACGGAGCGGTCGCCTTCGACGAACGAGGAGAGCGAGGCGCGGAGGCGGCCGCGTTCGGGGTGGAGGTAGTCCTCGATTTCGCGCTGGACGTTTTGGACGAGGCGGTCGCCTTCCTCTCGAAGTTTCTTTTCGTCGACCTGGCCGCCGGCAAGGCGGAGGGCGAGGACGCCGATGCGGAGGGCGAGGCGGAGGTATTCGTCGCGTTCAGGGCCTTCGGGGCGCTGGAGGAGTTCGTGGACGACTTCGGGGTCATAGAGGTCGAGCGAGATGCGGTGGGAGGGGCGGGAGGCGGGCGAGGGGAG
>JAFLBB010000189.1 GCA_017304135.1 Acidobacteriota bacterium | reverse complement strand
CCCATGCGCGCGGGGCAATCTGCGGAAGGGGGCGGGGCGTGTATGATACGGCGAGCATGAACTGGCGATGGATGGTTGCGTGGTCGGCGATGCCTTGGATTCTGTCGGGGACGATGTGGGGGCAGGTGTTGGAGCTGCCGCCGGAGCAGGTGCGGGCGTTTGAGATTTCGGTGATGGAGCGGATTGCCGACTTGGCGCTGATTCCGCCGAAGCTGAACACGGAGCCGCTGCCGCAGTATGACTACGATCAGCTCGACTATGGGATGACGATTGGGATTGCGCGGACGCCGAAGGGGCGGCTGTGGGCGGCGTGGGTAGCGGGCGAGGATGGGCCGAAGGCGTACTTTGTGCTGGCGACGAGCGACGACGATGGGGTGACGTGGTCGAAGCCGAGGCTGGTGGTGGATGGGCAGTCGAAGACGCTGCCGATGTACCGGAGCGTGCTGGTGGGGAATGTGTGGGTGGATCCGTTGGGGCGGCTGTGGCTGTTCTTCAATCAGTCGATGATGCAGTTTGATGGGCGGTCGGGGTCGTGGGCGGCGGTGTGTGAGAATCCGGATGCGGAGGCGCCGGTGTGGGGGAAGCCGAGGCGGATCTGGCACGGGTTCACGCTGAACAAGCCGACGGTGCTAACGACGGGGGAGTGGATGCTGCCGGTGTCACTGAACCCGAAAGGATTTGGGCCGTTTGAGGGGGCGTTCCGGGAGCTGGATGGATACCGCGGGGCGAACTGGTTTGTGTCGGCGGATCAGGGAGCGACGTGGCGGCGGCAGGGGCATGTGCAGTTTCCGAACGCGACGTGGGATGAGCACATGGTGGTGGAGAAGAAAGACGGGAGCCTGTGGATGCTGGCGCGAACGACGGCGGGGATCATGCAGAGCACGTCCACGGACCGGGGGCGGACGTGGGCCGAGCCGAGCGAGCCGGTGGGGATCCGGCATCCGGTGGCGCGGTTTCATGTGCGGCGGTTGGCTTCAGGGCGGATCCTGCTGGTGAAGCATGGGGAGCGGGTGGAGGCGCACGAGGGGCGGAGCAAACTAACGGCGTGGTTGAGCGAGGACGAGGGGGCGACGTGGCGGGGCGGGCTGATGTTGGATGAGCGGACGGGGGTGTCGTATCCGGATGGGTTTCAGGCGCCGGATGGGTCGATTTACATCTCGTATGACCGGAACCGGTCGGCGGATGGGGAGATTCTGATGGCGAAGTTCACGGAGGCCGACGTGCTGGCGCGGGAGTTGGTGAGTGGGGGGTCGCGGCTGAAGGTGTTGATCAGCCGGCCGGGGAAGCGGCAGGCGCGGTGAGCGGGCGTATACTTTCGGGGATGAAGAGTGCAGAGATTGTCGGGATCATTCCGCCGCTGGTGACGCCGTTTCGCGAGGATGGGTCGATTGATGAGCAGGCGCACAGGGCGGAGGTGCGGTTCCTGGGGGAGCAGGCGCGGGTGCAGGGGGTGGCGGTGTGCGGGAGTACGGGCGAGGGGCACACGCTGACGACGGAGGAGACGCGGCGGATTGTGGGGTGGACGGTCGAGGAGGTGCGGGGGAGGGTGCCGGTGATTGCGGGGATCATTACGGACAGCACGGCGTCGGCAATTGAACGGGGGCGGGCGGTGGCGGATTTGGGCGTGGCGGCGTTGCAGGTGACGCCGGTGCATTATGTGTTTCGTCCGGACGACGACGCGATGGCGCGGCACTTTGGTGAGATTGCGGAGAAGACGGGGGTGCCGGTGATTATCTACAACGTGGTGCCGTGGTCGTATTTGTTGCCGCCGCTGCTGGTGCGGATATTGCGCGATGTGGAAGGGGTGATCGGGGTGAAGCAGAGCGCGAGCGATATGAAGGCGCTGGCGGATTTGCTGCTGTTGAGCGAGGAGGCGGGGATACGGGAGAGGGTGCGGATTCTGTCGGCGGTGGATGCGCTGTTGTATCCGTCGTTCCGGTTGGGGTGCGATGGGGCGGTGGCGGCGATATTGACGGCGGCGCCGGAGGCGTGTGTGCGGTTGTGGGAGAGCCGGGATGAGGGGGAGTCGCTTGCGCTGCACAAGAAGCTGCTGCGGTTGTGGAATGCGATTGAGGCGGCGAATTTGCCGGCGAATGTGCGGGTGGCGATGGAGATGAAAGGACGGCGGGCGGGTGTGCCGAGGCCGCCGATGCCGGCCAGCAGCGAGGCGCAGGCGGTGAGGATTCGCGCGGCGGTGGAGGCGTTGGGGTAAGCGCGATTACTTCGCGGCGTATTGGGCTTTGGCTTTTTCGGTGACGGTCCAGAGGTAGACGGTGCGCCAGTCGATGGAGATTTTTTCGTCGGGGGGCCAGTCGCCCATATCGAATTGGTGGGAGACGATGCGGGAGCCGACCTTGAGGTCCTTGAGGAGCTTGGGGCGGAGACGCATGTTCACTTCGGGGAGGAGGTAGAGGGTGACGAGGCTGGCGTCGCGAAAGTCAGCGTCGAATAAGTTGCCGAGGATGAACTTGGCCTTGGCGGTGACGCCGGCTTTGGCGGCATTTTCGTTGGCTTCCTTGATGCGCTCCGGGTCGATGTCGTAGCCGGTGCCGCGGATGGCGCCGAACTTCTCGATGGCCATGACGACGATGCGGCCGTCGCCGCAGCCGAGGTCATAGTGGACGTCGCCGGCGCGGGCTTTGCCGAGTTTGAGCATGGCTTCGACGACTTCAGGGGGAGTGGGGACGTAGGGGACATCCTTTTCGACTTCGGAGTCCTGGGCGCAAGCGGGGGCGGCGGCTAGAAGGGAGAGCAGGAGGGCGGCCAGCAGGCGCGAGGCGGTGCGGCGCGAGGGGGTGGGGAGCAACGGGAGCAACCTCATGGGCGCGAGTGTAGCATGGCGCGCGGGTGAGAACCACGCGGGTGGTTGGCGGGTGGTTGGCGAGTCAGGTTGGCGAGCGTGGGCCGTCCGCTACTTGCCGTAGCGGACGGTGTAGAGCTTGTTGCCGCCGTCTTCGGAGAACAGCAGCGAACCGTCTTTGCGCTGGAGGAGGCCGACGGGGCGGCCCCAGACCTCTTTGTTGTTGGGGTCGAGCATGAAGCCGGTGAGGAAGTCCTCTTGGGGGCCGGAGGGTTTGCCGTTGGCGAAGGGGATGAAGACGATGGAGTAGCCGGTGCGCTGGGCGCGGTTGGAGGAGCCGCGGAGGGCGATGAAGGCGCCGTTGCGGTAGCGGGCGGGGAACTGTTTGCCGGTGTAGAAGCGGGAGTCCATGGCGGCGACGTGGGCGGGGGAGAGGACGACGTCGGGGACGACGGTTTTGGCGACGAGTTCGGGGCGCTGGCCTTTGTTGCGGGGCTCTTCGTTGGGGCCGATGTAGGCGTAGGGCCAGCCGTAGAAGGCGCCGGGTTGGATGGAGGTGAAGAAGTCGGGGACGAGGTCGTCGCCGAGGCCGTCGCGCTCCTGGACGGTGGCCCAGAGGGCCTTCGATTGGGGGTTCCAGGCCATGCCGACGGGGTTGCGGATGCCGGAGGCGAGGACTTCGCGGGAGGAGCCGTCGGGGTTGTAGCGGAGGATGGCGGCGCGGTGTTCGGGGTCGCCGGGGTCGACGTTGGAGCGGGAGCCGATGCCGACGTAGAGCTTTTCGCCTTTGGCATCGAATAAGAGGGTGCGGGTCCAATGGCCGACGCCTTCGTTCTTGAGGGGGATGATTTCTTCGGCGGGGCCGGCTGTGAGAAGTTTCGAGTCGTACGGGTAGCGCTTGATGGCGGTGGCTTCGGCGACGTAGAGGAAGTTTTTCCAGAGGGCGAGGCCGTAGGGGCGGTCGAGGTTGGTGATGAGCTTTTTGGTTTCCGAGGGGTCGATGCGGCCGTCTTTGTTGGCGTCAGAGAGGACGAGGACGGCGCCTTCCTTGACGGCGTCGGAGAGAAGGATTTCGCCGGAGGGGCCTTCGAGGAGGTAGCGCGGTTTGGCGAAGCCGGAGGCGAATTCGGAGACGGTGAAGCCTTGGGGGACGCGGAGGGCAACGCCGCTGGGTTGGGGGACGACGCGGGGGCCGTTGGAGGCCGAGGGGGTGTGATAGGGCGGGGGGAGTTTGGGACCGTCGGCGGGGAAGGCGAGCGGCATCAGGGCCGCGGCGAGGGACAGGGAGAGGCAAAAGCGCATCCGGATATTATATGGCGGAAGGGGTGGGGGCGGAGATGCGAAGTGGCGGAGATGCGAAGTGGCGGAGATGCGAAGTGGCGGTGGCGTGAAGTCGCGGCGCGGGGCGGTTAGCGATTGCCTTTGGATTTGGCGGGTTTGGACTTGGCCGGGTCGGGGGGCCAGGGGAGGAACTGGCCGGCCTTTTCGTTCCAGGCGCGGATGACGCCGGTTTCGATTTCGAACATCCAGCCGTGGAGGCCGAGGTCGCCGCGTTTGTAGGCCTTGGCCACGGAGGGGTGGGTTTTGAGGTTTTCGATCTGCATGAGGACGTTGAGCTCGGTGAGGACGCGGAGGCGCTCAGTGGGATCGTCGATGCCCTCGACCTCTTCGAGTTTGGGTCCAAAGGAGAGCCAGTGGGCGACGGCGGCGAGTTTTTTGACGGCTTTGGGAGTGAGGATGCCCTTCATGGCGCCGCAATCGGAGTGGCCGCAGACGATGATGTTGGGGACCTGGAGGACGGCGACGGCGTATTCGATGGAGGCCGAGACGCCGCCCATGGCGGTTTTGTCGTAGATGGGGGAGATGTTGCCGGGGTTGCGTTCGATGAAGAGTTCGCCGGGGCGGGTGTCGGTGATGAGGTTGGGGACGACGCGGGAGTCAGAGCAGGAGATCATGAGGGCGTGGGGCTGCTGGCCTTCGGCGAGTTCGCCGAACATGCCGCGGAGGTGGGGGTAGATGTAGTTGCGGAAGCGGTGGACGCCGGCGGCGATTTTCTCCATGTTAGGGATGTTACCAGTTTGAAGGTTTGCATGTAATGAGAGGGAGAGGTGGTGGGGAGAACCTCAGCGTGACGTGTCGGGATGCGGGCGGGGGCGAGGGCAAGGATGAGGCGGACAGGCGGGGCACCGCTTAAATAAGCAAGTTCCTTTGTTCTAATAATTTACAAAAGCAGGTGCGACCCGGAGAAGGGCCAGAATTGAAAAAGAGCTAGGCCCAAAACGGCAGGTACCGGGCGTACTTCCGGGAGGTGCCGACCTTTTCGTCAGGTTTGACCGAGCCTATCTCGATTGTGGCGGCGATCACTTGCGAGACTACCGCGCTCTTGCTTTCGGGCAGATGGAAGCGCTCCCGAAGTGATTGGTTGGTCATCCTCTCCAACATCACCCACTTCAAGGCTTAATGTTGGTAGCAGGCTCGCAGGCGGCCTTCCCGGTCCATTGCGTCGAAGTGCTTCGGGCCGGCGATGGCGGCGATGCGGAGTTTCACGCGGGGCGCCTATTTTGCGGCGAGGAGGGAGACGCTGACCAGCGCGGGGTAGCGGCCGTTGACGGCGTCGCGGGAGGCGACGGGGGGGTTGGGGCCGATGGTGGTGCGGGTGGGGGGCGCGTCTTTGGGAAAGAAGGCTCCGTAGGCGGCGTTCATTTTGGCGAAGTCGTCGACGTTGTCGAGGCGGACGTTGGTGGCGACGGTGTCGGCGAGGGTGTATCCGGCCTTTTTGAGATGGGCGGCGAGTTGTTCGAGGACGAGTTTGGTTTGTTCCTCAACGGTGGCGGCGGTGGGGGCCGAGGCGGAGCAGATGACGCCGCCGGGGGCTTTGCGGCAGCCGGGCTTGTCGGTTTGAGCGGGGAGGATCATTTTGGCGGCCTTCGGTTTGAGGGCGAGGTCGCGGATGGCGATGGCGTTGACTTCGACGGGGATGTCGAGGGGGAGGCGGTGGGAGGCGAAGACGGCGCGGCGGGGCGGGTTCGAGGGGAAGGTCTCGTTCCACACCTTCTCCATTTCCGCTTGAGGGACGGAGGAGTGGAGGTAGACGTGGGCGAAGACGATGTGTTCCATGGTGAGGCCGGCGGCTTCGACGATGGCGCGGATGTTGCGCAGGGTTTGGCGCATGTTGGCCTGGGGGGAGTCGCCGTATTTGCCGTTGGCGTCGCGGGGTCCCTGGCCGGAGACGTAGAGGTAGTCGCCCTTGAAGACGCCGGGCGAATAGGGGCCGGCGGGCTTGATGCCGGGGGGGAAGATGGAGCGGCGTTCGGCGGGCTGCGCGAGGAGGGCGGAGGCGGCCAGGAGAATGAGAGTGATGAGTCTCATTTGCCGCTCGCCAGGGGCCGGGTTACGACCGCGTGTTCGACGGGCTTCAGGGTTTTCAGGAAGGCAAAGATGGCTTTCAAGTCGTCGTCCTCTACACCATTGAACGACAGCCAGGGCATGACTGTGAAGTTTTCGGGGGTGATGGGCGGGGCTTTGCCTTCGGCGTAGTCCTTGAACTGGTGGAACTTGTCGAGGAACTGTTTTTCGTCCCAGGTGCCGGTGCCGGTGTTGTTGTCGGGGGTGAGGTTGTAGCTGACGGAGGCCATGTTTTTGCCGGCGAGTTCGAAGCGTTCGCCGCCGGCGTATTCCATGCCGGGCTTGAAGGAGCCGTGTTCGGTGGGGGTGTGGCAGGTGCGGCAGCCGCCGATGATGGAGAGGTATTTGCCGTAAGCGACGCGATCAGCCTTGCCGGGCATGGGGACGGGGCTGGTGACGGGTTGCGGGGCGGACTTGATCATGAGGTCGACAGGGAAGTTGACCTTGGTGATTTGCTGGGGGCGGTTGGCGGCGGGGATGGTGCGCATGTAGGCGACGAGGGCTTCGACGTCGTCGTCGCTCATGTTGCGGAATTCGGTGTAGGGCATGAGGGGGAACAGGACGCGGCCGTCGCGCCCGATGCCTTCGCGGATGGCGCGGATGATTTCACCGTCGGTCCAGTTGCCGAGGCCGGTGTCTTTGTCGGAGGTGAGGTTGGGGGAGTAGAAGTCGCCGGGGAGGCCGAGTTCGGGAGGCCAGTGGCGGCCGACGGCGTAGCCGTTTTCCTTGATGGGGGTGGCGAAGCGGGTCCAATCGACGTCGGAGTGGCAGTCGGCGCAGTTGGCGACGGCGTCAAAGAGATATTTGCCGCGGGCGAGGCGCTCAGGGGTGCGGGGGACTTCGCGGGTGGAAGCGGGCTGCATGGCGGGTTTCTTGAAGGTGAGGTAAGCAAGACCGCCGCCGAGGGTGACGACGATGAGTCCCAGAACGAGGAGCGCCAGTTTTTTAAGCATTGGGGATAACGATACTATTCCTGAATGGCAATTCACAAGACGAGTGATGGGGCGAAGCGGTTTGCCGGGCCGTTGCGCCTGGGGATGATCGGGGCGGGGTTCGCCTCGAAGTTCCACATGGAGAACATACCGGCGGGGAAAGCGGTGGTGGTGGGCGTGACGTCGCCGCGCGCGGAAAGCAGGGAAGGGTTCGCGAAGCAGTATGGCATCGAGGCGTATGCGTCAGTGGAGGAGATGCTGCCGCATGTGGATGCCGTGGACATCTGCTCACCACCATCCTCACACGCGCGGTATATGAAGCTGGCGGCTCAGGCGGGGGTGCACATCATCATCGAGAAGCCGTTTCACGGGTTCTTTGGATCGCCGGAGACGAACACGAAGCAGCAGATGTTGGAGGCGGTGCATGGGGAGCTCAAGGAGCTGCGGGAGGTGATTGTGAAGTCCGGCGTGACGCTGGGCTATGCGGAGAACTGCGTGTATGCGCCTTCGGTGCAGAAGGAACGCGAGGTGGTGGAGCGGACGAAGGCGCAGATTTTGCGGATGCAGGGGGAGGAGTCGCACAACGGGTCGCATTCGCCGGTGTATGGGATCTGGTCGGTGCAAGGGGGCGGGTCGCTGATCGCGAAGGGGTGTCATCCGCTGACGCCGATTTTGTATTTGAAACGCAAGGAGGGGATGGCGCGGCTGGGGCGGCCGATTCGTCCGGCGGCGGTGAGCGCGCGGACACACACGATCACGAAGCTGCCGGGGTTTGAAGACCGGGGCTTCTTACGAACGACCTACCAGGACACGGAGGATTACGCGTTTTTGCACGTGGTGTTTGATGACGGGACGGTGGCCGACATTACGGCGAGCGAGCTGGTGTTGGGCGGGATTCACGACTACGTGGAGGTGTTTGCGAACAATCATCGGACGCGCTGCCACATTTCGCCGGTGCACGTGGCTGACGTCTATTCGCCGAGCAAGGAGATCACGAAGGACATCTACTTCGTGGAGAAGATCACGACGAACGAGGGGTGGATTCCCTGCCCCGGCAACGACAACTGGGCCAACGGGCGCGAGGGTGAACTGGTGGACATCATCGGGGCGATTCACGATGGGCGCGTGCCGGAGTGTGACCTGGAGCTGGCGATCGACACGACGCTCGCGCTGTATGCGGGCTATGTGTCGGCCGATGACCTGGG
>JAFLBB010000188.1 GCA_017304135.1 Acidobacteriota bacterium | reverse complement strand
ACCCCCGTGCCTGCCCTCACCTTCCACATCGAAGCCACCTGCCCCGTCACCGGAGCCCGCGCCGGAACCCTCCACACTCCCCACGGCCCCATCCCCACCCCCGTCTTCATGCCCGTCGGCACCCAAGCCACCGTCAAAGGCCTCACCCAGCGCCAACTTGCCGACGACCTCAACGCCCGCATCATCCTCGGCAACACCTACCACCTCTTCCTCCGCCCCGGCCACGAATCCATCGACAAACTCGGCGGCCTCCACCGCTTCATGAACTGGGACCGCGCCATCCTCACTGACTCCGGCGGCTTCCAGGCCTTCAGCCTCTCCCAACTCACCAAAATCAACGACGACGGCGTCCTCTTCTCCTCCCACCTCAACGGCGACCGTCATCTTTTTACACCTGAGTCCACCGTCGACACCCAGCTCGCCCTCGGCTCCGACATCGCCATGGTCCTCGACGAGTGCCTGCCCTATCCCTCCTCCCACGAACACTCCCGCGTCTCCATGGAACGCACCCTCCGCTGGGCCGCCCGCGGCATGGATCACCTCCGCCGCCGCATGGCCGAATCCCCCCGCCGCCAACACCGCCCCGATCCCCTCCCCCAAGCCCTCTTCCCCATCGTCCAGGGCTCTATGTATCCCGACCTCCGCGCCGAATGCGCCCAGCGCCTCGTCGAACTCGATGCCGAGGGTTACGCCATCGGCGGCCTCAGCGTCGGCGAACCGCGCGCTCTTTCCATGGAAATGACCGAGGCCACAGTCCCCCATCTCCCAGTCCTTCGACCCCGGTACGTCATGGGCGTAGGGACCCCAGAAGAACTCCCCGAATACGTCGCCCGCGGCATCGACATGATGGACTGCGTCATGCCCTCCCGCAACGCCCGCAACGGCTGCCTCTTCACCTCCCACGGCAAACTCATCATCAAGAACGCACGCTACAAAGAGGACCCCCGTCCCCCCGACGAAGCCTGCTCCTGCTTCACCTGCTCCCATTACTCCCGCGCCTACCTTCGCCACCTGTTCCTGGCCGGCGAGATCCTCTACTCCACGCTGGCCACCCTCCACAACCTGCACCGGTATCTTGACATCATGCGGGCGATCAGGCAGGCTATTGTGCTTGGGACATTTCCCAAATATCTAGATTCCGTGCGGTCCCAGCCGGTGGAAGATCCGTCGTAGCTTCCGCTGCCTTCCCAGATCTCCTGCATCTCACAAGGCAGTCACGCTCACGCCGGTGCCATGCCTCCGCTTCCGGCTCCCGCTACTGAGGCGATTGTGGTCCTAAGCTTTTTGCTCCTGCAAGCGGCGCCGCAAGGCAACCCGCTCATCCAGTTCCTGCCGCTCATCCTCATCTTCGGCATCTTCTATTTCCTCCTCTTCATGCCCATGCAGCGTCAGAAGAAAGCGCAGCAGAAGATGCTCACCGAACTCCAGAACGGCGTCACGGTGGTCACCAGCGGCGGTATTATTGGTACGATTACGGGGATCGACGGGGACACTCTCACTTTGCGCATCAAGCCCGACAACGTCCGCCTGCAGATCGCCCGTTCGGCCGTCAGCACGGTCCTCAACGAAGAGAAAAAATAAGCCATGTACAAGAACCTGAAGATGAAGGCGCTGATCATCGCGGCCGTGATCCTGGCCTGCGCCTATTCGATCATCGGCCTTCCCAAATCGAAAGATGAGCTGGTGGCCAACTTCCAGAAGAACATCCGCCTCGGCCTCGACCTCCGCGGCGGCAGCCACCTCGTCCTCCAGGTCCAGGTCCAGGACGCCTTCAAGGCCGACGCCGACCAGTCCATCGAACGCCTCAAGGACGAGATGACCAAACAGGGCATCGCCTTCTCCTCCATCGAACGCAACGACCCCGGCTTCGATAACGCCGAGTCCCTCGAAATCACCATCAAGGGCGTGCCCATCGACAAGACCGGCCCCTTCCGCACCATCGCCTCCGATTACCTCGCCTCCTACACGCTGAGCTCGATCAACTCCACCGACTACCGCCTCAACATCAAACCCACCGAGGCCCTCGCCGTCCGCCGCAACACCGTCATCGCCGCCATCAACACCATCGAGAAGCGCATCAACGGCCTCGGCCTCGCCGAGTCCACCGTCCGCCAGCGCGGCCGCAGCGACGGTGAAGCCGAAATCCTCGTCGAGATGCCCGGCGTCGACGACCCCGCCCGCATCAAGCAGATTTTACAGACCGCCGCCATGCTCGAAATCACCGCCGTCCAGGGCGGGCCTTTTTCCACCCCCGAGCAGGCCATGACGCAGAACAACGGCGTGCTGCCCTTAAATACCAAGCTCGCCAAACAGATCCCCCGCGGCGAAGGCGACATCGAAGGCTGGTACATCGTCAGCCGCACCTCCGTCGTCACCGGCCGCGACCTCCGCAACGCCCGCGCCGGCCGCGATGAAATGTCCCGCCCGGCCACTGACTTCACCCTCTCCCAGGAGGGCGGGCGCAAGTTCGGCCGCTACACGGAACAGAACATCGGCCAGCGCCTGGCCATCCTCCTCGACGGCCAGATCCGCTCCGTGGCCACCATCCAAAGCCGCATCGAGGACTCCGGCCAGATCTCCAACATCGGCTCCGAACAGGAATCGGCCGACCTCGCCTTGGTCCTCCGCGCCGGTTCGCTCCCGGCCAGCGTCATCTATCTCGAAGAGCGCACCGTCGGCCCCTCGCTCGGCGCCGACTCCATCCGCCAGGGCCTCGTCGCCGGCGTCTCCGGCCTCATCGCCGTCGTCGCCATCATGCTCCTCTATTACAAAAAGAGCGGCATCAACGCCACCCTCGCCCTCGTCCTCAACGCCTTCATCCTCATCGGCGTGCTCGCCTGGTTTGAGGCCGTGCTCACCTTGCCCGGCATCGCCGGCATCATCCTCACCATCGGTATGGCCGTCGACTCCAACGTCCTCATCTTTGAGCGCATCCGCGAGGAGATGCGCTCCGGCAAGGCCATCCCCGCCGCCATCGAGGCCGGCTTCGACCGCGCCTTCCTGACCATCATCGACACCCACGTCACGACGATTGTCAGTTGCGCCTTTCTCTTCATCTTCGGCAACAGCGCCGTCAAGGGCTTCGCCATCACGCTGGTCATCGGTCTGGTGGCCAACGTCTTTACGGCGGTCTTCATCTCCCGCGCCATCTTCCAGTGGGAGTTGAACCGCAACCCGCGCATGCAGGAGTTGAGCATCTAGACCATCCGCCCGGGCCCCGCGCCAGGGCGAATCGCAGGAATTTGTTTGTGATAGCTTTTTGTAGTCCAAGCCAGGGAACAAATCAGGTATCGTCGGTGTCTATTGGGCTGAGACCCAGGATCCGGCGCTAATCCCCATATGCAGATTTTCGCCAATACGAATTACGACTTTCTGGGTAAGAAAGTGCCCTTCATCGCCTTTTCGCTGCTCCTTGTCGCGGCCGGCCTCATCAGCCTCGCCGTCAAGGGCGGCCCGAAATACGGCATTGATTTCAAAGGCGGCACGCTCATGTATGTGAAGTTCGCCAACCCGCCGCATGAAGACGAGATCCGCAAGGCCCTCGGCCAGCAGATCAAAGGCGAGATCTCCGTGCAACGCATCGTCGGCTCCAACGAGGTCATGATTGGAACCGAGATCGCCGGCGAACAGCAACTGGAAGCCGAGCGCAAGGCCGTCCGCGACACCCTCGCCGCCAAGTTCGGCGGCGCCTCGGAGAAGCCCGATTTCCACGCCGTCGGCCGCGACGGCCTCTCCGAAGCCCTGCGCACCCCGATGCAGAACGCCGGCCAGAACCTGTCCACCGAGCAATTGCTCGACATCGCGACAAAGATGCTCGCCTTCCGCGACACGCCGCCGCAGTCGGGCCTGATTTCGAGTTTCGATCAGTTGAAAAATGCCGAAGGAGTTCCCGCGCAGGCCGTGGAAGCGGTAAAATCAACCTTCGCGCTGTCGCCCTTTGTCATCCGCAGCGCGGAAATGGTCGGCCCCAAGATCGGCGCCGAACTCCGCCAGCAGGCCATCATGGCCACCCTGTTCGCGCTCGGCGGCATGCTCATCTACATCGCTCTCCGCTTCGAGTGGATCTACGGCTTTGCCGCCGTCGTCGCCGTCTTCCACGACGTCATTGTCACCGTCGGCCTGTTCTCCCTCTTCGAGAAGGAGATCTCGCTCACCGTCGTGGCCGCCCTGCTCACCCTGGTCGGCTATTCGATGAACGACACCATCGTCATCTTCGACCGCGTGAGGGAAAACGTGAAGTCGATGCGCCGTGAGTCGTTGACCGACCTCATCAACCTCAGCGTCAACCAGACGCTGTCGCGAACCGTCATGGCCTCTGGCCTTACTTTCATGACCGTGCTCGCCCTGTGGCTGTTCGGCGGGCCCGTGCTCAATGGCTTCGCCTTCGCGCTGGTCATGGGCATTCTTGTCGGTACGTATTCTTCGGTGTTCATCGCGAGTCCGATTGTCATCTTCTGGCACGACCGCATGAGCGCCCGTCATCAGGCGGCCGCGGCCGCCTCGGTTGCCTCTCGCGGCACTGCTGAACCGCGCGAGAAACAGCCTGAGCGTAAGGAAAAAACCAAAACCGCGCGCAAGTAGTACCTTTCGTCTTTGCCCTGCGCGCCAGTGTTGGTATGATATGTCCTTCGCCAAATGGAGTGACCGCCTGAATGGGGCGGAGAAGGGAACTGGAACATATGTTCGAACAGAGCTTGATTGAGGCCCAAGGCAAGACCCGAAAGACGTCTTCGCTCCTCATCTCCACCCTCGTGCAAATCGGTCTGCTGGGCTTCGCCATCATCATCCCCATGATCTGGTTTGAGACCCTCCCCGGCGTGCAGCTGACCACCTTCCTGGCGCCTCCTCCGCCGCCGCCTCCCCCGCCGCCGCCTCCCGCCGCCGCGCCGGTGAAAGTGGTGAAGGTCATCCCCCGCCAGTTCGACGCCGGCCGCCTCATGGCGCCCAAGGTCATCCCGAAAGAAATCGCCGTCATTAAGGAAGACGAACTGCCGCCGCCGGCCTCCGGCGCCGTGGGTGTCGTCGGTGGCGTGCCGGGCGGCGTGCCCGGCGGCCAGATGGGCGGCGTCATTGGCGGCATCATCGGTTCGGTTCCCAGCGCGGCCCCGCCGCCGCCTCCTCCTCCGGTGAAGGAAGCCCCCAAGCCGGTCGTACCCAAACAGATTCGCGTCGGCGGCAACGTGCAGTCGGCCAAACTGGTTCGCCAGCCCAAGCCCGTGTATCCTCCGCTGGCGCGCCAGGCTCGTATTCAGGGACAGGTGAAGTTCACGGCCGTCATTGGCCGCGACGGCACCATCCAGAACCTGCAACTCATCGGCGGCCACCCGCTGCTGGTGCAGTCCGCGCAGGACGCCGTCAGGCAGTGGGTCTATCAACCGACGCTGCTCAACGGCGAGCCCGTCGAAGTCATCACTCAGATCGACGTGAATTTCACATTGACCCAGTAGCCTCCCGGCGCCGGGTCATTTTCGTTTAAATCAACTCGCAGGAGAAACCACAATGTTAGTCAACCTTCAACTCTTTGCCTTCCTGCTGCTGCAGGAAGGGGGAGCCGTCAGCTTCGACCTCATGTCGATGTGGAACCAGATGGGCTGGATGGCCCGCGCGGTCGTTATCATTCTGTTCATCATGTCTGCCTACTCCATCGGCGTCATGATCGACCGCTTGATGGCCTTCTCGGCCGCCCGCAAGCAGTCCCGCCTGTTCGCCCCCGCCGTCGCCGGCGCGCTGCGCGAAGGCAAGCTCGATGAAGCCATCAAGATCGCCGACCGCTACAAGAAGTCGCACCTTGCCAAGGTCGTCGTCGCTGGTTTGCAGGAATTCAAGGCTCACGATATGAGCAGCGACATTCCCGGTGAGACCATCGAAGCCAGCCGCCGTGCCCTCGAGCGCGCTGAAGCCATCGTCCACGCCGAAATGAAGCGCGGCATCTCGACGCTGGCCACCATCGGTTCGTCGGCTCCGTTCGTCGGACTGTTCGGCACCGTCGTCGGCATCATCAACGCCTTCAAAGGCATTTCGTCTGAAAAGTCCACTGGTCTCGGCGCCGTCGCCGGCGGTATTTCGGAAGCCCTCGTGGCCACCGCCATCGGCCTCTTCGTCGCCATCCCGGCCGTGTGGATGTTCAACCTGTTCACCACCAAGCTGGAGTCCCTCGACGTCGAAATGGGCAACAGCTCGTCGGAATTGATCGACTACTTCATCAAGCGCGCCGGCGCCAAGACCGGCGCGGGCAAGTAGTCTGCCCGTTCCGTCCGCTGCCTGATGCCAGAATCCGCGAGTTGATTCGGGCCGTTTGAGAGGATCGCCCCGCAAGGCGGTCCTCTCCGCCCGGCCCGGCAGCGGAAATGAAGAGGAGAGTTTCCCATGCCTAAACAAAAAGCGCCGCCGCCGGTGGCCGACATCAACGTCACTCCCATGGTCGACGTGATGCTCGTTCTGCTCATCATCTTCATGGTCATCACGCCGATGCTCTCCAAGGGCGTGAGCGTGGACCTTGTGAAGACCAAGAACCCCATCCCCATGCAGGCCGCCGACCAGGACGACGCCGTCCTTGTCGCCGTCACCCGCGACGGCAAAGTCTATCTGGAAACCACCCAGGTGACCGCCGACGCGCTCCCCAACAAGGTGAAGGACCTCCTCACCAACCGCGTCGACAAAACCTGCTACGTCAAGGCCGACCAGCGCGCCAAGTACGGCACCGTGGTCGAAGTGGTCGATAACCTCCGCGCCGCTGGTGTTGACCAGGTGGGCTTGCTCACCGAAAGCACCGAAAAGGGCAAGATGGCTGAAGAGGCCGCGCCGCCCGCCGGCGCCTAGCCGCCCCGCGTGAGCTTGGTTTACAAGAGAAATCTGGTCAAGGAGAATCCCATATGTCAATGGCAGTTGGTGGTGGTGATGGCGGGCCCAAAGCCGAAATCAACATGACCCCGCTCATCGACGTGCTGCTCGTGCTGCTGATCATCTTCATGGTCATCACGCCGCTCACGCCGAAGGGTCTGGAAACGCTCGTGCCGCAACCGCCCCCGCCGGGCACCCCGCCCAGCAAGGCCGATGACCGCACCGTTGTCATCATTATCGAAAAGAACGGCCTCATGAAGATCAACACCGAGGAGACCACCGAGGCCAACCTCGGCCCGCGCCTCGAGGAGATCTTCAAGACCCGCGCCGAACGCGTCGTCTTCGTCAAGGGCGATCCGGACATCGAATACCAATTTGTGGCCCGCGCCATCGACACCGCCAAGGGCGTCGGCATCGACAAGGTCGGCTTGATGACCGCCAAGATGGAGGAGGGCAACTAAGCCCTCCGCAAGCGGACCCAAGGAGTCAATCCATGCGCAGCAAACTTCATCTCGCCGCCGCCACGCTGGCGGCCGCCGCCCTTCTGTTGAGCGCCACCGGTTGTGAAAAGCTCCGCGCGCGCGACAACCTCAACAAGGGCGTGCAGGCCTTCAAGGCGGCCAAGTTCCCCGAAGCCGTCGAATACTTCAAAGTCGCCACCGACCTCGATCCGGACTTCCCCACCGCCCGGCTCTATCTGGCCACCGCCTACATGAGCCAGTACATCCCCGGCGCCGAGTCCCCCGAAAACGTCGCCATGGCCAAGAGCGCCTACGACGAGTTCGCCAAGGTCCTCGACAAGGACCCCAAGAATGCCGTCGCCCTGGCCTCCATCGCTTCCCTCTTCTATCACCAGAAGAAGTTCGACGACGCCGAAACCTGGTACAAGAAGGTGATCGACGCCGACGCCAACAACAAGGAAGCCTACTACACCCTCGGCGTCATCGCCTGGGGCCGCACCTTCCCCAAGCGCATGGAAGCCCGCGCCAAGCTCAGCATGAAGCCCGAGGACCCCGGCCCGATCAAGGACAAGAAGGTGCGCGAAGAGGTCGCCGCCGCCAACCTGCCCGTGGTTGAGGCTGGTATCAAGGACCTCGAGAAGGCCATCGAAATCGACAAGGAATACGATGACGCGATGGCCTACCTGAACCTGCTGCACCGCGAACGCGCCGACCTCCAGGAAGCCGCCGATGCCTACAAGAAGGACATTGAAACGGCCGATTCCTGGGTCCAGAAGACGCTGGAGACCAAGAAGATCAAGAACCAGCGCCTGGAGCAGAAAGCCGGCCAGGGCATCACGATGGAGTAACGCCCCCGGGCGCCTCTCCTCTCCCGCATCGCAACGCCCGCTTCCCTCACCGGAAGCGGGCGTTGCCTTTGTGGCGGGCACTTTCCCCACGGCCGCGGCGTCCAACAGGGCATGGCGATGAACACCAGCCCGCACGCTTCCATCAACGTCACCCCCTTGATCGACATCCTCCTCGTCCTGTTGATCATCTTCATGGTGATCACCCCGCTCACCTCGCATGGCCTGGAAGCGCAACTGCCGCCGGCCGCCGAGGCGCCATCCCCCGCCGAGCCGCTGCCGGCGCTTGTGCTCACGCTCGACGCCGCCGGAGCCATCGCCATGAACCAGCAGCCGGTGGCCGCCGCCGAGCTCCCCGCGCGCCTGCGCCAGGCC